>NZ_JBFTRB010000008.1:0-170932 GCF_056399305.1 Arthrobacter sp. 01N444
TGGCGCGCCACCCTGCTCGTGCGCGAAACCGCGTGCCTGAGCGCCGCGGACCGGGCCGCCGTCGACGCCGACCTCGCCGCCGACGCCGGGACGTTCGCCGGGGCCGGTGACCGGTCCCTGGTCGCCGCGGCCCGGGCCGCCGCGTACCGGCGTGATCCCCGCTCCGTGACCGAACGCGCCGCGCACGCCGCCAGTGAGCGGCGTGTCAGCCTCCGCCCGGCCCCCGATGCGATGACCTGCCTGACCGCCCTGCTGCCCGTGACCGCCGGCGTCGCCGTCTACAAGGCGTTGAGCGGGCACGCCGACACCCTCCGTGCCGCCGGGGGTCCGAGGGGCCGCGGGCAGCTGATGGCCGATGCGCTGGTCGAACGCATCACCGGCACCCCCGGCGGGATCACCGGSGTCGARATCCAGCTCGTCATCACCGACCGCACCCTCTTCCAGGGCAACGCCGAACCCGCCGTCCTGCCCGGCTACGGCACCGTCCCCGCCGGCTGGGCCCGGGAACGCATCGGCGCCGGGACGAACGCCGAGGACCGGAACTTCAACCTCTGGCTCCGCCGGGTCTACACCCACCCCGGCGCCGGCGAGCTCRTCGCCATGGACTCCCGCGCCCGGCTCTTCCCGCCCGGGCACCGCCGCTTCATCCAGGCCCGCGACGACACCTGCCGCACCCCGTACTGCGACGCGCCCATCCGCCACCTGGACCACATCATTCCCTGGCACACCGGCGGCCCGACCACCACGGACAACGCCGCCGGCCTCTGCGAAGCCTGCAACCACACCAAAGAAAACCCCGGCTGGAAAGCACGCCCCAGCCCCGAAGCCGCACCCGGATCCGCCTTGAGCATCGGCGCGAGGCACACCCTCGAACTCACCACCCCCACCGGCCACACGTACCGTTCCACCGCGCCGCCCCTGCCCGGAACACCGCTTCGGCCATCAGCCACAGACCAGCCAGGCTCCCGCCGCCGGCGCCAGCTCCGGCACCAAGCCAAAACGCTCAGGCGTGGAAAGCCCAAAGTGGCAGCCGCAGCATAGGAATCATTGTCTGCCTGGGGATGAACTGGAGGCGCTCTGAGCAGCCTGCGCGGGCCGTCCGGCGCTCGGGCTGGCCCTTAGTGTGAAGCTGCGTCCTCGCCGTACGGTTCCGGCCCGGTGACAACATCGTTCGCGGGACCGTGGCACCACTCCGAAAAGGACCCCGGATAGAGGGCAGCGGAAAAGCCGGCAATCTCGAGGGCGGCGATTTCATGGGCCGCTGTCACTCCGGACCCGCAGTACACGGCAGTGGGAACGCCGTCCCGGTAACCGAGCTGTTCGAAGCGCTCCCGCAGCTCCGCCGGGGCAAGGAAGCGCCCGTCAGCGCGCAGGTTCCCGGTGGTAGGGGCACTGACGGCCCCCGGAATATGGCCGGCGCGGGGATCCACGGGCTCGATTTCGCCGCGGTACCGCTCCCCCGCCCGGGCGTCCAACAGCAGCCCCCGCCGGCCCCAACTGGCGGCTTGTCCGGCGTCGATCGCGGGCATGGCGCCGTCGGACAGGGTGACGTTTCCGGGTGCGGGCTGTTCGGGTCCGGCCGCCAGCTCGAACCCGGCAGCCCGCCACGCGGCCAGGCCGCCGTCGAGCAGGTACACAGAACTGAAGCCGGCGTTGCGCAGCATCCACCACAGCCGGGCCGCAGCCATGTTGCCGCTGTCGTCGTACGCTACGACCACATCGCCGTCGTTGATGCCCCAGCGGCGCGCTGACTCCTGGAACTGCTCCGACGGCGGCAACGGATGCCTGCCGCGTTCCGGTTCCGCCGGTCCGGCAAGTTCAGTGGCGAGATCCACGAAGACGGCCCCGGGGATGTGTCCGCGCAGGTAGTGATCGTGACCGTGGGGATCCCCCAGCGCCCAGCGAACGTCGAGGAGTACTGTGCGCTGGCCGGCTGCGCCGGCGTCGTCCATCCGGTCCTTGAGGGCGGCAGCATCGAGAAGGGTGTCCATTTCCCCACTCTATCTTTGGCGTCCCGCCGCCCCCGGTAGGCTGTAGCGGTGAACACAGCGCACCTGCAGGACCGGGCCTGGGCCGACGAGGCCGTCCGCCGGATCAACGCCGAAAACAACCGCTCAGCCGACACCCACCTGTACTCGGTGCCGCTCCCGGAGCACTGGGGCGTGCAGCTGTACCTGAAGGACGAATCCACCCACCGCACCGGCAGCCTCAAGCACCGGCTGGCGCGGTCCCTGTTCCTCTTCGGCCTCGTCAACGGCTGGATCCGGGAAGGCACCACGATCGTGGAGGCATCCAGCGGCAGCACCGCCGTCTCCGAAGCCTATTTTGCGCAGCTGCTGGGACTGCCCTTCATCGCCGTGATGACCCGGACCACCAGCCGCGAGAAAATCGCCCTGATCGAACAGTTCGGCGGCTCCTGCCATCTGGTGGACCACGCCTCCGAGGTCTACGAGGCCGCCGCGGATCTGGCCAGCAGCACGGGCGGGCACTACATGGACCAATTCACGTACGCCGAACGGGCCACGGACTGGCGCGGGAATAACAACATCGCCGAATCGATCTTCGGCCAGCTGGCGCTGGAGGAGCACCCGGTCCCCCGCTGGGTGGTGGTCGGGGCCGGCACCGGCGGGACCAGCGCCACGATTGGCCGGTACCTGCGCTACCACCGCTACGAGACGGGCCTCGCCGTCGTCGACCCGGAAAATTCCGCGTTCTATCCGGGCTGGCGGAACAGCCGGCCCGACGGCGGGACAGCTGGCGGCGGGACTGCAGCCGACGCACCCGCGGCGGGATTGCCCTCCCGCATCGAGGGCATCGGCCGGCCGCGGATGGAGCCGAGTTTTGTGCCCGCCGTAATCGACCACATGATCCAGGTTCCCGACGCCGCGTCGGTGGCGGCCATGCGGCATCTGAGGGACCACGCCGGTCTGCACGCGGGTCCGTCCACCGGGACCAACCTCTGGGGCGCGTGGCAGCTCATCGCCGGGATGATTGCGGAGGGCCGCCGGGGCAGTGTTGTGACCCTGATGTGCGACGCCGGGGACCGCTACGCCGGAAATTACTACAACCCGGAGTGGCTGGCGGCCCACGGCCTGGATCCCGAACCCCACGAGGCCGTGCTGGGCGAGTTCTTCCGGGCCGGCGTCTGGCCGGCCTAAACCAGCCGGCCAGCCCGTCCGTCAGCACGCCGGCCTAAGCCCGCCAAGGCGCCCGCGGAGGCTAAACCTCCGCTGTATCGCCGCTGGAGAGGTGCCGGTACTCGGTGCCGTACTTGGCGCCGATCCGGGTCACGTGCCCCTCCACCAGCCCGCGGCCCAGCTCGTTCAGCAGCGCGTCGTGGATCGGGAAGGCCTGTGGTGCGCGGACACCGATGACAAAATCCACCACTTCGCCCACCTTGTTCCACGGGGCGTGGATGGGTACAAGCAGCGTCTTGACGTCGACGCCGTCGGGGATCGCGAAGGAATCCCCCGGGTGGTAGACATTGCCATCGACGAGGTAGCCGACGTTGGCCACCACGGGGATCTGCGGATGGATGAGGGCGTGCTGGCCGCCAAAGGTCCTGATGGCGAAGCCCGACGTTTCAAATTCCTCGCCCGCGCCCGCCACATGGATGCGGCTTCCGGCGTCGGGCGCCTTGCCGCGGAGCGTCGCGGCCACGGCCTCCGGGGCGAAAAGCTCAAGGGTGGTGTTCGACTGCAACGCCGCGGCGACGGCGTCGACGTCCACATGGTCCGCGTGCTCGTGGGTAATGAGCACAGCATGTGCTCCGGCCAGGGCCTGGTCCGTCTCCGAAAAGGTGCCCGGGTCGAACACCAGCACCCGGCCGTCCTGTTCGAGGCGGACACAGGCGTGAGTAAATTTGGTCAGCTTCATCCGGCCAGCCTAGGCACCAGCCGTCACAGTGTCCACGAAGCGCCGCTGGCAATCTTGGGCGCTGGTAATCTTGGACATTGCCACACTCAGCGAGTCCCACCCGCGAATTCTTTTGACGAAGCGAGTTCCACGATGTCCCAAGGCGCTACCACCGGCAGCAGCCGGACTCCGGCCTCGGCACCCGTGCAGGGCAAGGAACAGCGCGTCACCAAGCAGCGCCTCGCCGTCAGTGCCGCCCTGGACGACCTGGCGGACTTCGTCAGCACCCAGGAACTGCACCGTATCCTCCAGGAGCGCGGCACCGCGGTGTCCCTCGCGACCTCCTACCGGATCCTGCAGTCCCTCGCCGACGACGGGCTGGTGGATGTCCTGCGCAACGCCGACGGCGAAGCGGTGTACCGGCGCTGCGCCGTCACCGGGCACCACCATCACCTGCTGTGCCGGAACTGCGGCAAGGCCGTGGAAGTGGAAGCACCGGCGGTCGAGGCCTGGGCCGCGCGGATCGCGAATGAGCACGGCTTCACCGCGGTGGAGCACACCGTGGAAATCTTCGGCCTGTGCCCAGAATGCACAGCCAGTCAGCCAGGCGAATAGCCGGAGCTGCTGAAATTCCCCACCTTTGACCTCGTGACCCCGGAAATCACCGGCGGGGCGCAGGGACCCGCCGGCGGCCGACGGCAAACCTGGGGAAATTCCGCCACTGTGGCGTGAGAGCGTTAAGCCGACGCAGCGGCGCTCCGCACCACCCGGCCGTTGAGTCCCCGTCTGGTCCGTGCGCCACCGATCATCCGGCAGGCCACGTAGATCAGGAAGGACAACGTGGTCACATAGGGGCTGATCGGCAGCCGGCCGCCGAGGGCCAGCAGGATGCCTCCGACGGTCGCCGTCATCGCAAAGACGATGCTCAGCGTGACAACCAGCCGGGGCGAGGACGTGACGCGCATGGCGGCGGCCGCGGGCGTGATCAGCAGGGCCAGCACCAGCAGCGCGCCCACAATCTGGATGGACAGCGCCACGCTGATCCCCAGCAGCACCATGAAACCAAGGGCGAGGGCCCGCACCGGCACGCCGCGGGCGGTGGCGACGTCGGGGTCGACACTGGCAAAGGTCAACGGCCGCCAGATGGCGGCCAGCGCCAGCATCACCACGACGGCGGCGACCGCCAGGACCTGCAGCTGGACGGTCCCGACCGATACGATCTGCCCGGTGAGCAGGCCGAACTTGTTGGCCGCCCGGCCCTCGTACAGGGACAGGAAGAGGATGCCCAGGCCAAGCCCGAAGGGCATGATGACGCCGATGATCGAGTTCTTGTCCCGTGCGCGGACCCCCATCACGCCCAGCACCAGGGCTGCCAGCACGGATCCTGCCAGCGAGCCGAGGATGATGTCGGCACCGATCAGCAGCGCGAACGCCGCGCCGGCAAAGGAGAGCTCCGAGATCCCGTGGACGGCGAAGGCGAGGTCGCGTTTCATCACGAAGGTGCCCATGATTCCGCCGAGCAGCCCGAGGACAGCGCCGGCCCAGATGGAGTTCTGCACCAGGACCAGCAGCTCGCCGTAGTTTTCGAAGTTGAAGATTGAGTGCAGCAGGTCGCCCAGATCCACTTAGCCCGCCTCGCCCGCGACTGAGTGCGCGTCCAGATGGTGGTGCGTCGCGGCGTCCGGCAGCCCGACGACGATCAGCCGGCCGTTGGCCTGGATGACCTCAACACGGCTGTCATACAAATCGGAGAGCACCTCGGTGGTCATGACCTCCGCGGGTGTGCCCACCCGGAACTTTCCGCCGGCCAGGTACAGGACCCGGTCCACGTAGTCCATGATCGGGTTGATCTCGTGGGTCACGAACACCACGGCACTGTCCGCGTCGCGGCATTGCCTGTTGATCAGCGCGCTGACGCCCTGCTGGTGCTGAAGGTCTAGGGAGAGCAGCGGCTCGTCGCACAGCAGCACCTTGGGATCGGTCGCGAGGGCCTGCGCCACGCGCAGGCGCTGCTGCTCACCGCCGGAAAGCTGCCCCACCGGCACCTTGGCGTAGTCGGTGGCGCCCACAAGCTCCAGGAGTTCATCGACTTTACGGTTCACCTTGGCGCCGCCGAGGCGGATGCCCCAGCGGTGGCCGTCGACGCCGAGGGCCACGAGGTCGCGGGCGCGCAGGGGCGTATCGGGGTCGAATGATTTCTGCTGGGGCACGTAGCCGATCCGGCGGCTTCCCCGTTCAACGGGGTGGCCGTCGAGCACGGCCGTTCCCGTGCTCAGTTCCTGCAATCCCAGCAGGACCTTCAGGAAGGTGGTCTTGCCGCTGCCGTTGGGCCCGAGCACGGCAAAGAATTCACCCGGGTTGATGTCCAGGTCCAGGCCCTCCCAGAGAGTCCGTTGGCCGAACGCCAGGGAGGCGCCGCGCAGGCTCACTACCGGTGTCAAAAGGGGTTTCCTCGATTTTCCGCGGAGATGGCTGCTCCCGCTGTTGCGATCATCCTAGGGCCTTGCCGATGCTCTCCACGTTTCCGGTCATCCACTGCAGGTAGGACTGGCCGTCCGGGAGGGTCTCGCTGAAGTTCACGACCGGGACGCCGGCGTTCTCGGCGGCTTTTTTCACCGCCGCCGTCTGCGGTCCCTCGGTCTGGGTATTGTAGGCCAGCAGCCTTACGCCTCGGGATGCCACGAGATCGACGGTGGTCTTGAGCACGGCGGGCGGGACGTCGGCGTCCTCCTCGATCGCCGCCGTGTACTCGGCCGGGGTCTCGTTCTCCAGTCCGGCGTCCTCGAGCAGGTACAGCGGTACAGGCTCGGTGACGGCCACGGGCGCGTGGCCCGCCGAGGACTTGATGGCGGCGAGCTTCGTTTCCAGGCCGCCGAGCGAGTCCTTGAAGGCCGCCGCGTTGCTCCGGAACGTCGGCGCCGAGGCCGGTTCCAGCGAGCCCAGCTTCTCGGCGACGGCGTCCGCGAGGCGGGACATGGCAGGCAGGCTGTACCAGACGTGTTCGTTCAGCCCCGTGGATCCGTGGGTGTGGCCGGCGGAGTCGGGGCTCGCCGCTGCCGGGCTTTCGCTGGCAGCGCTTTCGGAGACAAGGCCTGAAACATCCACGGCGCTGATGACGCTGCCGCGGTCCAGGCCGGTGTCGGTCGCCAGCGTGTCCATGAAGGCGTCGTATCCCCCGCCGTTCTCCACCACCAGCTCGGCCTTGGAGACGGCCAGCTTGTCCTGCGTGGTGGCCTCGTAGGAGTGCGGGTCCTGGCTGGTGCGGTTGATGATCGAGCTGACCCGGACCTTGTCGCCGCCGATGCTGGAGACGATGTCGCCGTACACGCTGGTGGATGCGACGACGTTGACCAGGCCGTCCCCCGCGGTCCCCCGCGGGCTGCCGGACGTCGGACTGCACGCGGTGAGCAGGAGGCCCAGGCCGGCAAGACCAGCCAGCAGGACTCGGGCAGCGGGACGACGCACGGAAAACCTCGGATCTGTTATTGAGAATCAGGAGCAATAGCAACAGCCCGAGTGTATCCCTAAATAGGAATCATTCCTATTTAGGGATACACGGCGTGCCCCCGCCGGTGCCCGGCCGCAGCGGGGCTGCCCGTTACTGGACCGGCCGTTACGGGGCCGCCCGTTATTGGGCCGCCCCCTACTGGTCCTGGCCCAGCCTGCGGTAGCCGGTGGCCTGCGTCGCGTCCCGGATTTCGCCGACGAGCTGCTCGATCACGTCTTCGAGGAACAGCACGCCCTGGGTCAGCCCGTCGGGTCCGATCACGCGCGCCAGGTGCGAGCCCGTGCGCTGCATGACGGACATGGCCTGCTCGATTTCGTCGTCCATGGCGAGGTTCGCCAGCGACCGGATGCGGCTTTCCGCAATCGGCTGGTGGTACCCGGCGTCCGGGATGGACAGCACGTCCTTGATATGGAGGTAGCCGGCCAGCATGCCGTCGTCGTCGAGCATCGGGAAGCGCGAGAACCCGGTCCGGCTCACTGCCTTTTCGAATTCGACCGGCGTGGTGGCCGCCTTGAGCATGACGAGTTTGCCCAGCGGAACCATCACACGGGACGCGGTGTGTTCGGAGAACTCGAGCGCTCCGGTGATGAGTCCGGCGTCGTCGTCCACGAGTCCGTGGCGGGTGGATTCCTGCACGATCGACTGCACTTCTTCAAGGGTGAAGGTGGAGGTCACCTCGTCCTTCGGCTCAATCCGCATCAGCTTCAGGATGTGGTTCGCGGACCAGTTAAGCGCCGCAATGACGGGCTTGACGAGCCGCCCGATGAACATCAGCGGCGGCGCCAGCAGCAGCGCCGCCTTGTCCGCGACGGATACGGAGATGTTCTTGGGCACCATTTCGCCGAATGTGACGTGCAGGAACGTCACCAACAGCAGGGCGACGGCGAAGGCCACAATGTTTGCGACCTCCTCGGGGACGCCCGCCGCTTCCAGCGGCACGGCCAGGAGGTGGTGGATCGCGGGCTCGGCCACCTGCAGGATCAGCAGCGAGCAGACGGTGATGCCGAGCTGGGCGCAGGCGAGCATGAGGGAAACGTTTTCCATCGCCCGCAGGGTGGTCTGGGCGCGCTTGGAACCTGCCTCGGCCAGCGGCTCGATCTGGCTCCGGCGGGCCGACATGACGGCGAATTCGGCGGCCACGAAGAAGGCGTTGCCCACCAGGAGGAACGCAAGCCAGAGGATTCCGGCCCAGTCGCTCATGCGGCACCTGCCTGGCTGGCGGGCTGGCCGTCGCCGGACACCCGGACGGGCCGGAAACAGATCCGGTCGATCCGGCGGCCGTCCATGCGGGTCACGCTGAGTGTCCCGCCGACGACGTCGACCGTGTCGCCGACTGCCGCGATGCGGCCGAGCTGGCTCATGACGTAGCCTCCCACCGTTTCGTAGGCAGCCTCGTCGGGCACGGTCAGGCCCGGGATCTGTTCGGAGAGTTCATCGGGCCGGAGCAGGCCCGGGAAGTACCAGTCGCCCGAGGCGCTTTGGAGCAGGCCGGGCCGGACCTTGTCATGCTCATCGGCCACTTCCCCGACGATTTCCTCCACGAGGTCCTCCAGCGTGGTGATGCCGGCGGTTCCACCGTATTCATCCAGGACCACGGCCAGTTGCAGGTTGCCCTCGCGAAGTTCGGCGAGGAGGGCGTCCAGGTGGATGGTTTCGGGGACCCGGAGCACGTCGGTCATGATGGCCCCCGCCTGCAGCTTGGCGCGGCGGTCCGCGGGCACGGCAATGGCCTTCTTGATGTGGACCACGCCGCGGATGTCATCGGAGGACTCGCCGATCACGGGGAACCGGGAGTATCCGGTGCGCTTGGCGGCCTCGACGATATCCGAGACCGGCTGGTCGGCGTCGATGGTCTCCACGCGGATGCGGGGGGTCATGACGTCCGCGGCGGTCCGCCCGGAGAACTTCAGGGTTCGGGCGATGAAGTTGGCCGTTCCGGCGTCGAGGGTGCCCATGGCCGCGGAGCGGCGCACAAGCGAGGCCAGCTCGGCCGGGGTGCGGGCGCCGGAGATTTCTTCCTTGGCCTCCAGGCCGAAAACGTTGAGGACCTTGTTGGAGAAGCCGTTGAGCACCACGATGGCGGGCTTGAAGATGGCGGTGAACACCAGCTGGGGCCGGGCCACGGCCTTGCCGATCGGGAAGGACAGCGCGATGGCCATGTTCTTGGGCACCAGTTCGCCGATCACCATGGAGAGCAGGGTGGCCACCGCCATTGCCAGGACCAGGGACAGCGAGGCAGCCGCCGCGGGCGGGACGCCGAGCGCGGTGAGCGGGCCTTCGAGCAGCTTGCCCACGGACGGTTCCATGACATAGCCGGTCAGCAGCGTGGTCATGGTGATGCCCAGCTGGCAGCTGGAAAGCTGAGTGGAGAGTGACTTGAGACATCTGAGCAACGGCTCGGCGGCGGTGTCGCCGGTGTCAACGGCGCGCTGCACGGTGGCCTGGTCCAGGGCGACCAGGGAAAATTCCACGGCGACAAAGAAGCCGGTGCCGAGGATGAGCAGGAGGCCTGCTGCGAGGAGTAGCCATTCCATGTCAGCGGCCTGCTTCCGCAGCAGCGCATGGCACGTGCCGAGTCAGGGGACGCAAATGCGGGAAGGCCCGGCCTGGCGGAGGATGGTCGGCGGCGGCCGACCCTGTTTCCTGGATAGCTCCGGAATGGCGTGCGGCCGGAGAGTGATGGGCGCGTGAACGGGGTTTGCCGGCTCTGCGGGTGGACTGGGCGGGAACGGTTTCCGTACTCCGCTGACAGCCCCCAGGCCGGCACCTAGATTTACTGTCCATAAGAATTTCAGTCTACAGGAGCAACCGCCGCCAGCCCCCGACCGCCCGCGTCACCGGCCGGGTTCACCAGCTCTGCGGGACGGGCCGGCCCTCCTCGTACCCGGCCGCGGACTGGATGCCTGCCACGGCGCGTTCCCGGAAAGCGGCGAGATCGGCAGCACCGGCGTAGCTCATGGAACTGCGCAGGCCGGCGGTGATCATGTCCAGCAGGTCCTCGACGCCGGGCCGGGCCGCGTCGACGTACATGCGGGAGGTGGAGATGCCCTCCTCGAAGAGGGCCTTGCGGTCCTTTTCGAAGGCGCCCTCGCGTTGGTTGCGGTTCTGCACCGCCCGGGCGGACGCCATGCCGAAGCTCTCCTTGTACTGCCGGCCCGAGGCGTCGAGCTGCAGGTCCCCGGGGCTCTCGTGCGTACCGGCAAACCAGGAGCCGATCATGACCTGGCTGGCCCCGGCGGCCAGGGCCAGGGCGACGTCGCGCGGGTAGCGGACCCCGCCGTCGGCCCATACCCGGCCGCCGGCTTCCCGGGCCGCGGCGGAGCATTCGAGGACGGCACTGAACTGGGGGCGGCCCACGGCCGTCATCATGCGCGTCGTGCACATGGCGCCGGGGCCCACCCCGACCTTAACGATGTCCGCCCCGGCCTCGATGAGCTCACGTGTGGCATCGCCGGTGACGACGTTGCCGGCGACCACCGGCACGCCGGGGTTGAGACCCTTCACGGCGGCGAGGGCGTCGAACATTTTCTGCTGGTGCCCGTGTGCGGTGTCGAGGACCAGCACGTTGACGCCGGCCGCCAGCAATTCGGCGGCCCGTCCGGCCACGTCACCGTTGATTCCGACGGCGGCAGCGACCTTCAGCCTGCCGTCGTCGTCCAGGGACGGCCGGTAGAGCGTGGAGCGCAGGGCGCCCTTACGGGTGAGCACGCCGGCCAGGACCCCGCCCTGCTGCACCGGTGCGTAGTCGGTTCCGGCGGCGTCCATCGCTTCAAAGGCGCGGCGGAGGGCCTGCGCAGCATCGGCCGCCGACCCGCCCCCAAACAATCCGCCGGCGAGCGGTCCGCCGTCGAGCACCAGCGGCTGGTGGCGGATGACGGAGGCCAGTGACGCGAAACGGTCCTGGCCCTCGCAGTCGGTGGCCCGGACAACACCGGTGACCGCGCCGGAGTCGTCCACCACCACAACGGCCCCGTGCGGCCGCTTGCCCATCAGGTGGAGGGCATCAATGACGGTGTCCGTGGGCGCGAGCGTGACGGGGGTTTCCAGGACCGGGTGGCGTCCCTTGATCCAGGCCGTGACGTCACGGATGACGTCGAGCGGGACGTCCTGCGGCAGGACTCCAAGGCCGCCGCGGCGGGCCATGGTCTCGGCCATCCGCTTCCCCGTGACCGCCGTCATGTTCGCCGCCACCAGCGGGATCGCGGAGCCGGTCCCGTCGTCGGCCGCGAGGTCGACGTCCAGGCGGGAGGTGACATCGGACCGGGACGGGACCAGGAAGAGGTCCGAGTAGGTCAGATCGGTGGTGGGCTCATTCAGGAAACGCACTGCTGCTCCTTTGCTGGCACCCGCAGCTGGCACCGTCGGCGACAAACGGGTTCTCACTGCATTCTAGGGCGGTTTCCGGCGGCGCCGGCACCGCGTCCGGCACCGCGTCCGGCCTCGCGCAGGGCACCGCATGTGGGCCCCATCCGGGGCCGATTCTGCAACTCTTCTTCACCGCAATTCGGCGGCTGCCGGGGCGGATCATGATTTGGGTCACGCTTATTGGCGGTTTGGCAAGAATCCTCACTAGACTGGCATGGGTCTGGGTTCACTGGACGCAGAGACTGGCTCAATCGTTGTGCCGAGGCACCGTGGAAGCCAGAGGGAATCAAACTCACGGAAGAGGCGTATTTCAAGTGCCAGAGCAGCCTAGCCACCGTCTACCAGAGGAATTTGGCGGAAACGAGTGGCTCGTTGACGAACTGTATGAGCGTTACCAGCAGGACAAGAACACGGTCGACTCCAAGTGGTGGCCCCTGTTCGAATCCTTTGAAGCTAGTGACGCCTCTCCCGCCAACGGAACGTCCGGCACCGCGACAGCTGTGCATCCTGCCACCCGTGAACTTCCCGTTGTAGCGCCCGCCGCCGCTCCGGCAGCACCTGCGCCCGCCGCCCCCGCAGCTCCCGCCGCCACGGCTGCGCCCGCACCGGCTGCGCCCGCCGCCAAGAAAGCCCCGGCCACCGTCGCCCGGGACGGCTCCAAGACTTCCGACGCCGGCCCCGGCACCGCGCCGATCCCGGCGCAGCTGCCCAAGAACCTCAAGGCCCCGACGGCTCCCGAAGAAGACGTCGTCTCGGTCCTGCGCGGCCCGGCCAAGGCGATCGCCTCGAACATGGTCACCAGCCTGGAAGTGCCGACCGCGACGAGCGTCCGCGCCATCCCGGCGAAGCTCCTGATCGACAACCGTGTGGTCATCAACTCCAACCTGGCCCGCGCCCGCGGCGGCAAGGTCTCCTTCACGCACCTGATCGGCTACGCCGTCATCCGCGCCCTGTCCCAGTTCCCGTCGATGAACGTCTACTACGACGAGATCGACGGCAAGCCGGTGGCTGTCCAGCCGGCGCACGTGAACTTCGGCATCGCGATCGACATGCCCAAGCCCGACGGCACCCGCCTGCTCATGGTCCCGAACATCAAGAAGGCGGAGACCCTCAACTTCTCCGAGTTCTGGCACACCTACGAGGACCTGATCAAGCGTGCCCGCAACGGCAAGCTGACCGCGGACGACCACTCCGGCACCACCGTGTCCCTGACCAACCCCGGCGGCATCGGCACCGTCCACTCGGTCCCGCGTCTGTCCAAGGGCCAGGCCGCCATCATCGGCGTCGGCGCACTGGACTACCCGGCCGAGTTCCAGGGTGCCAGCGAGAAGATCATCGCGCAGAACGCGATCAGCAAGGTCCTCACGCTGACCTCCACCTATGACCACCGCGTCATCCAGGGTGCCGGCAGCGGCGAGTTCCTCAAGCTCGTGCACCAGCTGCTGCTGGGCGCGCAGAACTTCTACGACGAGATCTTCGAGTCCCTGCGTATCCCCTACGAGCCCGTGCGCTGGAGCCCCGACCTGCAGGTGGACCCGGCCGACGAGATCAACAAGGTCGCCCGGATCCAGCAGCTGATCCACGCCTACCGCGTGCGCGGCCACCTCATGGCGGACACCGATCCGCTCGAGTACGTCCAGCGCAAGCACCCGGACCTCGACGTCCTGACCTACGGCCTGACCCTGTGGGACCTGGACCGCGAGTGGCCCACCGGCGGCTTCGGCGGCAGGCCGATGCTCAAGTTCCGGGACATCCTCGGCGTCCTCCGTGATGCCTACTGCCGCACCGCCGGCATCGAATACATGCACATCCAGGACCCGGCCGAGCGCAAGTGGTTCCAGGACCAGCTGGAGCACCCGTACTCGAAGCCGAGCCGCGACGAGCAGCTGCGCATCGTCTCCAAGCTCAACGCCGCCGAGGCCTTCGAGACCTTCCTGCAGACGAAGTTCGTCGGCCAGAAGCGCTTCTCGCTCGAGGGCGGCGAGTCCCTGATCCCGCTGCTGGACGCGATCATCTCCGACGCCGCCGACGACGAACTCGACGAAGTGGCGATCGGCATGGCCCACCGCGGCCGGCTCAACGTGCTGACCAACATCGCGGGCAAGACCTACGCGCAGGTCTTCCGCGAATTCGAAGGCACCCAGGACCCGCGCTCCGTGCAGGGCTCCGGTGACGTCAAGTACCACCTGGGCACCGAGGGCACCTTCACCTCGGACAACGGCAAGGAGACCAAGGTCTACCTCGCCGCGAACCCGTCCCACCTCGAGGCCGTCGATTCCGTCCTCGAAGGGATCGTCCGTGCCAAGCAGGACCGCCTGGACCAGGGCGAGGCGTTCCCCGTGCTGCCGATCATGGTGCACGGCGACGCCGCCTTCGCGGGCCAGGGCGTGGTCGCGGAAACGCTCAACCTCTCCCAGCTGCGCGGGTACCGCACCGGCGGCACCATCCACATCGTGGTCAACAACCAGGTCGGCTTCACCACCGCACCGTCGTCCTCGCGTTCCTCCACGTACTCCACGGACGTCGCCAAGATGATCCAGGCACCGGTGTTCCACGTGAACGGCGACGACCCGGAGGCCGTGGTCCGCATCGGGCAGCTTGCCTACGAGTTCCGTCAGCGTTTCCACAAGGACGTTGTCATCGACATGGTCTGCTACCGCCGTCGCGGCCACAACGAGGGCGATGACCCCTCGATGACCCAGCCGCTGATGTACAACCTGATCGAGGCCAAGCGCTCGGTCCGCAAGCTGTACACCGAATCACTGATCGGCCGCGGTGACATCACCGAGGAAGAAGCCGAGCAGCTGCTGCGGGACTACCAGGAACGCCTGGAACGCGTCTTCGCGGAAACCCACGCGGCCCAGACGTCCCCGATCCCGATCATCACGGCCGATTCGGCCGCGGTGTCGGACCTGGAACGCCCCATGGCCCAGCAGTCCGATTCCGGCGTCAGCGCGCCGGTATCCACCGCGATCTCCGCGGAGACCCTGGCCCGCATCGGCAAGGCCCACACCGATATCCCGGACGGCTTCACCGTCCACGCCAAGCTCAAGCAGCTGCTGGAGAAGCGTGAGGCGATGTCCCGTGAAGGCGGCATCGACTGGGGCTTCGGTGAACTGGCCGCGTTCGGTTCGCTCATCATGGAAGGCGTCCCCGTCCGGCTCGCCGGCCAGGACTCGCGCCGCGGCACCTTCGTGCAGCGCCACGCCGTCTTCCACGACCGCGCCAACGGCGACGAATGGCTTCCGCTGTCCCACCTCTCGGATGACCAGGCGAAGCTGTGGATCTACGATTCGCTGCTCTCGGAATACGCCGCCATGGGCTTCGAATACGGGTACTCGGTGGAACGCCCGGATGCGTTGGTGCTCTGGGAAGCGCAGTTCGGTGACTTCGTCAACGGCGCGCAGACCATCATCGATGAGTTCATCTCCTCGGCCGAGCAGAAATGGGGCCAGCGGTCCTCGCTGGTCCTCATGCTGCCGCACGGCTACGAGGGCCAGGGCCCGGACCACTCCTCCGCCCGCATCGAGCGCTTCCTGCAGATGTGCGCCGAAGAGAACATGATCGTCGCCAACCCCACGACGTCGGCCTCGCACTTCCACCTGCTGCGCCGCCAGGCGTACAGCAGGCCGCGCAAGCCGCTCATCATCTTCACGCCCAAGCAGCTGCTCCGCCTCAAGGCCGCAGCGTCCTCCGTGGAGGACTTCACCACCGGCTCGTTCCGCCCGGTCATTCCGGAACACGCGCAGCTGCAGGCCGACGCCGTCGAACGCGTGCTGCTGGTCTCCGGGCGCCTGTACTACGATCTGCTGTCCACCCGGCAGAAGACCGAGAACAAGACCACGGCGATTGTCCGCGTCGAGCAGCTGTACCCGCTGCCGGCCGACGAGATCGCCGCGGAGCTGGCCAAATACCCGAACGCCGAAGTGGTCTGGGCGCAGGACGAACCGGCCAACCAGGGTCCGTGGCCGTTCATCGGCCTGAACCTGCCGGACGCCCTGGACCGCCGGGTCCGCCTCATCTCCCGCCCCGCCTCGGCCTCCACCGCGGCAGGGTCGATGAAGCGCCACGCGGCAGAACAGGACGCCCTGCTCAAGCAGGCATTCGCTCGTAAATAGCGGCATTGCTGCCCGGCCGGAGACTGAAACAACAACACTCCGGCCGGGCGGTTCTGTTTAATGGACTATTAGTGGTCAGCTTGATGGACAGCGTTGAAGTGAAGAGGTAGTCGTGGAAGATCGGAAGCTGCGGATCGCAGCCGTTGGGGACGAGCTGTTGGCTGGGCTTGGTGATCCGCGCGCCTTGGGCTGGCTGGGCCGGGTCCTGGCCCGCACGCCGCAGGACAGCGTCGCCCTGGAGTGCTACTCCCTGCCATGCCCTGAAGAGGGCACCGAAGGCATTGCGGCCCGCTGGCTCGAGGAGGCGGGCCGACGATTCGGCAACCACCACGAAAACCGCCTGGTGATCGGCCTGTCAGGACGCGACATTGAGTTCGGCCTGTCCACGGCCCGCAGCCGCCTGAACCTGGCCAACATCCTGGACTCCGCCTCCCAGAACAAGATCGAGGTCTTCGTCGTGGGCCCGCCGCCCACGCTTGACCCCGCACAGAACCGCAGGCTCGGCGAGCTCAACACCGCCTTCGCCGACGTCACGACGCGCCGGAAGCACCTCTATGTCGACACGTTCTCGCCGCTGCTGAACCACGAGCAGTGGCGCCAGGACCTCGCGGCCAACGGCGGCACGCCCGGCCAGGCCGGCTATGGCCTCATGGCCTGGCTCGTGCTGCACCGCGGCTGGTTCCAGTGGCTGGGCCTGGACACCCCGGAATAGGCGGGCAAGCAGGCAACCGGCCGCGCCGGGACCCCACCCTCCAGGGATTTCGCGATATATCTTGACCTGCCGGCAAGCGCGATATATCGTGACTAAATAGTCGCGATATATCGTTAGTTGTCCCAGCCCTTTCGCCTTTCCGGAGGAACCATGTCAGAGAACACGTGGACCGTGACCGGCCCGCAGACCATCGACGTCGACGGCGTCCACTCCCTTAAACTCGGGATTGTCCGCGGCCGCTTCGACATCGTCACCCATGACGAGGACGTTGCCAGGATCGAGGTCTCGGAAATCGAAGGCGATCCGCTGTCGGTTTCGATCGTCAACGGCCGCTTGGAAGTCCGCCACCAGCTGCACGGCCCGCAGGGCTGGTTCAAGAACCTGATGAGCACCGTCAACAACGGCAGCAGCAACTCGGTGGTCATCAGCATCGCCCTGCCGGCCGGCGTCGAGGTCGAGGCCGGGACGGTGAGCGGCGACGGCATGGTTTCCGGGCTCAGCGGCCACACCCGGCTCAACACCGTCTCGGGGTCCGTGCTGGCCGACGGCACCGCCGGGAACCTGTCCGTCAACACGGTCAGCGGCGAGGTGATTGCCCGCAACCACCGGGGCGTCCTGACCGCCAAGAGCGTCTCCGGCGAGGTGACGGCCTCGGGCGAATTCAGCAACATCCGGGCGAACACCGTCAGCGGCGACCTGAACTTCGACCTGCACGGCTTCACCCATGACTTTGGCGCCAATTCGGTCTCCGGCGACGTCACCATCCGGCTGCCGCACGACGTCGGGGTGGACATCGTTGCCAAGTCCGCCAGCGGCGCGGTGGTCATCGATGACACGAGGTACGCCCAGCCCGGCGGCACGGTGCAGACCATCGCGGGACCGGACGCCAAGCTGATGCTGGTCCGGACCAACTCGGTCTCGGGAAAGACATCCCTCTTCCACGGCCAGCCCAGCCCGGACACCGAAACGGCCCTCTGATGCCTCCCGTCTTCGCCCACGGGGCGCTGCGGCTGTACCTGCTCGCCCTGCTCGAATCGGGCCCCAAGCACGGCTACGAGCTGATCAAGGCGCTCAGCGAGCGTTTCGGCGGAACGTACTCCCCCAGTGCCGGGACCATCTACCCGCGCCTGGGCAAGCTTGAAGAGGAAGGGCTCGTCGCCACCCGGACGGAAGGCCGCCGCACCAACTACAGCATCACTCCGGCCGGCCTCACGGAACTGAACCGCCGGCGGGACGAACTCGCCGGCGTCGAGAACGACATCTCGGCGTCGGTCCGCCGGCTCGCCGACAACCTGCGCCAGGACATCCGCGTCAACATGCGCGGCCTCCGGGCCGACCTTGCGGCCACGGCCGAGGCGGCCCGGACCTCGGCCCGCGCCGCCGGTTCTGCCGGCGGGACGGGCACTGCCGGCGCCGCGGGAAGCCCGTGGTACTCCCCGGAGGGCGAACGGCGGCTGAAGGAGGCGGAAATGCTGGTGCAGGCGTTCCGCGACGACATGCGGGTGGAACTGCGGCGTCATGCCGGGAGCCGTCCGGTCACCGCCGTCACGCTCGAAACGGTCAGGACCGTGCTGGACCAGGCCCGGATCTCGATCCGAAATTCGTTGGAGGGCTGAGGCCGGGACCGACCGGCCGCGGCGCGTAGCACGGGCCTCCGGTTCGCGGCGGGTGCCGCGATGTGGGAGACTTGAGGGCAGCTCTTTTGAGTACCAAGATTAAGGAGGCCAGCTATGAGCAAACGTGCACGTAAACGTCGTGACCGTAAGCGTGGCGGCGCGAACCACGGTAAGCGCCCCAACGCCTAAGCAAAGCTTGGAATGACAGCTTTAGACGAATGACCCCGGAATCCTCACGGATTCCGGGGTCATTCGTTTATGTCGGCTCAGGCTTCCACAGTCCGGCTCAGGCTTCCACAGTCCGGATCGAGTGAATCCGGTCCAGGATGGAGTTCTTGAGGTTTTCCGGAGCTGCTTCGGTACACGAACGCTTGACCATCACGCGGATGACACATTCGAGGTCGTACTGCTCCAGGCACTCCGGGCAACTGTCCAGGTGGTCCTTGATCTCTGCGATGTCTGCACGCGTGAGCGCACCATCCAGATATTCATAGATACGTTGCATCCGGGCGTCATCGCAATCGCCCAGTCCCTGGCAGTCGCTCATTTCCTGTTCTCCTGTTTGTTGCTGTCGGCCGCGGCGCTTGACTCGGTGGCGGCCCTGAATCCTCGTTCGGCGGCATAGTCCCCCAGCATGTCCCGCAGCATCTTCCGGCCGCGGTGCAGCCGCGACATGACGGTCCCGATGGGGGTGTTCATGATGTCCGAAATTTCCTTGTACGCGAAACCCTCGACGTCGGCGAAGTACACGGCCAGCCGGAATTCCTCCGGAATCGACTGGAGGGCGCGCTTCACATCCGAGTCGGGCAGGTGGTCCAGGGCCTCAGCCTCCGCCGAACGCAGTCCCGAGGACGTATGCGACTCGGCGCGGGCCAGCTGCCAGTCCTCAATCGTGTCCGAATTCGACTGCAGGGGCTCGCGCTGACGCTTCCGGTACAGGTTGATGTACGTGTTGGTGAGGATGCGGTACAGCCAGGCCTTCAGATTAGTTCCGGGCTTGTACTGGTGGAACGCGGAAAACGCCTTCGTATACGCCTCCTGGACCAGGTCCTCGGCGTCGGAGGGGTTCCGGGCCATCCTCATGGCCGCCGAATACAGCTGGTCCACGTACTGCATGGCGTCACGCTCAAAGCGCGCCCGGCGCTCTTCCGCGGACTCGGTGGAGACATCAAGGGGCTTCCCGTCCACCTCGGTCTCCAAAGCGGCGGGAGTGCCGGCATCAGGTGTCTTGGTGGGCGTGGCGTCGTTTCCGGCAACCTCGTGCATGGCCGCAACGGCCGGGTCCATGGTGCTCATTGCGTTCAAGTCTACTGTCACCTTCCGCCGGGCACCCGGAACCGACGGAAGCGCGAGGGTCCATGTTTGCCCGGAACCGGCTTCCGGTTCCGCCCTGTCTTTGACCAGAGTCAAATCTCCGCCTTCGTTAGCCTGCTGGGATCTGCCTTTCACAACCACGTCCTGCGGGCAAATATTCCGCAAAAGTGCAAGACTAGAACCGGTTCTCCCGCAGTGAAGCCGCTGTTCGTCCATCCAGGAGGAAATTCATGTCGTTTGTCCGCTTTCTCGCCCGGCCCATGCTCGCCTCCAGTTTCGTCCTCGCCGGCATGGACAAGCTCAAGAACGCGGATGACACTGCGGCCCAGCTGTCCCCCCTGTTGCGCCGTGCGGCCGACGCCTTGCCGTTCCAGCCAAATGAAAAAGTCGTGGCACGCGTGATCGGCGGCACCCAGATCGGCGCCGGCGTCTGCTTCGCCCTCGGCAAGTCCGCCCGGCTGGCGGCCACCCTGCTCGCCGTCATTTCGCTCCTGAACGGCTACGTCGAATGGCGCAGCGCGGACATCTCCTCGAAGGAAGCCCGCGACGCCCGCCGCAAACAGCTCCTGAAAAACGTCTCCCTCACCGGCGGCGTGCTCCTCGCCGCGGTCGATACCGCCGGCAAGCCCAGCCTGGCCTGGCGCGCCGGGCACCTGGCCGCCGATGCCAAGAAGAGCGCCGGACACCTCGCCGCCGATGCCCGCAAGACCACCAACAAGCAGCTGAAGAAGGCCGACAAAGTCGTCCGCAAGGCCGTAGACCACTCTGCCGGGGCCTAAGACGGTAATGACTGGCACCACCCCCTCTTCTGCCGCTGCCCCGTCCCACCCTGCCGGCGCCCACGCAGCCGACGCCGGCCCGCACTGGCCCGCCCCCTTCGCCGCACGGCCGGTCGATGCCACTGTCACCGTTCCCGGCTCCAAGTCTCTGACCAACCGGTACCTCGTGCTCGCCGCCCTCGCGGACGGACCTTCCCGGCTGCGGGCTCCCCTGCACTCCCGGGATTCCGCACTGATGATTGAGGCCCTGCGGCAGTTGGGGGCCACCGTCACGGAAGTGCCCGGCGACGGCGCCTTCGGCCCCGACCTGGAAATCGTCCCGATCAGCATGGATCCCGCGTCGGCTGACACGGCGATCGACTGCGGCCTGGCCGGCACGGTCATGCGCTTTGTCCCGCCGGTGGCCGCACTGCGCCGCGGTGAGTCCCTTTTCGACGGCGACCCCCACGCCCGCAAACGCCCCATGGGCACCATTATCGAGGCCCTCGCCGGCCTGGGTGTGGCAGTGACCGCACCCGACGGCGGTCCGGCGTCGTCGTTGCCGTTCACGGTGCACGCCTCGGGCGAGGTGCGCGGCGGCCACCTGGTCATCGATGCCAGCGCTTCGTCCCAGTTCGTCTCCGCCCTGCTGCTGGCCGGGGCGCGCTTCACCGAGGGACTCCACCTAGAGCACGTCGGCAAGCCCGTGCCGAGCCTGGACCACATCAACATGACCGTGGCCGTGCTGCGCGGCGTGGGCGTGGCGGTCGACGACTCGGTGCCGAACCACTGGGTTGTCTCCCCCGGCCCGATCCGCGCCTTCGACGTCCGGATCGAGCAGGACCTCTCGAACGCCGGACCCTTCCTCGCGGCGGCCCTGGCCACCGGCGGCACCGTGCGGATCCCGAACTGGCCTGCGGAAACCACCCAGGTGGGTGATCTCTGGCGCGGAATCCTGACCGCTATGGGCGCCACGGTGACGGTTGACGGCGGCACCCTGACCGTCAGCGGGGGCCCGGCGATCAAGGGCGGCGACTTCGACGAAACCAGCGAACTCGCCCCCACCGTAGCCGCGCTGTGCGCCCTCGCCACCGGCCCCTCACGGCTGGGCGGCATCGCCCACCTCCGCGGCCATGAAACGGACCGGCTCGCCGCCCTCGTCGCCGAAATCAACCGCCTCGGCGGGGACGCCGAAGAAACCCCCGACGGCCTCATCATCCGCCCGGCCGCGCTGCACGGCGGCGTCGTGCACAGCTACGCGGACCACCGCATGGCAACCGCCGGCGCCATCCTCGGCCTTGCCGTAGCCGGCGTGGAAGTCGAGGACATCGCAACCACGGCCAAGACCATGCCCGATTTCCCGCAACTCTGGGAAGCGATGCTGGCCCAGGGACCCGCCCCAGATGAGGACACCGCCGGTGGCACGCAGCACTGATTCCTGGGACGAGTCCGACGTCCGGATCCGGCCGAACAAGAAGGGCACACGGCCCCGCACCAAGGACCGGCCCAGCTACGACGATGCCGTCACCGGACGCATCATCACCGTTGACCGCGGCCGCTACACCGCCGTCGTCGGCGAGGGGACCGCGGACGAACGCAAGATCATCGCTGCCCGGGCCCGGGAACTGCGCCGCAACCCGGTGGTTGCCGGCGACTTCGTCTCCCTGGTCGGGGATGTCACCGGCGAGCCCGACACCCTGGCGCGGCTGGTCAGGATCCAGGACCGCAAGACGCTGCTGCGCCGCAGCGCCGACGACACGGACCCGATCGAACGTGCCGTCGTGGCCAACGCCGACCAGCTGGTGGTGGTGGTCGCCGCCGCCAACCCCGAGCCGCGGACCGGTTTCATCGACCGCGCGCTGGTGGCCGCATACGACGCCGGCATTGAGCCGCTGCTGCTCGTCACCAAGGCAGACGTCAAGGATCCCGCCGAGCTGCTGTCCAACTACCAGCACCTCGACTTCCCCGTCATCATCTCCAAGACCGCCGACTCCGCCGCTTCCGGCATCGACGCCCGCTCCGACGACGGGCTCTCCGCCCGGCTCGACAAGGACGCGGTATCCCAGCTGCGCGACTACCTCGACGGCAAGGTCACCGTGATGCTGGGCCATTCCGGCGTCGGCAAGTCCACCATGGTCAACGCCCTGACCGGGGCCGAGCGGGCCACGGGAGGCGTGAACGCGGTAACCGGCCGCGGCCGCCACACGTCCTCCTCGGCACTGGCGCTCAAAGTCAACGATGCCCCGGCCGGCAGCTGGATCATCGACACCCCCGGCATCCGGTCCTTCGGCCTGGCCCACGTGGACCCGGACCGGATCCTGCGTTCCTTCCCGGACCTGGAACCGGGCACCGATGATTGCGAACGCGGCTGCAAGCATGACTCCACCGCCGTCAACTGCGGCGTCGACAAATGGGTTGCGGCCGGGCACGCGGGGCCCTCGGGACCGGCCAGGCTCGCGTCCCTGCGCCGGCTGCTGGGCACGGACCCGCGGATGGAAGCGCAGGAAACCAAGGAACTGGGCACCGTCTCCTAGCCGGACCCGCAACGGGGCGGCGGCGCCGTGCCGCGGCCTCCCGCCCGGCAGCCCGGTTTGACGGTAGTTTGGAACCATGAGCCAACCCGCTTCGAGCTACAACGATGACCTGCGCCTTGCCCATGTACTGGCAGATTCGGTCGATTCCCAGACCATGAGCCGCTTCAAGGCGCTCGACCTTCGGATCGAGACGAAGCCCGACCTCACACCCGTCACCGATGCCGACAAATCCGCGGAAGAGGCCATCCGCGGCCAGCTCTCCCGGTCACGTCCGCGTGACGCGGTCCTGGGCGAAGAGTTCGGCAGCTCGGGCCACGGTTCCCGCCGGTGGATCATCGACCCGATCGACGGCACGAAGAACTTTGTCCGCGGCGTCCCGGTCTGGGCCACCCTGATCGCCCTCGTCGATGAGGGCGAGCCGGTGGTCGGCGTCGTCAGCGCGCCGGCACTGGGCAAGCGCTGGTGGGCCGCCAAGGGTGCGGGCGCCTACACGGGCCGCTCGCTCGCCGCCGCCACACGGTTGAAGGTATCCAACGTCTCCAATCTCGAGGACGCCTCGCTGTCCTACTCCAGCCTTGGCGGCTGGAAGGAACGCGGGAACCTGGATGAGTTCCTGGGCCTGACCGAGGAAGTGTGGCGGACCCGCGCCTACGGTGACTTCTGGTCGTACTGCCTCGTGGCCGAGGGCGCCGTGGACATCGCCTGCGAACCCGAGCTGAATCTCTACGACATGGCCGCCCTGGTGCCGATTGTGACCGAGGCCGGCGGCCGCTTCACCTCGCTCGAAGGCGAGGACGGCCCCTTCGGCGGCAACGCCCTGGCCACCAATTCGATCCTGCACTCGGAAGTCCTCAAGCGGCTCAACCCCGGACTCGACGACCTCTTTCAGGCCCACCCGAACAACTGATCCGCGCCCGTAATATTCCGCTTCACAATCGGCGGCCGCCTTTTCCCCGGCTGCGCCGATGTCCTACGCTCGATGCAGGTCACGAGTGCCAGCGCTAAACCCCGGTTTGCTGGCCGGCAACCCTCCAGTCGCGGTGGGGTGCCCCGGGTGACGACCTGGCCGGTCCGGAACGGACCCGGCAAGCGCGGATTCCCACGGTGTGGGGTCCTGTTCGAGTGAGGTCCCATGACAACTGCCATTTTCCCCGTTGCCCCTGAATTCCATGCACGGCTTGCCCTCGCGGCCCGCCCGCTGGCAGCCGTCACCGGGGCCGAAATCCAGGCCCCGCTGATCACCGGCGGCCACGCGCGCTACGCCAACCTCG
The DNA here is from genome assembly GCF_056399305.1 of Arthrobacter sp. 01N444. NCBI lineage: Bacteria > Bacillati > Actinomycetota > Actinomycetes > Micrococcales > Micrococcaceae > Arthrobacter > Arthrobacter sp. 01N444. The sequence continues at coordinate 24,052 of NZ_JBFTRB010000008.1, forward strand.
ACTACGGCGCCTCCGCACCGGCCCTCTCCGTGGTCTCGGCCTACCTGAACGAAATCCTGCCGTACTACGCAAGCGTGCACCGCGGCGCCGGCTACGCATCACAGATCAGCACCTCCGTCTACGAGAACGCCCGGGACATCGTGCGGGACTTCGTGGGCGGCCGGCCCGGCGATTCCGTGATCTTCACGCGCAACACCACCGATTCCCTGAACCTGCTGGCCGGCTGCCTGCCGCTGCGCGACGGGCGGCCCGCGGGCGAGGTCCTCTACCTCGACATCGAACACCATGCCAACCTCCTGCCTTGGCAGAATGTCCCGCACCGCAGCGTCGTGGCCGCCGCCACCCTCGCGGCCACCGTGGACCGCCTGCGCGACGAACTCGCCCGCGGCGGCGTCAGCCTGCTGGCCGTCACCGGCGCCTCCAACGTCACCGGGGAGATCCTCCCGATCCGGACCCTGGCCGCACTGGCGCACGAATACGGCGCCAGGATCGTTGTCGACGCCGCGCAGCTCGCCCCGCACCGGCGGATCAATATCGCCGCGGACGACGTCGATTACCTCGCCTTCTCGGGGCACAAGCTGTACGCCCCGTTCGGCGCCGGCGTGCTGGTGGGGCGGACGGACTGGCTCGACGCCGGCACCCCGCACCTGGCCGGCGGCGGCGCGGTCCGCGATGCCCGGCTCGACTCCGTCAGCTGGACCACGGGACCTGCCCGGCACGAGGGCGGCTCGCCGAACGTCCTCGGCGCGGCGGCCCTCGCCCGCGCCACCCAGGTCATTGCGGCCCTGGACCCGGAGCAGTGGCAGGCCCACGAGGACGCCATCCGGTCCTTCCTCGTCGAGGGCCTCCAGGGCATCGAGGGAGTAACCGTGCACCGGATCTTTGCCGATTCGGCTTCCGATTCTTCCCCTGCTTCTTCCGCTGGAGGGGATCAGCCGGACACCGGCACGATCGGCGTCGTGAACTTTTCCGTGGAGGGCTACGACGCCGGACTGGTGGCCGCCTACCTGTCGGCCGAACACGGCATTGGCCTGCGCGACGGCCGCTTCTGCGCCCACCCGCTGCTCAAGCGGCTCGGCCTGCCCGCCGGCTCCCTGCGGGCCAGCTTCGGCCTCGGCTCACGGCTTGAGGACGCCGAACGCCTGCTGGCCGGCCTGCAGCAGCTGCGGCAGAACGGACTCGGCTGGGATTACGTGGTGGATGCCGGCCGCTGGGTGCCGGCCAACGATACCCGCAGCTATCCCCACTGGGCGCCGAACACCCCGGGCACCGCCGGCGCTGCGCCCTGCACCCTCGGCTAGGCAGGATCGGGGCCCGGCGCGGGTGCGGTAAATTCGAAAGGTATCTGAAACCAGCAGGACCTTCCCGAAGGAGATCGCACGTGGCAAGCGCCGGCCCCAGGCTCCACAGCGGAGTCAAGCCGCACAGCGGACCGAAACTGCACAGCGGACCGAAGCTGCACAGCGTGCGGCGCCAGGAACTCGGACAAAGCTTCCAGGACGGCGGGGAGCACTACGAGCGCGTCCGCCCCGGCTATCCGCAGGAGTCAGCCGACTGGCTGGTCCCGGCGGGGGCCAGGGACGCCGCGGACATTGGCGCGGGCACCGGGAAGTTCACCTCCCTTTTGGCGGAACGCGGACTGGGCACGGTGGCCGTGGACCCCTCTCCCGACATGCTCGGGCAGTTGCGCCGGACCCTGCCAGACGTCACCGCCATCGAGGGCAGCGCCGAGGACACCGGTCTCGAGCCGGAGTCCTTTGACCTGGTCACGGTCGCCCAGGCGTGGCACTGGTGCGACCCCGGCCTGGCAAGCGCCGAGATTGCCCGGATCCTGCGGCCGCACGGCGTGCTGGGTCTGATCTGGAACCAGCTGGACACCAGCGTGCCCTGGGTGCACCGGCTCTCCCGGATCATGCACGCCGGGGACGTCCACAAACCACACTTCCGTCCGGCCGTGGGCCCCGAGTTCACCGGGCTTGAGCGCCACCTGACGCGCTGGGAGGATTCCATCACGACGGAGGACATCCAGGAGCTGGCCAAGTCCCGCAGCTACTATCTCGCGGCATCGGACTCCACCCGGGCCAAGGTCACCGCCAACCTCCTCTGGTACCTGCACGAGCACCTGGGACATATGCCGGGCGAGGTGCTCCGGCTGCCCTACCTGACCCAGACGTGGCGGGCCTTCCGGGCCTGATGCACGCTCACCCCGGATTCCCCCGGATTGCACGCAGCGCCCGCCGGGCTTATTGTTTCGGTATGCCTAATAAATTCTTATAGGCACACGAAACTTTGACACCGGCTGTTTTCCGGCCGGCGCCGATCATCGCGTCAACGCCGACGCGCCAATCACAGGAGCTGGCAGTGCTGGAGCTAACGGGACACGGGCAACCGGCGCAGGACGCCCCCACTTACAAACACCCGGGGGCCCGGAGGGCGCTGATCGGCCTGTTGGGACCGGCCTTCGTGGCGTCGATCGCCTACGTGGACCCCGGAAACGTGGCCGCCAACCTGACCGCCGGAGCGCAGTACGGCTATCTGCTGGTGTGGGTCCTCGTGGCCGCCAACGTCATGGCCGTCCTCGTCCAGTACCAGTCCGCCAAGCTCGGGATCGTCACGGGCAAGAGCCTTCCCGAAATCCTTGGTGAACGGCTCAAGCCGTTCTGGCGCCGCGCCTTCTGGGTGCAGGCCGAAGTTGTCGCCGCCGCCACCGATCTCGCGGAGGTGGTGGGCGGCGCAATCGCCCTGTACCTGCTTTTCGGCCTGCCCCTCCCCCTTGGCGCCGTGATTGTCGGCGCCGTGTCGATGCTCCTGCTCGCGGTCCAGGCCCGGCAGAAACAGCGGCCGTTCGAATTCATCATCATGTTCCTGCTCGGCATCATCACAGTCGGCTTCCTGGCCGGGCTGTTCATCAGCCCGCCCGATCCGGGGGCCGCCCTGGCCGGGCTGATGCCCGGTTTCCAGGGCCCGGACACCGTCCTGTTGGCCGCCAGCATGCTCGGGGCCACCGTCATGCCGCACGCCATCTACGTCCACTCGGCCCTGTCCCGGGACCGGCACCGGCCGGACGAACACCTGCATGTTCCCCCGGCGGCCATCGCGCGCCTGGTCCGGGCCACTCGGTTCGACGTCGTGGCCGCCCTCGCGATCGCCGGACTGGTCAACATCGGCATGCTGCTCCTGGCCGCCTCCACCCTCGGCGGCGAAGAAGGCACGGACACGATCGAGGGCGCGCACGCCGCCATCACCGCCAATCTCGGCCCGATCGTCGGCGTGATCTTCGCGGTCGGGCTGCTCGCCTCCGGCCTGGCATCGACCTCGGTGGGCTGCTATGCCGGCGGCACCATCATGCAGGGCCTGCTCAAGATCCGGATCCCCGTCATGGCCCGGCGCGTCGTGACCCTCATCCCCGCCGTCGTGCTGCTGGCGGTGGGCTTCGACCCCACTTGGGCGCTCGTCCTGAGCCAGGTGGTCCTCAGCTTCGGGATTCCCTTTGTCCTGGTCCCGCTGGTGGTGCTGACCAGCAACAAAGCCCTGATGGGCCGGTTCGCCGACGGCCCGGCCCTCCGAGTCGCCGCCATCATCAGCGTGGTGCTCGTAGTGGCTCTCAACCTGGTGCTGCTGTGGCTCACTTTCTCCGGAAGCAGCTGACGGTAGGCTTAGGTCTGTGAAGACCAGTACGCCCTCCTCCTCGATCGAGGACTACGTCAAGGTCATCTATTCGTTCACCGAGTGGCAGCGCAAGCCCATCACCTCCACGCAGCTGGCGCAGCGCCTGGGCGTCGCCAACTCCTCGGTTTCGGAAATGGTCCGCAAGCTCAAGGACCAGGGCCTCGTGGACCACAAGCCCTACAGCGCCGTCACGCTCACCAGCGATGGAGTCCGGCTCGCCCTGTCCATGGTCCGGCGGCACCGGCTGATCGAGACTTTCCTCGTCCGCGAGCTGGGGTACCGCTGGGACGAGGTCCATGACGAAGCCGAACTCCTGGAGCATGCCGTCTCGGACACCTTTATTGAACGCATGGCGGCCAAGCTGGGGAACCCCACCCGGGACCCGCACGGCGATCCCATTCCGGCAGCCGACGGCTCGGTGCTGATGCCCGCCGCCCACCGCCTGAGCGAACTCGACGACGGCCACACCGGCCGGATCACCCGGATCAGCGACGAGAACCCGGAGCTCCTGCGCTATCTCGCCGCAGAGGACATCGACCTCGACGCCGAAGTGGAGGTGGTGGGCCGGCGTCCCTTCGGTGGCCCCATGGTAGTGCGGATAGGCTCCGCCGCGGCACCGCGCGAATTCGATTTCGCCGACGAGGTCGCCTCGGCCCTCTGGGTCCACAGCGATGCCGGGCACGCCGGCTGCAGCGTCACGGAGAGCTGAGTGAAAGGTGTGCTGGACGAGCGCCGGGCCGTGCCGCGCCCCGGCGTGCCGGGGTGGAAGGCCTGGTCCGCCGTCGCCGTCGGCGGGCTGATCGGAACCGAGCTGCGTTTCGGCGCCGGCCTGATTTTTCCCGAAAGCGCCGGCGCGGTGCCGTGGACCACGTTGGCGATCAATGTCTCCGGGAGTTTCGTTCTGGCCACCCTGACCACCCTCTGGATCGCGCGGCCGCAGACGGCTTTCTGGCTGCGGGCCGGCATCGGCCCCGGCCTCCTGGGTTCCTTCACCACCTTTTCGGCGCTGGTGATCGCCATTGACCAGCAGATCCGCGGCGGCTTCCATGCCACGTGGCTGGCCTACCTCGGGCTCTCGCTCGCCCTGGGCCTCGGGGCGGCGGCGGCCGGCTGGAAAACCGGCAAGGCGATTGCAGACCTCCGCGGCGGTGCCCAATGATGACCGCGCTCGTGGTCGGGGCGTGCGGGGTGGCGGGAGCACTCCTGCGGTTCGCCGTCGACTCCTGGTTCGCGCACCATCAGGGCTCCCGACCGCACTGGCCCTGGGCGACGTTCACGGTCAACGTCGCCGGATCCTTCATCATCGGTTGGTCCGTCGGCCTGACCGGCCACCTGGAGCTGGGCACCGACTGGCACGCCGCGATCGCAACCGGTCTCGCCGGCGGCCTGACCACCTTCAGCTCATGGACCACCGCGACGGTCCGCCTGGTCAGCGAAGAGCGGTACCGGGCGGCGGCGCTCAACATCGGCGCGAACCTTCTCGTGGGGCTCGCCGCCGCCGCGCTTGGGCTTGCCCTCGCGGGCTGAAAACCTTAGCCCGCCGCCGGTGTGTCGAGGGTAACACCGGGGCGCCCTGGTGGCTTCGGGCCGCCGTCGTTCCCGTATCGTTGAAGGATGGTTACCCGACGTGAAGCAGCCCAGACCCTCGACATTCCCCTGGAAATGGCGCACCGTCACGGCATCCCGCCCCGGCTGTCCGAGGCCGAGCTGGGCGAGCTGCTGGACAACCCGCCGGCGTGGCTGGTCCAGTCCAAGGCAAACCGCACCGGCAAGCGGCCCGTCTGGGTCCAGCTCACCTGTGCCGTCTGCGGATTCTCCGAAGCGGCCCGGCCCAAAAAATGGTGGCCGGAGTTCACTTACGTCTGCTGCGCGCACCACGAGGCACGCGAGATCCCGGTGCTCGGGCCCGGGCTCGTGCGCAGTGTGTACGACGGCGTCGGCAGCCGTTTCGCAGGGATCGTGGACGCCGCCGTTCCCGAGGCGTAGCTTAAAAGACGGGGCTACCCCTGGCCCCTGCCGTGAGGGAGAGCACCATGCCTGACAAGACGCCGCACCAGAGCGTGTCGAAGAAGTCGGTTAAAACCATCAAGGAAAAACGGGCAGAGAAAAAGGCGAAACACATCGTTGATGCCCACACCGACCCAGTGGCACACATCAAGAAGCGCTGAATAATCGAGAGGCCGGAAGCCGTTGCTTCCGGCCTCTTGTCGTGTTGCCCTGACACGTCCCGTCGGGCTGGGGGCTCACCCGAAATGGATGATGTGACAATCTCCCGTTGGCGGTTGAGTGGTCTTGGGATCCGACCGAGAGGTCCTGTTCCGGGGCCATGTCCGCGGGGCAGTTCCAACCGTTGAGCGGCGCGGGGCCCATCGGAATCATTCGACGCGGGTGGTGACGGCCCGGCGGGGACCGCCCACACTAAGACCAGTGCGCCAGACAGCGTGCTCGACACAGACCGGAGGAATACCAGTGACAACCACACCGGAGACTGAGGCCCACGGGCCGGTCGACTTCGTACTCCTGGAGTTCCCCGTATCGGGACTGACGGGACGGGCGAGTGAGGAACTCGTTAAGCTCGTCGAGCAGGGCGTGATCCGCCTCTTCGATCTCCTCGTCGTCATGAAGAATGACGACGGATCTGTCGAGGTGCTCGAACTCACCGACCCAGGCGGTCCCGCGGCGGGGTTCTCCTACTTCGAGGGGGCCCGGACCGGGCTTTTGGGCGACGATGACATCGCCGAGGCCTCGGCCGCGCTGCTCCCCGGGACGGTGGCCGCGCTGATCGTCTACGAGAACACCTGGGCGGCACCGTTCGTGGCGGCCGTTCGGGACAGCGGGGGCGAACTCATCGCGAGCACGCGGATCCCTGCTCCGGACGTGATGGAAGCACTTGATGCACTTGACGCCGCCGCACCTCCGGTTGCCGACGCCTGAGACCTGACGCAGAACAAGAGATGTGAGAGGAAGAGAATTATGGGACTTCTTAGGGGTGTGGCACGGACGGCAGTCGTTGCCGGAACGGCTAGTGCAGTCAGCGGCCGGGTCCAGCGCCGCCAGGCCAACAAGTTTGCCGAGAAGGACGCCGCGACCGCGGCCAAGCAGCAGGAGGCCTACGATTCGCAGATGGCCCAGCAGGAACCACCGCCGCAGGCCTACCAGCAGCCGGTCTACCAGCAGCCACCACCCCCTCCCCCGGCTGCCGGCGGCATCTCAAACGAAGCCCTCGAACAGCTCAAGCAGCTCGGGGCGCTGAAGGATCAAGGGATTCTCACGGAACAAGAGTTTGGCGTCCAGAAGGCGAAGATCCTCGGCATGTAGTGCCAAACAACTGGAAGGAGGAGGGAAGTGTCGGAAGACGCTTCCCTCCTCTTTGGCCTTAAGCACAAAACTCCCCGCCGACAGAAGCCGGCGGGGAGTTTCGTGAACCCAATACGGGGTGGAGCGCCGTTGCCGGGCCCCTATGTGGAGATGGGGGGAATTGAACCCCCGTCCGATGTCGTGTTGTCAGGGCTTCTCCGGGCGCAGTTTGCGTCGGATTTTCTCGGCCCCAGCCATGCTGCAAACAGCTGGCTGATCCGGGCCCAGTCACCTAAGAGTCCCGTTTACCCCGATGACGGAGGTAAACAGCAGTGGCTATCTAAATGACGCCAGGATCCGGGGCAATAGCAACCTCGGGCTGACGGACTGTCTTACTGCTTAGGCAGCGAGAGCGAAGTCAGTGCGTTTTGATTCGGCACTTATTGGTTTGCAGACAGCGTTTACGAGATAATTCTGCATCCTCGGCCCGCTTCACCTGTCGCGACTAACATCGTCGAAACCGATCATCCCCGTATTTTTTTATCAAACCCGGACCGGATACTTTCGGATCCTTCCCGGACTACCAATCATAACGCACCGCCTCCGGGAAACATTCCCGGGGACCGTGACAGCCTGCGGCGCGCTAGCGGCGGTTGCGTTCGCGCATGACGCGCTGGGCCTCGCGCTTGTCCTGCTGTTCGCGCAGCGTCTGGCGCTTGTCGTATTCCTTCTTGCCGCGGGCGACGCCGATTTCGACCTTCGCGCGGCCGTCCACGAAGTACAGCTGCAGCGGCACGATCGTGAAGCCCGACTCGCGGATTTTGTGCGAGATCTTCGTGAGCTCTTCGCGGTGCAGCAGCAGCTTGCGGCGGCGGCGTGCGGCGTGGTTCGTCCAGCTCCCCTGGTGATACTCGGGGATGTGGATGCCCTCCATCCACAGCTCGTCGTTGTAGAACGTGCAGAAGCCGTCCACCATCGAGGCATGGCCCTCGCGCAGGGACTTTACTTCCGTGCCCATCAGCGCGATGCCGGCCTCATAGGTGTCAAGGACGTGATAGTCGTGCCGGGCCTTGCGGTTGGTGGCCACTACCTTACGGCCACTTTCTTTGGGCACGGTAGGACTCCTCGGTTTGTTGGTGGTTCACTCCGGCCAGGTGGTGCGGAGTCTTTCCAGTTTACGGCAGTGCGACCGCCTCAGCGGATGGCCCGGGCCGGACTACAGCAGGTTCATCGGGTCCACGGCCCGGCCGTTGAGCCAGGTCTCGAAGTGCGAGTGGCAGCCGGTGGAGTTGCCGGTGGTGCCTGAATAGGCGATCAGCTGTCCCTGGTTGACGTGCTGGCCGACCGAGACCGCCACGGAAGTGTTGTGGTAGTAAATCGTGGTCAGCGAGTTGCCCTGGACCACCCCGTGGGAGATCTTCACGTTGTTGCCGCCGCCGTCGTTGGCCCAGCCGGCCGAGAAGACGGTGCCGGCAGCCGCGGCGTAGACGGGCGTGCCGCAGGCGGCACCGAAATCGATGCCGGTGTGCATGTAGCCGCCCTGGCCGTAGAAGTCGATGGTGCCCGGCGGCGTCGCCCGCCAGCCGAACCCGGAGGTGATCGGAATATTGCCGGGGAACGGGTGCTGCAGCCCGAAGGCCGACGGCGAGCCCTGGGCCGGCGGGACATACGGCTGGACCGCCTGTCCCTGTGCCCGGGCGGCGGCCGCCGCGGCCTCGGCAATGCGCCGCTGCTCGGCCAGCCAGGCCTCACGCAGCTTCCGGTCGCGTTCGGCGATCTCGGCGGCGACGGCGTCCTGTTGGGCCTTGACCTGGGCGAGCTGGTTCTGGATGCCGGGCTTGGCGGCCTGGAGTTGGGCGTCGAGCCGGGTGGTGTCGGCGATCAGCTTGTCCACGGCGGCCTTCTTGGCTGCGGCCTCGTCCCGGGCGGCCTTTTCCCGGGCCAGTGCGGCGTCGGCTTTGGCCTTGAGGTCGGTGATTTCAGCCTCGACGGCGGCCAGCCGGGCCTGCGCGTTGACGTTGGTGGCGCTCTGTTGGGTGAGTTTGTCCATCGCGGAGTTCTGGCTGCGCAGGGCCTGGTCCGCGAGGTCGATGGTGTCCGTCAGGCTGCTGCCCTGGTTCGAGCCGAAGAACAGGGACAGGTTGGACGGGACGCCGCCGGACTTGTAGGCCTGCGTGGCGATCTGCCCGATCAGTTTCCGGGTGTCCGCGATCTTCTGTTTGTCGGCTTCCAGCTGCTGCGTGATTTTTGCCTTGTTCTGCTGCGCCAGGTCCACGCGGGCCGCGAGGGCCTGCACTTCCTGGACCGCTCCGGCCACCCGGCCCTGGGCGTCCGTGAGCGCCTGCTGGGCGCCGGGGAGCTGGCCCTGGTACAGGACCAGGTCTGCCGCGGCCTGGGCGATCTTGCCGTCCACGAATTCGAGGGAGTGCTGGACCCGGGCCGCCTCCTCGCGCAGCGCGGCCTGCTGGTCCTCAAGGTCGTCGGCGAATGCCGCCGGACTCGAGGCCCCCATGGTCCCGGCCAGGACCAGCGCCAGGGTGGCGCTGATCATCCGGCTGCGGCGCCCCACCAGGCGGAGCCGGAGGGATTGCCGGAGGGGGCGGCGGGCCATCGGTGTCATAAGCATTCCCTTTTCGTTGCGCAAAGCTAGACCCGCAAGTACCGGCGGAGGGTCAGCAGGGAGGAAATTCCGGCCAGGACAACGCCCAGGCCAATCAGGGCAGGTACCAGGATCAGGGTCTGCCCGGGCGAGATAAACGCGGTGTCCGGATACTGCTTGGACAGGACGCCTTCGAGGAAGAAGCGGGCCACGGCCCACAGGGTGCCGGAGGCCAGGGCGGCACCGATCACCGCGGCGATCACGCCTTCGAGGATGAACGGGAGCTGGATCACCATCTTGGACGCGCCCACCAGGCGCATGATGCCTGTTTCCCGGCGGCGGCTGAACGCGGAGAGCCGGATAGTGGTTGCGATCAGGAGGATGGCGCAGATGATCATGACGCCGGCAATGCTCACGGCCACCAGGGACGCGGCGTTCATGGCCGAGAACAGCCGCTCCAGCAGCTGCCGCTGGTCGATCACGGTCTCCACCCCAGCCTGGGAGGAGAACGTCTCGCTGATGATCTCGTATTTCTCCGGGTCCTTCATGTTGATCCGGAAGGACGCCGGCAGCTGGTCCGGGGTCACGGAGTCAACGATCGGGGAATTGGAGAACTGTTCCTTGAAGTGCTTGTAGGCGTCGTCCTTGGACTCGTACTGGAAGTCGTTGACGTACTGCGCCACAGCGGCCGATTTCAGCAGCGTGCGCAGGTTGTCCTCCTGCTCCGGCGTCGCCGGACCGGTGGCGCAGCCGGGCGCCGTCGAACCGTCACTGCAGAGGAAGATGGCCACCTGGACTTTGTCGTACCAGTAGCCCTTCATCTGGTTGATCTGCAGCTGCAGCATGCCTGCGGCGCCGACGAAGGTCAGCGACACGAAGGTCACCAGGATCACGGAGATCACCATGGACAGGTTGCGGCGCAGGCCGCTGCCGATCTCGCCCAGGACGAATGCAAGCCTCACGCCTGGCCCTCCCCTGCGGTGCGGAACTCGGCGCGGGCTTCGGCGCGCGAGCCGGCCCGGGGCGGGATAACTTGCGGCTGTTCGTCCCTTCCGCTGGCGTCGCGCAGGCGGCGCGACTGGCCCACGACGGGAATCATGGAGGTGTAGAGGGCCTTGGCCTCGTCGCGGATCACGACCCCGTTCTTCAGTTCCACCACCCGTTTGCGCATTTCGTTGACGATGTCGTCGTCGTGCGTGGCCATCACCACGGTGGTGCCGTTCTGGTTGATCTTGTCCAGCACGCCCATGATGCCCATCGAGGTAGTGGGGTCCAGGTTTCCGGTCGGCTCGTCGGCCAGCAGGATGCCGGGGCGGTTCACGACGGCGCGGGCGATCGCCACGCGCTGCTGCTCGCCGCCGGAGAGTTCGTGCGGGAGACGGTTTTCTTTGCCTTCCAGGCCGACGGTCTTCAGGACCTCGGGGACGGTGTCGCGGATGACGCTGCGGCTCTTGCCGATGACCTGCATGGCGAAGGCGACGTTGGCGAAGACGGTCTTCTGCGGCAGCAGGCGGAAGTCCTGGAAGACGACGCCGATTCCGCGGCGCAGGCGCGGCACGCGCCAGCTGGAGATGTTTGCGACGTTCTGGCCGGCCACGTAGACGGCGCCGGAGGAGGCGCGGTCCTCTTTGAGGACCAGGCGCAGGAAGGTCGATTTGCCGGAGCCGGAGGCGCCGACGAGGAAGGCGAATTCGCCACGGTCGATCTCAAGGTTGATCGAATCCAGCGCCGGCCGCGCCTTCTGGTCATAGACCTTGGTGACATTTTCGAAACGGATCATGGCCCTTAGTACCCTGCAGGACATGACCGCGAGGGCCCGGTTCTGCTGCCGGCGCAAGGGCTTTCGTTTGGGGGAAGTAGAGCTCCGGCCCCTCGACTATACGCACGGGTAACGGCGGAACCGCCGGAACGGCGGGGCGTGTCGCGCGATTGTCAGGGACCTCCCAGTGGAGGCGCCCGGCAGGGCGCCGGGCCTACTTCTCGGCGTTGCGGTTGTCCGTCCGCCAGCGGATGCCGGCGTCGATGAAGTCGTCGATTTCGCCGTCGAACACGGCCGAGGTGTTGCCCACCTCGTGCTCGGTGCGGAGGTCCTTGACCATCTGGTACGGGTTCAGGACGTAGGAGCGCATCTGGTCGCCCCATGAGGCTTTGACGTCGCCGGCGAACGCCTTCTTCTCGGCGTCCTCCTGTTCCTTCTTCAGCAGCAGGAGCCGGGACTGCAGCACGCGCAGGGCGGCGGCGCGGTTCTGCAGCTGCGATTTTTCATTCTGCATCGACACCACGGTGCCGGTGGGGATGTGGGTCAGGCGCACCGCGGAGTCGGTGGTGTTGACCGACTGGCCGCCGGGGCCGGAGGAACGGAAGACGTCCACGCGGATCTCGTTGTCCGGGATGTCGATCGAGTCCGTCTGCTCGATCAGCGGGATCACTTCCACGGCCGCGAATGAGGTCTGGCGGCGGCCCTGGTTGTCGAACGGGCTGATCCGGACCAGGCGGTGGGTGCCGGCCTCGACGCTGAGGGTGCCGAAGGCGTACGGCGCCTTGACCTCGAACGTGGCGGACTTCAGCCCGGCTTCTTCGGCATAGGAGGTATCCATGATGGTGGTCGGGTAGCCATGGCGTTCGGCCCAGCGCAGGTACATGCGCAGCAGCATTTCGGCGAAGTCCGCCGCGTCCACGCCACCGGCGCCCGCGCGGATGGTCACCACGGCTTCGCGCTCGTCGAACTCGCCGGAGAGCAGGGTGACGACTTCAAGGTCGGCCAGCGCCTTGCGGACCGATTCGAGTTCCGCGGCGGCGTCGGCCATGGAGTCGGCGTCGTCCTCGTCCTGGCCGAGCTCCACGAGGACCTCGAGGTCGTCGATCCTGGCCACGAGCTTGTTGAGCCGCTCAAGCTCGGTCTGCTTGTGCGAGAGCTTCGAGGTGATGACCTGCGCCGCGGCGGGGTCGTCCCAAAGATTGGGTTCACCGGCCCGCTCGCTGAGCTCGGCGATGTCTTCCTTGAGCGCCTCGACGTTCGAGACGTTCTCGATGGACGTGTAGGTGGCCCGCAGTGCGCGGATTTCAGCGGGAAAATCAATGTTTGCCATGGTTTTTTAAGCCTACGCTATGTGTCCTAGCCGCCCGACCCTGCCGGTTTCCCTATCACTTCGGGTTGCCCGATAGATGGTTGCCCTGTCACTTTGGGTTGCCCGACGGCCTGGTTGGCAGCATCTACTGACAGGGCAACCGGAGTGGTGGGCCAGCAACTCAGCGGCTGAGGCGGGACCGCGCCGTGGACGTCGCCTCGATCCGGATGCCGTCCGGCACCAGGAAGTTCACCACCGGCGGGTGGACGGCTGCACTCAACACCACGACGGCGGTGGCGCCGTCCGGGCTGCCCGTCGAGGACGCCACGGCCAGGGCGCTGAAGCGGTCGAACGCGCCGTTGCGGCCCAGATAGTCGACGGCGGCGCTGCGCACCCTCGCCCCGCTGAGGACGGCGGACGGTGTGCCGCCGGCGTTGCCCAGCTGGCCGAGGGTGAAACTGTCCGCGGCCGCCACCGAGGCACCGTCCGCGAGGGAGAGCAGCTTCTTGTGTTCGAGGTAGACGCTGGAGGCCGCCATCACGACGGTGGCGACCAGCAGGGCAATCAGCACGAAGCCGATGCTCAGCACCAGCACCTGCCCCTCCTGCGGGCGGGGCCCGGGCCGGCCCCTCACCGGAACCTGCCCACCAGCTGGGTTGCCGACGCGCTGAGCTGGCTCGCGTTCAGATGCAGTGCGTCGCTGAACGGCACAAACGGCAGGGGCACGGTGAGGCGGACGGTGACTGTCACCGCCGAGCCGGGAGCCAGACAGTCGGCAGGTTCGCAGCGGGTGTCGACGGTGGCGTTTTCCGCCGGCTGGCCGTAATCGGCGAGCGCCAGCAGCACGGCTTGCTCTGCCGCTGCCCGGCCGCTGGCCGCGTCCGGCTGGGCCACGTAGACCTTGGCGGCCTGGTCGGCGGCGCCCACGACTGCGAACGAGCCGCCCTGGATCTGGCCCACGGTGATGATGAAGTACACCAGGGGCACCATCAGCAGCGCGGACAGGAAGACGAACTCGACCACGGCACTGCCCTGTTCCGGTGAGGCGCCGTGCTCCGGCCGTTCACCGCTGGATGGCCGCATGGCCCTTCACCTCCAAGAGCGCCCGGGGACCGATGAAGCCGATGACCGGCAGGGGTGCCCGGACGGTCACCTCGAGTGTGCGGATGCCCTGGAACGTCGATTCGCTTGTCCCCACGTCCCGCGCGAAATCCGGGTTGAGCGCCGCGGTGATCAGCTGGACAGTCCGTTCCTTGGCGTCCCCGTCGTTGCGGTCGGCCAACGTGCCGTATCTGGCGCCCGAGGCGGCGGCGTCGATCAGCGTATTCCGGACGTGAAGTACCAGGGTGAGCTGGACGATCGCGAGGAAGAGCAAGGTGAGCAACGCACCGATCAGCACGAAGTCCACCACTGCAGCGCCCCGCTCTACGCCCTTGCGGTTTTCCCCGCTTTCGATCTGGCGCCCGGTCCCCCCGCCCTGGGCTGCCATCGCCTACTGTCCGACCTTGTCCATGGCCTGGTTGAAGAGTCCCTCAAGCGCAGGACCGGCGAGGGCGAGCAGGGCGGCCACGAGGACTGCCGACATGAGGGTGATCATGACCCAGCCGGGGACGTCCCCGCGCTGGGGATGGGCGGTTCCCACGTCAGAGTGGTCCCCCGCCCGCGCTTGCGACGGAGCAGACCACCAGGTCAACATGCTGAGCGCGCAGGCCGCCAATGCCGCCCGGGTTCCGAAGTTCTTCACCGTGTCCTCTTTCCTGGTTCTCTGGTTCTCTGGTTTTCTGTTTTCTGTTTTTCTGTTTTTCCGGAGTCCCGTTTTTGGATCTGATGGTTCGTGACGTGTCGCCGGCAGATCGTGCACCGTGTGCCCCAGGCTGGCCGGCCAGCTGCAGGGCGTCCTTCGTATCCTGTTCCCTCCTCGTATGACTTTTCTTGAGTCCTGCCCGGGCCGGCCGGTGGGCAGCCGCCGGCTGTCCGTCGTCGGCTGTCCGTCGCCGTCGTTCGCCAGGTTCCTAGAGTCCGAGACTGATCGCGGCCAGGCCGGGGAAGACGGCGAAGATGACCGTGAGCGGAAGGACACCAAAGACAAGCGGCACCATCATGCCGATTTCCTTCTTGCCGGCGGACTCCATGAGCTCCCTCTTGGCTGTGTCCCGGACATCCTGTGCCTGCGCCCGGAGGACGTCGGCGAGGGGTGTTCCACGTTCGACGGCCACGATCATCCCGTCCACGAAACGGAGCAGCGGCCCTTGATCGGTCCTGGACGAGAACTCGTGGAGGGCTTCCACGAGGGGCTTGCCGGACCGGGTCTCGGCGAGGATCCGGCCGAATTCCTGCGAGAGCTCACCCCGCGCGCTGCGGCAGACCCGGTCCAGGGCACCGGTGGCACTTTCGCCGGCGCTGACGGCCAGGGCCATGAGTTCGGCGATGCTCGGAAACTCCGCCATCATCCGCGCCTCCCTTTTCTTGATGTGCGCGCCCAACAGGTAGTCCCGGAGCAGGAACCCGCCGACGGCGCTGCCCACGACGGCCACGACGGCGACGAACGGGCTGAAGCGGCCCATCGAGCCGGCGAGCGCCACAACGCCGACGGCGAGGACGAAACCGCCGGCCGCCCAGAGGAGTTGCTCAGCCCGGAAGTCCACGGCTGTTTTGGCGCTGCCGGCGCGGGCGAGCCTGCGGTTTAACGCCGTCGCGCCAAGGTTGATCCGGCCCAGGGACCTGGCACCGTCCCGGAACGCCGGGCGGAGGATCCGTTCGAGCGGCCCAAACGGTGTGATATTCCGCGGGGCGGTGCGCAAAAGCCGGGATTCGAGGCTGTGGGTTCTCAGCTGCGGTTCGATACGTTCGACGAACGTCGTTGGGCGCATGAAGGGGAGCCGGACGAGGAACAGCCACAGGCCCGCCCCGAGCACGGCCCCGCACACCGTGGCGCCGGCCATCAGGCCGGTCATCGGAGGACCCGCTGTTCTTCCGGCAGCGCCCCGATACGCAGCATGATGGCATAGGACAGCAGGGAGACGGCAAGGCCGCCCAAAAGGACGGCAGCGCCGAGCGGGGTGTTGTACGCCATCACAGCCTCAGGACGGCTGGCCAGCAACACCAGGACAATCCAGGGCGCAGCGACGGCCAGGCGTGCGGCGTTGACGGTCCAGGATTGCCTTGCCTCCAGCTCACTCCGGGTCCTGGCACTTTCCCGCAGGAACTCCGCGAGGGTGCCCAGCAGCCTCCCGAGGTCCGAACCGCCCACCTCCCGGGTGAGCCGGAGGGCCTCGACGATCCGGTCCGCCACGGGATCGGCCAGACGGT
Source organism: Arthrobacter sp. 01N444 (assembly GCF_056399305.1). Lineage (NCBI taxonomy): Bacteria > Bacillati > Actinomycetota > Actinomycetes > Micrococcales > Micrococcaceae > Arthrobacter > Arthrobacter sp. 01N444. Next base: position 39,994 of record NZ_JBFTRB010000008.1, read on the forward strand.
CCTTGAGCCGGGTGAGTGAGGGATCGAATTGGCCTCCCGACCGGTAGTCGGAGCCAAAGTCCACAAACACGTGGCGAAGCTCCACGGGGCCCTTGTCGCCCAGCTGGATAAGGGCCTCCGGCAGCGACAGTCCGGCCCTGATGGCTGAGCGCAAATGATCAACGACGTCGGGCCAGAGCTGGCGGAGGACAGCCGTGCGCTTTCTGGCACGCCACCGGACCATCGCCATCGGCAGCCAGCCGCCGAACAGGCCAAAGCATCCCGAGATCGGCCAAGACCCGGTAACCGCGAAGAACGCGAGCGTTGTGAAGGCCCCGAGTCCAAGGCACGAGGCGAGCAGACCTGCCGCGCTGACCTTTTCGATGCCCGCCGACCGCAGGAGGTCCTCAAGCCGGCTGGTCCGGGGCCTGCGCCGCACGCTCTCAGGCGTCTCCCACGCGGACCACCAGATCAGCAGGAGGCCGGCGCCGCCCACCATCCCGACCAGCGGCGCCATCACCGCTGCTCCAGCAGCGCCGCGACGTCGTACCCGGAGCGGGCAAACTTTTCCGCGGCGGGCATGGAGTTGGCCTTGGGCAGAAGCTGCCCGTCCGACATCGTGAACACCATGGATGACTCGATGATCCCGTTTTCCACCCGGCGGCCCAGGGACAGGATCTCGGTGACCTGTCGGCGCCCGCTGGCGTGCCTGCTGCAATGGACCACCAGATCGATGCAGGACGCGACGGTGGGCACTACGAACGCGCTGGAGATGTTGTCGCCGGCGAGCAGCGGCAGCGTGCAGATTTTCGTCACGGCATCATGGGCGGAGTTCGCATGCACGGTGCACATCCCGGGAAGGCCGGGCTTCTTTCAAGCACAGTGCAACGAGTCACCCCATGATTGTCCTGAAAGACAGCCCGGCCCTTACAAAAACTCGGCCTACGTCCACTCAGTGGTCAGTGGAAGAAGCTGATGCGCCACTAGATCAAGTTCAGTCGGATCAATGCCGTAGAGATCATTTACAACCTCGTTTATGCGTTGATCTGTGAGCCGAATTTGTTCGGGCGTCGACCCATTGATGCGGCTTTGCCATAGTCCTGCTAGCCGCGCCTGAGTCTCGGCGCTCATTGGAATGATGGGGACCGCTTTCAGGTATGGCGCGGAGAACTTGAAGTAGGACCCTTGGTACGGCGTGCTGTGCGCGATGATGAAACTGGATATTAGTTTGCTGTTCAACAGAGCCAACATTGCAGAGGCATCAGTGTCACTCGCCAGCAGCAGGCTGGTTACACCAGCCGTTCCAGTCGGGAACATTGAGCCGTTGCCAAGCGCGAAGTTAGACCGATTACTCAAGCTCGGCGTGAGTATATGGCGGCTCGCAAAAGATGTGGCCGCGTCAAGGTGCATCAAGCCCCACCATTCGCCGGTCAGTTCCTGCGCGGATTTTCCGAACCAACGACGCTTCTTTAGGGCTTCTTCGTGCTCGTGGACGTATGCATCCAGATACGGGGCCCGTGCAAGCTGATACTTGTTCAGCACCACGTAGTCGCCATCAACCTCCCCATACGGAAATACGAGGAACTTCTGCGGTGGAGCTAAGAAGCCATTCCTAATATCCTGCCCGCGAAGAAGGGGCTTCAGGTGCTCGGACTCAATTTTGTTGGCATTGGCCTCCAGCGCAGTGATCAAGAGGACAGGATCGGCCCCCGTTTGGACGCCGTTTCCGAAGCCGCGAACGATGTCCGCCAACGGGCGGGAGATCGACCTCAACTTATCCCACAGCGCCGTCGCTTGCGGGGAATTTGTATCCCATCGCTGTTCGTTTAGCTGTTTCGGTTGTAGCAACCAATCTTGTTGTGCTTCGAACTGCTTCAGGCTGCGCGTGTACTTCACAGTCGTCCGGTTGGCCTTTGGAGGACTCAGGATCAAAACCTGCGTGTAGTTAGTGGCCTTGTCGAATATCTGCTCAGTTTGGAAGTCGATAATCTCTTCGACCCATGGCTTCTCCGACAGCACCTTTCGGATACCGCTCCCGGCCCGGGTGGTGAACATCTTGTTTGGAACCACGAGACTCACACGGCCGTCTTCAGCTACAAGATCAAGACATCTCTCCAGGAACAGGTAATAGAGATCGGCTTTACCCGTGTACGAGGCGTAGCGCGTCTTCAAATAGTTCAGCGCCAGCGGCTCGATCTCGTATCCGGCCATAAGCCAGGGCGGGTTTCCGACAATGACACGGAACCGGCTCCCGAACTCGGCTCGCCAGTCAAAGGGACGCAATTCGACGTGTCGCGAGTCAATAGAGTGGATGATCTCGAAGTCGGTCAGAGCGTCAGGAGAGATCAGGCTATTGCCGCACTTGATATTCCTATCAAGGTCCGGTAGCAGCCGATCTTTGAACACTGCGAACTGCTCTTGCAGACCCGCACCAGTTTGATCCTCCAGCACGATGACGAGCAGGCTGAGCTTCGCTATCTCGACAGCCTGAGGGTCCAAGTCCACTCCGAAAATGTGTTCCAGGAGGATTCGTTTCCGTTCGGTGAGAGAGAGAACAAGCTCACCCGTTTGGTTCTTCTCAAGCCTCGGAGGCCGCGTCTTCATCCATTTGGACTCATCCGTCAGGTAGCTGTTTAGGTACCAATCCAATAGGTACTTGTACGACGCGACGAGGAAGCTGCCCGAGCCGCAGGCGGGGTCTAGGACTCTATATTCGCCCTTGGTACGGGCGATTGAGTCTGGCGTTTTGCCTTCCAAAATGGGAGCCAGAGTGCGTTCAACAACCGCCTGAGAAAGCCACTCAGGTGTGTAGAACACCCCACCGGCCTTCCTGTATTCAGGTTTCAGTTCGAGACTGACCTGGCCCCGGTTGCGTACGATTCGCTTCGAGAGGAAGCTCTCGTACGCGCGACCCATGATTTCAATGGGCATCACGCTGAATGCGTAGGGACTGCTCGGCGGATAGAAGCGCAGGATGATGTCCGCGAGGACGTCATCCTTGATCTCCACAGATGCGGACAAATGGTCCGGAGCTGGCCTGCCGGGTTCCTCGTCAAAATGGAACAAGCCTGAGTTGTACCGGGCGTCCGCCGACTTGTAGAGGTAGTCGAGCGCCTTGCGTACGTCTGGGCTTTCTGCTGCCTGTCGAAGAGCTCCGAAGGGCTCAATGCCGCGATCCTCACAGATGCGGAAGAACACAATGCGGTCGAGAGTCAGCTGGACTACGGTCAGGAGCTCATCGTCCGTCAGACGCGGGTTAAGCTCGGCGAGGTGCGATGCCAAAGTCTCACGCGCCGTCTCAAGGTCTTTCAGGAAGACCTTGTCGATCTTGTCTTTACCGGCCCGGGAGGGCAGCGATGCCTCAAGTGCTTTCAGATTGCCAGCGGATACAGCTTCAAAGGACAGCAGCGATTCAATGAGATCCCAGTTTTCTTCGAACTGGTCATAAGTGAAGTAATGAAGACGAGCCACTCGCGGGCCATCACCCACCTTCGGGATGACCGAGGCATCATAAATCGCCAACTCACTGAAGTCTGTGAGTACAACAATTGGAAGCTTGCCGGACCAGCCGTAGCGCCGGGCCTGGAGGGCTGGACCAGCGTCAACGGCCAGTCGCACGGCAGGCTTCTTGGCCTCCACAAATATCGCGTTCTCGCCACCAACCCGCAGTGCGTAGTCAGGAGTCCGCTTTAGGCCCTCAACAGCTTGGCTCGGCTCCACCACGACCGGCTTCCAACGTTCAGCCGCGCCCGCCCTGTTCCCAACATCCCAGCCGAGGGATTCCAGGAACGGATCGATGAAGTCAATCCGAGTGCTTGCTTCTTTGTAGAGAGGGTTTAAGTACTCCATCTCGTGACGGCGGAACTGTTCGACTTTCTCGCGGAGCAACGCCGGGAAGTTCTTCTCACTCGTCATTCGTTAGATCCTTCAAGCAGTCGTTGGTGGTCGGGTTTCAGACTAAGCCGTGCCGCCGTGATTCTTAGCTCGCGACACTTGGACCAATGACGCATCGCTCGTGCGCCGTCAGCGAACGGTTTGGAACTGCAACCGGAAATGGTGTGAAAGTCCCCACAATGGTCTTCAAGAGGAACGGAGTGGAGGGCCGGGTGTCCCTTGGGACCCCGGCAGACCCGCAGTTCGACGGGCCTGACGCCCCTCCAGTCCAGTCCTGCGATTGTGGATTAAGAGCAGTGTTGTCCCGATACTGGAAGCCGCAAAGGGTTCCGAGCCAACCACAGAAGCCGGCCACGGGCCAGCCTTTAGGGCTGTCCGTCCGAGATGGGAGAACTGGGCGCTTACTAGTAATACCCGCCACCCAAACTGACGACGGCCCAGGGCCGTCCTTCGCAAGCGCGAGTAGGCGACTTCGGCGAAATCACTCTCTCCGAAAAGTGCAATAAACACCTCAACCAAAGGGAGGCGAACGACTGGCAAAGACAGCACGGCCTGGCTGCAGGACGGAAGGGTGCGGACGCGCTCACTACGCCAGCCATCTTTGCAAGATGCACTATGAACAGGTCCGCCGTTCCCGCCCGAAGTGCCAGGAACCGGGGTGCCCTACGAAAGCCGACAAGCTCGGCTACTGCCGCCGCCACGAGCGCCGGGCGCTCGAACGGCTGGACGAGGGCCACGAGGGTTCGCCGGTAATGGACGCCGAGCTGGAACGGATAGCTGGATCAATCCACGTCAACCCCGTCACTGGGTGTTGGGAGTGGACCGGTAGCAAGAACCGCAAGTACGCCGCGATAGTGGTGGGCGGACGCGAGTGGCTTGGTCATCGGCTCATGTATGTCTGGTTCATAGGGGGCCACGCCCCCAACAAGGAACTGGAGCACATCTGCGCGAACCCACCCTGCATCCGGCCAAATCATCTGCAGCCGGTTTCGCGGCGGATCAATTTGGCCCGCGAGGTCCGCCGCGCCCGCCACCCCGAAGCGGCGTTTTGGACGGATGACTACCTGTGCACAACCACGTTTCCTTTGCTTCTGTGGGCGGGCAACCACGGGCTCCCCGCCGCCCCAAGTCACTGGAGAACAAGGCCCACATCTGCAAACACCAGCGCAGTTCTTGACTAGGAAACTTCCGTCGAGAGGCTTGGGGCCTCCCGACGGCGGAAATGAGCAACAACTAACAACGAAAGGAAGTCCGAATGGCAACTGACGAATACGCCTCCAGCTGGGGACCCGAACCCTCGGAACCTAGGAGGGAGGACTACTCGCCACGCCTCCGCGGCGACGGCCTGTATCACGTCCCTGCGCTTGGCGACGGCAACGGGGCCTTCTTCCGGTCTGAAGACAACGCGAAGCGGGCCGGAAATCTTGCCTATGGTGAAGCGCTGAGGTACCACAACGCCTGGCACCGCAAGAAGGACCTGGAGACTAAGCCTACGCCGGGTCAGGAAATGGCCGAAGCACTGAGAACTGCGAAGCAGCAGGCTCTCCGCGAAGGTATTTCCGAAGCCGAATGGGACCAGTCCCCCGAACTCCGCGCTAACTACTACGCACCGAGCAAGTCGGGAGCGGAATTGTGGGAAGAGCACAAGCGTAGCCGGGGTAACGTCGGACGCTTGGAAGACCCCGACAGGAACTGACCGACTGGAGCTAACGGGCGGGAGGCGAGACCTCCCGCCCTTCCTATTCACTCACTTCCAAACCCGTACAGAAACGCAGCCGCTATCACCGCCGGGCGCGCAGGCGGGGCCGATGGGGGTCACCCCCACCCTCGGTGAAGGCCTGGGCGCCCCTCTAAGAGGCTAAGGGCGCGCTTCGGTACTTAGCGCCGCGAACAGCCCGCAGTTAACGCACAGGGCCCTGTGGGGCCGCTCGGCGGCTACTGTGCGGCAGTCTTTGCTTCGAAGGAGTTCCGTATGGTCTCAGGCAAGGTCTCGTAAAGATTCTGAATGCGGCGGGGTTGCGTGATCTTTTCGTCAGCCAAGGCATTAATGGCCAGGAAGAAGACTTCAGCGATGGCGCTGTCGTCCTCGTTGAGGTACATCACCGCCGACTCGTCTCCGTCCTTCTCGCCATGCAGAGCAGTGTTGCCCACATGACGGACTATGTTCAACGCCTGAAGTGTGGCTGTGGATACCGTCTTGCTCAGCGCCACCAAACGGCCATCCAGCTTGACCCCATTGGGCAACTCCGGGGTCAGGTGCTTGGCGAGTTGCTCCATTGCGGCGCGGCAAAGCGCCGCTGCTGCGCGGCGGGAGTGCGGCAAGACCGCGACAGCCTCGTCGTAGAGCTTTGCCGCCGGGGTCGGAAGATCCTCGCTGCGCTCTGGAACCTCGCGTTCAGTGGCCGACGAGGGATCGGGAAACACTAGCTGCGGCCCTATCCACAGAGAGGATTCCTTGCAAGCAAAGCAGAAACTTCTAGACCAAGTCGTGTCTGGCGCCCAAGGGAGGCCTTCCGGGGCGGCAGTACGATCACTTACGCCCATTTGTCCGTGTTCGGTCTCCGCGTACAGCTCGCCGAACTCTTGAGCGGCCAGTGCGCCGCATCTCGGACAGTTGAAGCTGCCTTCGCCGTGAATGGGAAACGAGTTATTAGTGGGCATGACCGCATTCTCGCATGCGCCGCTGTCTCTCAACGGATAGGTTACGAGACAGCTCGATGAGACACCTGTGGTCCCACGGAAATTAAACGGCCACACTGTCTCACTACCATGTCTCACAAGTATCTGTTAATTTGATTGTATTCAAACACCCTTGCGAGACACTTTCGGGAGGAAATCATGGGGAAACTAATCGGGTACGCCAGGGTATCCACGAAGGGGCAGGACACCGACCGCCAGGAGACAGACATCCTCGCGGCGGGTGTCCGCCGCGACGATCTGTACACGGACCGTGGCGTCAGCGGGGCCAGAGCCACCCGCGCAGGGCTGGATCAGGCTCTTACCGCGCTTCAGGAGGGTGACACCCTCGTAGTCGCCACGCTCGACCGCTTGGGGCGGTCTACGCAAAACATGCTGAACCTCGCAACCGATTTGAAGGACCGGGGAATCAATCTCCGCGTCCTGAACCTAGGCGGCGGGAACGTCGATACCGCCACGCCGATGGGGCAGATGATGTTCACAGTCATGGCGGGGCTGGCTGAGATGGAGCTTGCCATCAAACGCGAGCGCATCAACGACAGCGTGAGCAAGCGTCGGGCGAAGGGGTTGGACCTCGGGGGCCGCAAAGCGCAGTTCACCGACAGCCAGATCGAGAACGCAAAGAGCCTGATCGAAGGCGGTAAGCCAGCGGCCCAAGTTGCGCGCGACCTAGGAATGTCGCGGGCAACTCTCTACCGCCGCATCACCCAACAGATCGGAGCCTAGGAAGACGCGGCTACAGAGCCGCCGTCCTCATCCGGCCAATTCACGTCGCCAAACTCGCTCAGGATCGCTATCGCATCCTCGCGAGACCTGAAGCCAGGAACCACGTCGAACCGCATCCCTCCGTCGACGCGCACCAGCGTCAATCCGGGGATGTCGACCAACACCTCGAAATCATCACTGCTTTGAGTCATCTCTTCACCTCCCGCCCTATTCAAAGACGCCGAGGGCTCAGTCTCATTGGCCCGCGCCCTCAGCTACCGCTATCCCTGCTTCGCGCCACGCGGCCACAAGTCCAGGAATTTCTTCCTTAGCGAGCGGTCCCCTAGCGTCCCACTTGGTTTTCAGAATCACCTGAACTGTGTCCGGGTCGAAGACCCGTGGCGATCCTTTGCCATGCGGCAGCAGGATCACATTGCAGAACTGCCTTACAAAGTCGCGGCGGGTGTCAATGGAACAGTTGAACCACTCCATGGCCTCAGGAGTCGTCATGTCTGGTTGGGAGAACTGGTAGCTTTCCTGCGGTAGGTGCGCTGATAATGCCAGAAGCTCCTGGCGGCTCTCATTTTCCTGCAGCCTGGCCATTATGCGGGCAGTTGAGGCGACTAGCTGACCATTCGTTATTTTCCCGTCGGCGGCTAGGAGCGCCATCTCATTCAAGCGCTCCCGCAGGGCAGCAGCCTCAGTCTCCAACTGCTCAGTCTCCCCTGTGGGGTTGGCGTCGTTTCTATGCCGGGCCGCGATTATGCGGTAGGCAACCATATGCCGGTCAACGACACTGTCAACGAGGGAAATGCGTTTGCCCACATGACCCCTGCCCTTCTCAGGGCATCGGTAGACCGTGTACTTCTCACCGCTGCGGCCAGTAATGCTCGCGGACCGCACCAGCGCCCCACAGTGGCACTGCGCGATGCCCGACAACAAGTGCCGTGCCTTGTTGGACTGGGACCGCCGGCGCCGAGGGTCCGTGAGTATGGACACCACGGCCCTCCAGACGTCCTCAGAGACGAGGGCGGGGAATGTGGAAGGCCCCACGATTTCGCCCTTCCAGTCCGCCAGCCCGGCGTTTCGTGGTCTCAAGAGCATCTGCCGAAGCTGAGCGTGGCCCCACGGCTTGCCGACGCTCGTCATAACGCCGGATGCATTAAGCCCTGCAACAATCGAGCCGAGGCTCTGGCCCTTTAGGACGGCGTTGCAGACGTCAGCGACCACTGCAGCTTCAACGGGGTGAGGCTCGGGAACCCCGTCCACGAACTGCCAGCCAAACGGGCGGGGCCCCCCAAGCCATTCACCCTTCATGGCTTTCTGCTCCATTGCACGGCGAATACGGTCCGCCTTATGGGCGGATTCATAACGTGCTACCTGTCCGAGCAGGCCTGCTCGGAGTATGCCTTCCGGAGTGCTGAGATCAACCTCTCCGCCTTTGACTGCGTAGTTCTGGACGGAACATTCCCGGCAGATAGCAATGTATTCTTCGAGCTCTGTCGGGCTGCGATGTAGTCGGTCTGTATGCCAAAACAGAACTACGGTTGCTTCGCCGCGCCTGAGCGCGGCCAGCATCGCTGAGTAGCCGGGTCTCTTCTTTCCTGCGTACGCGCTGATGTCATTGTCAACGAACACCCGCGCGACGGTGAGCCCTCGCTCTGCCGCCAGCTTGCGGCAGTCTTCCTCCTGGCGTGCCACACCGAGCTCTGCTCCCGTGCGGTCCTGGCTGATCCTGCAGTAAATGAAGGCCACGCTCTCCATGACGGCATGTTAATCCTGGTTGTGTGTGAACGTCTATCGGGAAGCCCGGAATTCAAAGCGATGAGCATGTCCAGGCTCTCGGCCTCCCGGACTTCCCCGACCACCAGCCGGTCCGGCCGCATGCGCAGGGCCTCCTTGACCAGGCGGCGCAGCGGAATCTCCCCCTGCCCCTCCAGGTTCGGCTGACGGCACTGAAGACCGACGACGTCGCGGAGCGGCAGCTGCAGTTCAAAGATTTCCTCCACCGTGATGACCCGTTCGCGGGTGCCGATGCTGGCGGCGAGGCAGTTGAGCATGGTGGTTTTGCCCGCCTGCGTGGCGCCCGAGACCAGGATGTTGAGGCCGCTGGCGACGGCCGCGCCGAGGAACCTGGCCGCCTGCGGGGTGAGCGTTCCCAGCTCCACCAGGTGCTCGAGCCGGCTGGCTTTGACGACGAACTTGCGGATATTGATGGCCCAGTGACGCCGGGTGACGTCCGGGATCACGACGTGCAGCCTGGAGCCGTCCGGGAGCGCCGCATCCACGAACGGCGAGGACATGTCCAGGCGCCGGCCCGAGCTCTTCAACATCCGTTCCACAAGGTCCCGGACCTGCTGGTCCGTCAGCGAAACGGAGGTCAGTTCCGATTCGCCGTTGCGCGCCACATAGATTTCATTGGGCGCGTTGAGCCAGATTTCCTCGATGCCCGGATCGTCCAGGAGCGGCTGGAGCGCACCAAAGCCCGCCACAGCGTCGAAGACGAATCTCCGGGCCGACTCCAACGGGCCCAGCGGGGGCAGCGGCGCCAGGAGGGCCCGTTCGTCGTAGTCGCTGACAGCCGCTTCGACCAGGCGCCGGACTTCGCCGGACTCCCGCAGGGGGTCAAGGCCCCGCCGGCGGATCAGCTCACGGACCTCGTCCTCAACAATGCGTACAGCCTCCACCTGGACCCCCATATGACTGCCGCCCCTGTGCCGGCGCGATGGGGTTAAAACTAAGGGCGGGCAACCGGCCCGGCAAGGGGTGCCGTGGGTGCATGTGGATAACCGCCTGGTTTCAACATGACAACTTTCACTTTGGTAACACTTGAATCACTGGTCTCAGATGTCGGCCGATGTTAGGGTGAGCGCGTTAAGTCAGACATTCTCTCAGCCCGGCCAGCTCTCTTCGTAGCCCCTCGGGCGCGAGACCGTGTGGCGCGGCTCCCACAGCGTGCCATTGCCCCGGAGCGGAACATGAAGCGCACCCTATATCCCCCCACCAGCCACCGATGCCGCCGGGCAGGGGCCATTCTCCTCGCCGCCACCCTGCTGGCCATCACCGGCGTTCCGTCGCCGGCAACCGCCGTCGAACAGCCGGCCACGCCCAAGGCGTCTGCCACGCCGTCTGCCAGTCCGTCGCCGACGGTCACGAGCACCGTGCCGGCGCCATCCGCAACGGCCCGCCCGGCCGCCACGGCCGCCCCGGCACCGACCCCAACGCAGGCCGCGGCCCCGGCACCGGCACCGGCACCGACCGCAACGCAGGCAGCCGCACAGTCCGCGGCGGCGCCGGGCGGCGTCAAGGACCGGGCGGCCATGGCCGCGGCGGTCGGCCCCGGTGGCGCCGAGATGGGCCAGCGCTCCGCCCGGGTCAGCGCTCCGTCACCACTTCTGAAGGCGACCACCGAGTCCGCCGCCATTGAATCGCTCACCACGCAGGGCACGTGGTCGCCGTCGTACGGGGTCAAAGGCCTGGACGTCAGCGGCCACCAGACCAGCGTGAACTGGCAAAGCCAGTGGAACATGGGGGCCCGCTTCGCCTACGTAAAGGCCAGCGAAGGCAACTACTTCACCAATGATTCCTTCGGCGCCCAGTACGACGGCGCCCGCAGCGTCGGCATGATCCGGGGCGCCTACCACTTCGCGATCCCGAACTGGTCCTCGGGATCCGACCAGGCACGCTTCTTCGTCCAGAACGGCGGCGGCTGGAGTGCCGACGGCCGGACCATGCCCCCGGTCCTCGACTTCGAATTCAACCCCTACGCCGGCCGCACCATCAACGGCTTCTACTTCGGCAACACCTGCTACGGCATGTCCCCCTCGCAGCTGACGTCCTGGGTGCGCGACTTCGGGAACACCATGCGGGCCCTCACGGGCCGCCTTCCCGTCATCTACACCAACACGTCGTGGTGGAACCAGTGCACGGCCAACGCGGCGGGTTTCGGCGACTACCCGCTGTGGGTCGCGTCCTACCCGCTCTCCGCCACGGACAACGCCGGGCCCGTCCCCTCCAGCTGGAGCGTTTTCAGCATGTGGCAATACAGCAGCACCGGGCCGTTCGTGGGTGACTCCAATATCTGGAACGGCGACTATGCCTCACTCCAGCGCTTCGCCGGGACGCCGCTGCCCACCGGGTCCTTCGACGACCTCTCCGTAACCCGCGACGGCGCCGCGGTCTCCCTGCGCGCCCGGGGCTGGTCGGCAGACCTGGCCAGGACATCGTCCTCGATCCAGACCCACATTTACGTGACTGATCCGTCCGGGACCACCAAGGGCTACGCCTGGCAGGCCAACCAGCCCCGGCCCGATGTTGACCAGGCCCTCGGCTACGGTCCGTTGCACGGCTTCGACGGCACGGTCCGGATCACGGCTTCGGGCACCTACAAGGTCTGTGCCTACGCCATCGGGTCCTTCGGCAACACACTCCTGGACTGCAAGTCGCTCCGGGCCACCGGGGTGGAGGCACCGACGGGGTCCTTCGACAGCTTCGGCCAGGTCCGCACGGCCGACAAGGTCACGCTGCAGCTCAAGGGCTGGGCAGCCGACCTCGCCAACCCCTCGGCTTCCAGCTATGCCGACGCCTACGTCACCGACCCGGCCGGGAAAACCACCGGGTACCGGATGACGGCCAACGTCGCCCGGAAGGATGTCGCGGACGCGACCGGCCTGGGGCTGGCCCATGGCTTCGACTACCAGGTCAAAGCCACCGTTCCGGGAGCGTACCGTGCGTGCGTCTACGGGATCGGGCGCAACGCCAACGTGCTGCTGTCCTGCAAGACCACAAACGTCGAGGCCAACCCCGCACCCTTCGGCTCCTACGATTCGGTGTCCCTCACCCAGGCGCCCAACGCCGCGAACTTCCAGGTGAGCGGATGGGCACTGGATCCGGTGCAGCCAGGCAAGAGCGTGCCCGTGCACGTTTACGTCCAGTCGCCCAACGGAACCAATCCCGGCTACGCCTTCACCGCGAACCGCCCGCGTCCGGACGTCAACGCCGCGCTGCAGACGGTCGGTGACCACGGTTTCCAGGTCTCGGTCCCGCTGACTGGTGCCGGGAAGTACACCGTGTGCGCCTATGCCATCGGCATCGCCCCGGTCACGGCCGGCAACACCCTGCTGGCCTGCAAGTCCATCAGCGCGGCCCCGACCCCCGCCACCATGGGTTACCTGGATGCGGCCTCGATCCAGGTCACCAGCGGCAAAGCCTCCATCAAGGCATCCGGCTGGACCCTGGATCCGTCCTTCCCGGCCTCATCAATCCCGGACCACGTCTACGTGACCTCGCCTGACGGGATCCGGAAGGGGTACGCCTTCATGGCCGACCAGAAGCGCCCGGACGTCAACCGGGCTCTCGACACGGTCGGAAACCACGGCTTCACGTCATCGGTCCCCATCACCCAGCGCGGCCAGTACCGGGTGTGCGCCTACGGCGTCGCGGTCTCGATGCTGAGCCTGAACAATTCCCTGCTGGGGTGCCAAACGCTCACCTATTAGCGGCCTTGGCTGACGCCGGACCACGCACAACGCAGACCGGCCCCCGCACATGCGGGGGCCGGTCTGCGTTGTGGTGCCTGGGGCTGACCGTTACGGACCGTTAAATCAGGAACCGAGGTAGTCGCTCAGCCGCTCCGCCGCGGAAGGAACGGTGAACCCGGTCGCCTTGATTTTGTCCAGGTTGAGGGCGCTGTTCAGCGGCCGCGGCGAGACGGCCTTGCCCTTGAAGTACGCCTCGGTGCTCACACCGGTCACGGCCTCCCGCGGCTTGCCGGAGAGCTCGTAGACGTCCGCGGCGATGTCCGCCCAGGACTGTTGCTCGCCGTCGTTGCTGAGGTTGTAGACGCCGTATTCGGCGCCCGATTCCAGCAGGTGCCGGATGCCGGCGGCGATGTCTTCGGTGAAGCTCAGCCGCCCGATCTGGTCATCAACCACCGACGGTTCGATGCCGCGCTCGGCCAGCGAGGCCATGGTGCGGACAAAGTTGTTGCCCTCACCGATCACCCAGCTGGTGCGCACAAGGTAGTGCCGGGGCACCACACTGACGACGGCGTCGCCCGCGGCTTTGGTCTGGCCGTAGACGCCCAGCGGCGCCACCGGCTCCGATTCGTCGTGCGTGGCGCGCGTGCCGTCGAAGACATAGTCCGAGGACACGTGCACCAGGGTGAGGTCGTGTTCGACGGCGGTGCGGGCCAGCCGCGCCACGGCCGTGACGTTGACTGCCCAGGCGGCCGCGCGGCCCTCGGCCGACTCGGCGGCATCCACGGCGGTGTAGGCCGCGGCGTTGATGATCGTGGAGTAGTTCTTCCAGTTCCGTCCGGCGAAGGCGTCCTCGCTGCCGAGGTCAAAATCGTCCCGACCGGCAAACTCAACGGACGGGTCTCCGTCGTACTGCCGGCGCAGCGCCTTGCCGAGCTGGCCGTTGGCGCCGACCACGAGGACCTTCTTCGGCGGCATCGGCGTGACGTCCGCCAGGCGCGGGTGCGCCTTGTCCTTGTCCGAAAGCTCGGCCTGGCCCAGCGGCACCGGCCAGCTGATGGCCGCGGTCTCGTCGGCGAGGTTCAGGAACGTGTACTGGCCCTGGGCGTCGGCGGACCAGTGGTCGTTGACGAGGTACGTGTAGGCGGTGTTGTCCTCCAGCGTCTGGAAGGCGTTCCCCACCCCGCGGGGAATGAAGATGGCCTGGCTGGGGTCCATCTCGGCGGTGAACACGGCGCCGAAGGTCGGGCCTTCGCGCAGGTCCACCCAGGCGCCGAAAATCCTGCCGGTGGCCACGGAGATGAACTTGTCCCACGGCTCGGCATGGATGCCGCGCGTGGTGCCGGCGGATTCGTTGAACGAGATGTTGTTCTGCACCGGACGGAAGTCGGGCAGGCCAAGCGCCACCATCTTTTCCCGCTGCCAGTTCTCCTTGAACCAGCCCCGGTTGTCACCGTGGACCGGAAGGTCGTAGAGGACGACGCCGGGAATCGGGGTTTCGTGCGCTGTGAGCTTCTTCGAGAACTCGATCGACATTATCTACTGGCCCTGTTCCTTGTACTTGGCTTCGGTGGTGGCCTTCTGCGGCCGCCACCAGTCCTCGTTGTTCCGGTACCAGGCGATGGTGTCTTCGATGCCGGCCTCGAAGTTGGAGAACTGCGGCTCCCAGCCGAGTTCCTCGCGCAGCTTGGAGGAGTCAATGGCGTACCGCATGTCGTGGCCGGGCCGGTCCACCACATGCTCGTATGCGTCCGGTGCCTGGCCCATGTGCTTGAGGATCAGTTCGACGACGTCCTTGTTGTTCTTCTCGCCGTCGGCGCCGATCAGGTAGGTCTCCCCGATCCGGCCCTTGGCGATAATCGCCAGGACAGCGGACGAGTGGTCATTGGCGTGGATCCAGTCGCGGACGTTCTCGCCCTTGCCGTACAGCTTGGGACGGATGCCGTCGATCACGTTGGTGATCTGGCGCGGGATGAACTTCTCCACGTGCTGGTACGGGCCGTAGTTGTTCGAGCAGTTGCTGATGGTCGCCTGCAGGCCGAAGGACCGCACCCAGGCGCGGACCAGCAGGTCCGAGCCCGCCTTGGTGGAGGAATACGGGCTGGAGGGGTTGTAGGGCGTGCTCTCGGTGAACCGCTCCGGGTCGTCGAGCTCGAGGTCGCCGTAGACCTCGTCGGTGGAGATGTGGTGGAAGCGCTTGTTGTGCTTCCGCGCGGCCTCGATCAGGGTGTAGGTCCCGATGATGTTGGTGTCCAGGAACGGGCGCGGATCGTGCAGAGAGTTGTCGTTGTGGGATTCCGCGGCGTAGTGGACCACCACATCGGCCCCGGCAACCAGGCGCTCAACCACAGCGGCGTCGCAGATGTCGCCCTGCACCAGCGTGAAGCGGTCTGCAGGCAGGCCCGCCAGCGACTCCACATTGCCCGCGTAGGTGAGCTTGTCGAGGACCGTGACGTGGTGGTCGGTGTTCTCCAGTACGTAGTGGACGAAATTGGAGCCGATGAATCCGGCGCCGCCGGTGACGAGGAGTTTCTGCATTAGGCCAGCTTACCGAAAGGCCGTCGCCGGCTCAGACCCGCCGGCGGATCCTCCGAAGGGCTTCGACCATAAGCCGGACCAGCATCACGCGGGCCGCGACGATCTTGGGCAGTGACCGCAGGCCGGCAGGCGTCTGGTTCGATTCGTGGATCCGGCGGTAAATGGTCGACTCGTCAAGGTGGGTTATCGATCCGGCGACATTGCCGCAGATGGCCAGCCAGAGATCGTGTGATTCCCGAACGTAAGCGGGAATCGGGGTGAAGTAGCGGTCAGCCTCCCGGCGGAAGGCCATGCCGCAGCCGTAGTACGCCCGGTACCCGATCAGGATGGCGAACAAGTTTGCCACGTGCCGCCGCGAGTCCGCGGACTTCAGCCGCGGAATCCAGGGCCGGTTTCCGCCGCCCAGCATGTCGAAATTGCTGGCGACCACCATAGAACCGGACAAGGCAGCGAGCATCAGCTCCAGCCGGCCCGGAATCCAGACATCGTCCTGGTCTGACAGGAACACGTACTCGCCCCGGCTCAGCCGGATCGCTTCCTCGAAGCTGCGCACGTACCCCCGGTTGACAGGCGAGCGGACGAGCCTGATCCGCGGATCAACGATCCCCTCCACGATTGCGGCAGTCTCGTCGGGGGACGCATCATCGACCACGACGAGCTCGTCGTCGGGACCCAACTCGGCGAGGATGGACGCTATCTGCTCCCCGACAAAGGCCGCACCCTTGTAGGTGGCCATGCACACGCTGGCCCTGATCTTCGGCACATCGGGGCCATTCTCGTCGTTCATGCGAACCACTCTAGGCGACTCCCGGGCCAGGGGCCGGTGCGGGGCAATCGCGTATCATCGTTAGGTCAAGCCCCCCAGCACGAGGACCGTACCGCATGAGACCCGTTCTGTTCAGGCTTGCAGGCTTCACCCTGTTGCCCCTGCTGGCGCTGGTCCTGCCGTTCCTGCTCCTCCCGGTCGTTTCGCGCGTCGTGGGGGCCGCCGGCTGGTCCAGCATCACCTCCGGCCAGGCCATTGGCATCTTTGCGTCGACCATCATTCTCTGGAGCTGGAACATCTCCGGCCCGGTCGAGATTGCCCGTGCCGGCGCCTTCCCGCTGCGGGCGGCACTTTATTCCAGGAGCGTCCGTTCGCGGATCCTGCTCGCGGTCGTCGTGCTGCCCGTCATGAGCGTGATCGTCGCGCTCGTGGCCCGGGAGGGTTTCCGCCTCGATGCCATCACCATGGCCTGGGCCACGGCGCTGACCGGTTTCTCGCCCGCGTGGTACGGCATCGGCACCGGCCAGCCCCGGATCCTCGCCGTCTACGACACTCTCCCCCGCTTCTTCGCGGCCACCATCAGCGCCCCGGTCATCCTGCTCACCGGACAAGTCTGGACCTACGGGCTGGTCTCGCTCCTTACGACGCTCGTGGCTTTGATCGCATTCCACCGCCGGTTCGGCGAACCCCGGACCTGGCTGCCCCGGAGCCCGCGGAACGTCGTGCGGGAGATCGTGCCCACCGCGGGTACAGCCGGCATCAACTTCACGGGAAGCGCCTACGGCTCGTCCCCGGTTCCGATCGCCACCGCTACGGTGCCGTCGGCCGCTGCCACGGCCGGTTTCGCCTCGGCGGACGCTATCTACCGCCTGGGGCTCTTCACGATCGTGGCGCTCGGCAACACGTTCCAGGGCTGGACCCTGGAGCACGATGCCGCCGACCCGCGCCGCCGCCACTTCGCGGCCATGGCTGCCCACGCGGCCCTGGGGCTCGCGGGCGGGATCTTCCTCACACTGTTCGGCCCGTGGGTCTCCGGCGTGATGTTCGGCGAAGCTGTCCGCGCGGACACCCTGACCTGCCTGTTCTACGGGGTGTCCTTCTTCTTCATCTCCTCATCGACGCCCCTAATCCGGAATGTGCTGATCCCCGCCCAGCGCCAGAAGTCGGTGCTGATGTGGACCGCGGTTTCCGCCGTCGTCGGCGTGCTGCTCATGGTGGCGGCCGGGCTGGCGGCCAACGTCCCCGGCATCGCCCTGGGCATGGCAGTGAGCGAGGCCCTCCTGTTCCTGGGCCTGCTGCGCCCTTCCCTCCGGATCCTGCCAGCGGGCGCCCGCGGCCGGGGCCGGAAGGTAGGATCAGCAGCGTGATCGCCAGATGCCCGCGGCCGGTCGCCGCCGTCAACACCGCATTCCCCCGGGTGATCACGAATCCCGAGCCGGACGCCGCCCACTCCGTCAGCCGCCTCCGGGCCGTTGATATATTGGAGAACTATGAAAATTCTTGACTCGACCCGTGTGCTGGTCATAATGCCGGCGTGGAACGAAGCCGAGTCCGTGGGGAATACCGTCCGGGAAGTGCTCAGCGTCGGCCGGCCCTACGATGTCCTGGTGGTCAATGATGGCTCTGCGGATGCCACCGCGACGGTCGCGAAAAACGCTGGCGCCACCGTCCTGACGCTGCCGTTCAACCTGGGGGTCGGCGGTGCCATGAGGGCCGGTTTTAAGTACGCCCAGCGCCTCGGTTACCAGCGCGTGATCCAGGTGGACGCCGACGGACAGCACGATCCCCGCAATATCCACGAGGTCCTTGCAGGCCTGGAGCACGCGGACATCTCCATCGGTGCCCGCTTTGCCGACCGCGGCGACTATTCGGTCAGCGGACCCCGCAAGTGGGCCATGCAGCTCCTCGCCAAGGTCATCTCAGGACTGGCCAAGACCCGGCTCACGGATGTGACCAGCGGCTTCCGGGCCGCGAACGGGCGCGCCATCAACCAGTACCTGGACCACTACCCTGCGGAGTATCTGGGTGACACCATCGACTCCCTGGTGGTGGCGATCCGCTCCGGCTGCCGGGTGACCCAGGTCCCGGTGGAAATGCGCCCGCGCCAAGGCGGGACTCCCAGTCACAACCCCGTCAAGTCCGCCGTCTACCTCGGCCGGTCCGTCTTCGCCCTCATGTTCGCGCTGACCCGCAAGCGGTCCACCATTTCCGACCCCGCACTGGCCGCCAAAGGAGCCGTCTAATGGGCAACTGGCCCGCCTTTTTCCTTGCCCTGGCGATCGTAGGCGTCGTCTTCGAGATGCTGCGCCGAAAGAAGCTTCGCGAGAAATACGCAGCACTCTGGCTCTTCGTGGGCATCGGCACGCTGGTTCTGGCCGCGTTTCCGAGCCTGCTGACGATCGTGGCCGAACGCGTCGGCGTCCAGCTGCCGTCCAATCTGCTGTTCATCATCAGCATCCTGCTGCTGCTCGGTGTCTGCCTGCACTTGTCCTGGGAGCTGTCCGTGGTCGAGGACGAGACCCGCACCCTCGCGGAGGAAGTGGCCATACTCCGGACCATGGTCGAGGACATGTCCTCCCGGGACGGCGACGCTCCGGCGACGCCGACGACGAAGTAGGAGGCCCCGGTGGCACTGGACATCTTTATCCCCTATTGGGGCGACGTTAACTACATGAAACTGGCCGTGGACAGCGTCCTGGCCCAGACCAGCCCGGACTGGCGCCTGACGGTGGTTGACGACGCGTACCCGGGCGACGACGTCAGACGCTACGTCGAGGCCGCGGACGATCCCCGGATCACGTATATCCGCAAGGACAAGAACGAGGGCATCACCGAGAACTTCAGGACCTGCGTCTCGCTGGCCAGCCAGGACGTCCTGGTGGTCATGGGATGCGACGACCTTCTGCTGCCGAACTTCGTGGACGTCGTGCTGCGCGCCCACGCCGAATTCCCCGACGCCTGGATTATCCAGCCCGGCGTCCAGATCATCGACGAGGACGGCAAACCCTCCGTTCCCCTGGTGGACATCGTCAAGCAGCGGCTGGTCAAACCGCGCGGTACCGGGTCCCGGCTCGTGGGCGGCGAGCGGCTGGCGGTCAGCCTCCTGCACGGCGACTGGCTCTACTGGCCCTCCCTGGCCTTCCGCCGCGACCGCATCCGGGACTACGACTTCCGTGACGGTTTCCCCGTCATCCAGGATCTCGCCCTCATCATGGACATGGTGCTTGGCGGGGCCGAGCTGCTGATCGTCCCGGATATCTGCTTCGAATACCGCCGGCACACTCACAGCGCGTCGTCCGCGAAACTCGTCGACGGGTCCCGGTTCGTCGGTGAGCGCGACTTCTTCGACCTGGCCGCGGCGCTGTGCACGGCGAAGGGCTGGCGCAAGGCGGCCCGCGCCGCCAGGCTGCGGCTCACGTCCCGGGCACACGCACTCCTGATCCTCGCCGGCACGCTCCGGCAAAGTGCCTCCGGGACGCTCGGCATCCTCCTGCGGCATTCCTTCGGAAAGTGAGCGAACCCCACGTGAGCGGCGAGTCCCCCGTCCCTGCCACGGGCGTCACCGGCGTCGTCACCGCGTTCCGGCCGACGGCGGCCCTGATCGGCAACGTCGAATCGCTGCGGGAGCAGGTGGACGCCGTCGTGGTGGTTGACGACGGCGGCGGCCCCGGCTTCGAGCCGATCTTCGCCGCGCTGGCCGCGGCCGGCGCCGAAGTCGTGCGCCTCCCGGAGAACGCCGGCATCGGCGCCGCCTTAAACGCCGGCATCCGCACGGCACGCCGGCACGGCAACCCGGACTACATCCTGACCGTGGACCAGGACTCCCTGCTGCCCGCGGGTTATGTGCAGGCGCTGCGCCGTGCCGCCGCGGACGCCCGGGGCGCCGGCGTCGAGCCCGGCCTCATCTCCCCATCCAGGATCCACGGAAACCCGGTGCTGCGCGCCGGGACCCGGAACGGCGTCGCCCTGGGCCGGGAGCCGATCCAGTCGGGCCTCCTGATCCCGGCCGGCACGCTCGACGTCCTTGGCGGGTTCTGGGAAGAGCTCTTCATCGACCTGGTCGACACCGAGTACTACTACCGCGCACTCGCCGCGGGCCTGCCCACCGTCCTCGCGGCGGCGGAGTTCGACCACTCCCTGGGAACGATGGTGGAGGCCAAGGTGTTTGGCCGGCCCGTCCCGTCGGGCGGCCGCCCGCTGCAGGTGCGCACCGCCGCGACCTGGCGCTACTACTACATCTTCAGGAACCGCCTGGTCACGGGCCGCCGGTATGCGGTCCGGTATCCCGCCTGGGTGGCTGGCGGGATGTGGGGCGATCTGCGGCATCTGCTGATCGTGACCCTGTTGGCGCCCGGCCGCACCGCCCGGCTCGGCTCGGCACTCCGCGGCACGGCCGACGGCCTCCGCGGTCGCACCGGGCGCCGTCATTCGGCCTGACACCACCGGGCACGCGGGCCAGCAGGGCCTCACGGGTTTGGCCGAGTGCAGACCCGTAGGAGAGGATGTATACCATGCGCGGAATAATTCTTGCCGGCGGGACCGGCTCTCGTCTCCATCCCATCACCCACGGCATCAGCAAGCAGCTCGTCCCGGTATACGACAAGCCGATGATTTACTACCCACTGTCGACGCTGATCCTGGCCGGCATCCGGGACATCCTGATCATCACCACCCCGCATGACGCCGAGCAGTTCAAGCGCCTCCTCGGCGACGGTTCGCAGTTCGGCATCAACCTCAGCTACGTCCAGCAGGCCTCCCCCGACGGACTGGCCCAGGCCTTTATCCTCGGCGAAGAGCACATCGGCAACGAGACTGTTGCCCTGGTGCTGGGTGACAACATCTTCTACGGCCAGGGGATGGGAACCCAGCTGCGCAAGCATGAAGACATCGACGGCGGTGCTGTTTTCGGCTACTGGGTCAAGAACCCCAAGGCCTACGGTGTCGTGGAATTCGATGACGCCGGCCAGGCCGTCTCGCTGGAGGAAAAGCCGGAGCGGCCCAAGTCCCACTACGCCGTGCCCGGACTGTACTTCTACGACAACGACGTCGTCGGGATCGCCAAGGACCTGAAGCCCTCGCCCCGCGGCGAGCTGGAAATCACCGACGTCAACCGGACCTACCTCGAGATGGGCAAGCTCCGCGTCGAAATCCTGCCCCGCGGCACGGCCTGGCTGGACACCGGAACCTTCGATGACCTCAACGACGCGTCGAACTTCATCCGGACGGTCGAGAACCGGCAGGGCCTGAAGATCGGCGCCCCGGAGGAGATCGCCTGGCGCCAGGGCTTCCTGAACGACGATGAACTCCGCCAGCGCGCCGAGCCGCTGGTCAAGAGCGGGTACGGTGCCTACCTCCTCGGACTCCTGGAGCCGTAATCCTTCATGTGGATGTCTGTCTTACCGCAGGTCCTGATCGCCTGCGCTGTCCTGGTCCTGCCCGGGCTGATCATCTCCGTTGCCCTGCGATTCAGGGGATTCAGCGCCTTGGCGCTTGCCCCCGCACTGACCGTGGGTGTTGTGGTCATCACCTCCACGTTGGCCCCGTTCCTGAAGGTGCGGTTCGGGCTGCTCCCCGTGGCCGTGGTGGCGGTGGCTCTGTCCCTGCCCGGTTTGTGGGCGGCGCGGTTCCGTCCCTCCGGCCCGGCCGCAACCGGCCTGAATCCGTTGAGGGTGCCGGACGTCCGCGGCGACCTCGCGGCGCTGGCCGGAGCCGTCATCGCCGGCGGGCTCCTCGCCGTCCACACCGTCCATCTCATCGGCAGCCCTCAGGCCATTTCCCAGACGTATGACGCCGTCTTCCACCTGAATTCGGTCAGGTTTGCCCTGGATACCGGCCAGGCATCGTCGTTGACCCTGGGTGCGATGACCGGCGGCGGCGCCTACCCGGCCGGCTGGAACGCTGTAGCCACCCTCGTCGCCATGGCAACGGGCGCGAGCGTCCCGCTCGCCGTCAATATCACCACCATCGTCCTTGCGGCCGTGTTCTGGCCGTTGGGATGTCTTCTGTTGGCGCGGTCCGTGGTGGGGGGACGCCCGGCCGCGCTGGTCGCCGCAGGCATTGCGGCGGCGTCGCTGGGTGCCTTCCCGCTGCTCATGATGGACTTTGGGGTCCTGTATCCGAACCTGCTGGCCATTAGCGTGTTGCCCTCCAGCGTCGCCCTGGCGGCGGCGTGTGCCGGGTTGACGCCCGGACTTGTCCGCCGCGATCTCGCCTCGATACTTGCCCTGCTGCTGGCGCTCACCGGCCTGATCGTCGCCCATCCCACGACGTTCATGGCCTGGCTGACGTGGACACTGCCCATGGTGGTGACGCTGGTGTGGCGCTCAGCGGCTGCCCTTCGGCGGAAGCAGGCCCGCGCCCGCTCGTACGTCTTGAGGCTGGCGTTGCCGGTCGCCGGGTACGCCGTCGCGTTCGACCTGCTGTGGACCAATCTGCGCCCGCCCTTGGAGGCTTCGTTCTGGGGCCCTTACCAGAGCATTCCGAAGGCCATCGGCGAAGCCGTCACCATCTCCCCCGATGGCCTGGCACTGGCCTGGCTCGTGGCCCCGCTGGTATTCCTCGGCCTCTGGGCGTGCTTCCAGGACCGCTGGCAGCGCGTGTGGATCGCCGCCGTCTTCGCCTTGTTCACCTATCTGTTCGTTGTGGTCTCCGGCTTCACCAGGTCGGAAACCCGGGACTTCCTCACCGGCGTCTGGTACAACGACAGCTACCGGATTGCCGCCTTGCTGCCGCTGGTTGCGGTCCTGCTGGTCGCCGTCGGCATTGACTGGGCAGGGCGCCGCATCCTGACGGTGCGCGGCCGGTCCAAGGCCCTCGCGGTGGCCCTTGACGGCTCTCCGCGCTGGGGGCGCGCCGGAACCGCGGCCTACCGGAGCGTAGGCATCGCCGCCGTCGTGCTGGCCGCCATCGCCCTGGGACAGCAGGGCGGCCTGGAGCTGGAGGTTGAGCAGGGCTCGAGGAACTACAGGCTCGCCGCCGATTCGCCGCTGGTCTCCACCGACGAGCTCCAGCTCATGAAGCGCCTGCCCCAGACTGTCCCCGAAAATGCCCTGCTGATCGATAATCCCTACACCGGTGCGGCGCTGTCCTACGCGCTGGGCGAGCGGAAGTCGGCCCAGCTGCATGTCATGAGCTACGTCTCTCCGGATGTGAAGCGGATCTACGATTCGATGGGCAACGTGACGACGGACGCCAGCGTCTGCCAGGCAGTCCGCGCGGCGAATGCCTACTACATCCTGGACTTCGGCCCGGTCGAAGTCCACGGCGGAGACCACACTCCCGCCGGGCTGCGGAATCTCGCAGCGAACCCCGGCGTGCAGCTCATTGACAGCCAGGGCGAGGCGAAGCTCTACAAGGTCACGGCCTGCGGGAACTGAACCCGGCGTGCTGCAGGCTGCGGGGCAGGTTCCGCAGCCTGCAGCGGCACCTTGCCCGCAGCCTGCCCGCAGGCTGCGCCGGTCCCTGGCCCGCGGGGCAGGCTCCAGGGGCACCTCCGCGGCCGCTGCCTAGAAACTGAGTTGCCGGGCCAGTGCCGGTGCCAGCGTCTTGGCAAAGGTGTTGGTCATGTGGTTGTCCCGGTACACGAGCACGTTGCCGATCACGGCCGGGCAGATCCCCTGCCGGCAAAAATAGGCGGACATATCCAGAACCTCGACGCCGGGCACGCGTGCTCCGGCCAGCTGCAGGGGGTCTGCGGCGGTGCCGGCGTCGGATGCGCTGAACTGGCACGCGGGCGAGCCTGGTCCATTGGCCTGGACGCAGTCCGGTGCCGAAAATTCCGGATACGGCGTGTCGGGCACGACGGCCACGCGGATCCCGGCTTCCCGGAGCGGCTTCAGGAGCTGGACATAGCCGTTGACGAGTTCTTCCGGGCTGGCCCACGTCCAGTTGAGGGCTTCGCGGTAGCCGGCCGGCGCCATTCCCGATACCACCACCAACTGTGGACGCAGCGTCAGGATGCGCTGCAATGTGGCCTTGTTCTGTTCCGAGCAACTGCGGTACACCGTGGTGCCATTGGCCGCCGGCGCTGCCGTGAAGGGGCATCCGTTCCGGACCATGGCCTGTACCTTCCAGCCCCCGTCTGCGCCGGCAATCACGAGCGGATCCACGTACTGCGCGGCGTGTGAGTCCCCGACGACGACCACCGTCTGGGTGGCCTCCGGCGCGCCGAAAACGCATTGGTCAACCCCGGTGACGGCCGGGTTGAACTTCCCGCACGTCTCCGTCCAGGTCAGTGGCACATCCTTCATGGCGACGGCGGGATCGGGCCGGACGGGCACGCCGTCGGGGACGGCGGCGGGCCGGACGGGATCAAATGCCGTGGCGCCGGGATAGTCGCGCAGGTTCATGGCCGCGTTCAGCTGCTGCGACTTGGCTTCCACGACGCCCCACGGCACCGCCGCTGCCACCGTCGACGCCACGATCAGTCCTGCTGCCAGGACGAAGGCATTCCGGCGCAGCAATCCCCACCGTCCGGGCGTCGATCCTTGGGCGGCTGGGCTTCCGTGCCGGAACTTCTGCTCGACGAGGTGGTAGGAGGCGACCGCCAGGGCCAGGCTGATGGCCACCATGGCGGTTCCCTGGATGACGCCCGGAGCCCGCCCGAGGTGGAAGACGTAGATCACGACGACGGGCCAATGCCACAGGTAGAGGGAATATGAGAGATCGCCGATGTAGGTCACTGGCCGCAGGCTGAGGACCCGGCTTGCCGAGTAACCGGCAGGGCTGCCCGGAGTGGCCGGCAGGGCCGCCGGTGAACCGGCGGTGAGCAGCAGCAATGTCCCCGCGACGGGCAGGAGGGCGATGCTGCCCGGGAAGTCCATCGCAACGGAGAGTGCCATCGCGGAATAGACGATCACGCCCAGGCCGATCCAGCCCGAAAGCCAGGCCCGCACCGGGCCCAGGCGCAATTTGGGAATCAGCAGGGCGCCGATGCCCCCGGCGCCCAGCTCCCAGATCCGCGTGGTGGTCGCAAAGTAGGCCATGTCGTGCTGGGAGGACGAGAAGGCGACGCTGTGGACGAACGACGCCAGTGACACCACCGCCAGGATCCATAAGGAGACGGTTTCGATCCGGAGGCGCCGTTTCACGGTGACGGCCACTCCCGCCAGCAGGATGACGGGAATGATCAGGTAGAACTGCTCTTCCACGGCCAGGGACCAGAAGTGCTGCACCGGGGACACCAGGGCGGTCGCCGCGGCGTAACTGTCCACGCTGAAGGCCTGGTTCCAGTTCTGCACTTGCAGGGCGGACATGATGACGTCCAGGGAAATGGATTGCCAGCGGTTCTGCGGCAGCAGGACCACGGCGCCCAGCATGGTCGCCAGCAGAACCGTGGTGGCAGCCGGCAGCAGGCGCCTGATCCGTTTCGCGTAGAAGGTAGAGAGCCGGATGTGTCCGGTACGCGCCAGTTCCTGGACGAGCGATCCCACGATCAGGAAGCCGGAGATGACGAAAAAGACGTCGACCCCGACAAAACCGCCGGGGAGAATGCCGGGCCAGACGTGATAGATGATCACCATGCCCACGGCCAGGGTGCGCAGCCCCTGGATGTCCAGTCGCCGGCCGTTCCTTCCCGCCCTGGAAGTGCCCGTGTTGCTGGCGGCCCTGGCCCGCTCGGGGGAGCCCTGGGGCTGGGTCAGGACAGCCGCCGACGGCACAGAGGTCACAGTTCTCTTTCGGTTTTCAAACAACGTCATCGGTATTTTGCGCTGTGTGCGCTTGCCTGGAACCTGTTGGGACCATGTCCAGTGGACATGGTCCCAACAGATGCGCTGCCGTTACCGGCTGCGGCACTGCCTAGGCCCGGAGGCGGGCAACGGCCTCATGAATAGGTCCGTCGAATAATACGTTGCCATGCTCGAGATAGACACCCCGGGAACAGATCCGCGACACCAGGTCAAGGTCGTGGCTGACAACCACCAGAGTCTTGCCCTGCTGGGCCAGTTCCTGAATCTTGGCTATGCACTTGCGCTGGAACGGCTCATCTCCGACGGCGAGGATTTCGTCGATCAGGAAGACCTCGGGGTCGGTGTGGACTGCCACGGAAAACGCCAGGCGCAGGTACATGCCGGACGAATAGAACTTGACTTCCGTGTCGATGAATTCGCCGATCTCGGAGAATTCGATGATCGCGTCGAAGCGTTCGTTGATTTGCTTTTCTGTCATCCCCAGGATCGCTCCATTGAGGTAAACGTTGTCGCGGCCGGACAGGTCAGGATGGAAACCCGCCCCGACCTCGATCAGCCCGGCCACGCGGCCGCGTGTATAGACACTGCCGGAATCCGGGAGCATCACGCCGGAGATGTGCTTGAGCAGCGTGGACTTGCCGGAGCCGTTGAGGCCGAGCAGCGCCACGGTCTCCCCCGTTTCCACCATCAGGGAGACGTCCTTCAGGGCGTGGAACTTCTTGGAAAGATCCCCCTTGCGGCCCTTCACGAGCCAGACAACCGCCTCTTTGATGGAACGCGTGTGGCGGAGCACGAACTCCTTGCTGACATTGGAAACTTCAATCGCGTTTGCCATCTAGAGCTCCTGGGCAAAGCGGCCTTCAAGCCGCCGGAAAGTTAGCTGTCCCAGTGCCAGGACCACCAGCGAAATGATCATGCCGACCGGCAGCCACAGGCTGAACAGGTTCGGCGGCATCGCGGCAGAACCGTCAGTTGTGGGGTACCAGAAGGCATAGTGGAACAACTCGACGCCGACCGTGATGGGGTTTGCCTGGTAGAGGGCGAAAAGCCCGGGTCCCAGCTTTGATTCCACCATGGTCCAGGAGTACATGACGGGCGATGCCCAGGTCGCCACCATCAGGAGCATGTCAACGAGGTTTTCCGAATCACGGAAATACACGTTGGCGGCCCCGAACAACAGCCCGAGCCCGGTGGCCAGGAAGCCCACAATGGCGAATCCGCCTACCGCCGCCAGGAGCTGGAACGCGTCCGGGTGCCACCCGGCGACGACGCATCCGATTACCAGGACAACGAGTTGGGGGAAGAAATGCACGGCCGATACCCAGACCGACGCCACCGGAAACAGTTCCCGGGGAAGATAGATCTTCTTAATCAGGTTGCCGTTGTTCACGATCGATCGCGCGGAGTTCCCGAGGGCTTCGGAGAAGAAGTTGATCAGCACGATTCCGGAGAAGAGATACACGGCATAGTTCGAGAGGCCGTCCGGGTTCCGTGCACTGCGTTCCAGGCCCAGGAAGACGCCCAGTGCCACATAGAACACGAGAAACTGCACAGCGGGCTTCACATAGGACCAAAGGAGACCCAGAACGGAGCCGCGGTAGCGGACTTTCAGTTCCTTGCGGACCAGCAGTTTCAGCAGAAAACTGGACTGGCGAAGATCCCGAAATCCACCACCGAGACCCGGGCGGGTCAATTCCCCGGAAATCGTGGTTGTCACGCTATTTCACTTCGCTCTGGGTGTGTTCTTCG
The DNA here is from genome assembly GCF_056399305.1 of Arthrobacter sp. 01N444. Lineage (NCBI taxonomy): Bacteria > Bacillati > Actinomycetota > Actinomycetes > Micrococcales > Micrococcaceae > Arthrobacter > Arthrobacter sp. 01N444. The sequence continues at coordinate 67,488 of NZ_JBFTRB010000008.1, forward strand.
AAGATTTTCTTCCAGGAATCCAGGGACGTAAGTTCCGGCATCGCCGCCTTGTACTGCTTGCTCAGCGACTGCCAGTCCTTGAGCAGGGCAGCGTGCAGGCGGCTGCTCTCGGTGAGCATTTCCCGCACGCGCTTGGGGTCCCGCTTGTACCAGGAAGCGCCGGTTCCTTCAGCGTTGGAGACGATGGCGCTGTCGAACTGCGCGATCCGCCACCAGCGGTTGTCCTGGTGCGCAATGTTGGTCTGCGGACGTTCCGCACTCGTCTTGGTGACCGGTCGGAACAACTGGCGTGCGACAGTCTTGGCAGCCCAGGGAAGGAGGGTGACCCTGGACGGCTGCGACACGCCGTGCCCGCGGCGCGGCGGCTTGTCCATCTTGGGCGTCGGGAAATCGTCCGCGTCGGCCTGGAAAATCGAGTCCGAGTAGCCGGCCATCATCTTCCGGATCTCGGGCAGCTTCGAGGGCAGCAGGTCCGGCAGGTCGGTCGGGCCCTTGAGAACATCCTCAAGCGCCCAGCCACGGCCGTGCGCGGTCGCGTACTGCATCGACACGAGGTGCTTGATGTCCGCATACTGCGATTCGCGCACCACGCGGCCGCCGTGCTCGTAGGGGCTGTGGAGCAGCGCCGCCACGATCCGGTTGCGGGCGTGGAAGTAGGCCTGCCAGCCCACGAGATCGTCTTTGTCGATCCAGGACACATGCCATACGGCCGAACCCGGCAGGGAAACTGTTGGGAAGCCGTGCGCCTTGGCGCGCAGCCCGTATTCCGAGTCGTCCCACTTGATGAAGAGCGGAAGGGAGAGGCCGATTTCCCGGATAACCGAGGTCGGGATCAGACACATCCACCAGCCGTTGTAGTCCACATCGCAGCGGCGATGCAGCCAGGAGGTCTGGCGCAGGTTCGAGGACAGGAAATCATGCCCAAGGACCATGTCCTCGCTCGGCAATGATGGCTGGAAGCGGTAGGGGTTGACAACCTCGCCGAACGTGTGGAGAACCGTCCGGTTGTAGAGGTCGAACATGTGGCCGCCGACGATCGTCGGCGTCTTGCAGCGGTCCGCGAACGTGAGCAGGCGGATGATGCTTTCAGGCTCAACCACGATGTCGTCGTCCATGAGCAGGACGTAGTCACTGCCGTTTTCGACGGCCTCGAACATGCCCCGGGCAAAGCCGCCGGAGCCGCCGAGGTTCGACTGGTTGATGATCCGCAGCTTGCCGCCAAGAGATTCACGGACTTCGGCGAAGCCGTCCGCGTCCTCGACCTTCTGCGTGCCCTGGTCAACCAGCAGGATCTCCTGGACATGCTTGAGGGCATCGGGGTTCTCGGCCAGCAGCCGAAGATTGTTGAGGCAGAAGTCCGTCTTGTTCAGCGTCGTGATCTGCAGAGTGACAGACCCGGGCGTGCTCTCAACAGCGGGGCCCTGCCATTCGGCGTCGACCATGACAAGCGGTTCGGAGCCCGCCACGAGGTCGAACCAGTACCAGCCGCCGTCGCCGAAGGGCGCAAGGGACAGCTCAAAGGTGTTCTCCGCCGAACCCTCGACGCGCCGCGTGTCGACGCGCTGCAGGGATCCGCGGGCGTTGGACTTGTAGACGATGACGGATCCGGCGCCCTGGGTGCGGACCTGAAGGCGGACCTTGTCCACCGACGTCCAGCGCCGCCAGTAGCTCGCCGGGAAGGCGTTGAAGTAGCTGCCGAACGATACCCGCTCCCCCGAACGGACCTTGGTGGAGCTGCGGGACAGGAAGTCTTCAACGTGGGCTTCCTTGGTGGAGCTGCTGAAGGACTGTGCCCGGGCCTTCTTGCCGTCGCCGCTGCCGACCGTAGGAAGCTGGATGCCGGTCGCGGTACCCATGTCCATGTACAGGGGAACCGTGTCCATCTGGCTGGCGTTGGGCAGGATGACCCGCTGCAGGGTGTCCCACTGCTGGGCGGAATCTACCTGGGTGTCGGTTGCGGCGCTCATGCGTCCACTCCTCCGCTTTCAATCTTTGCGCCGCCTTCGAAGTGCGGGCGGATCTTGTTGTCGAACATGGTCAGGGCCGAGCCGATCGCCATGTGCATGTCCAGGTACTTATAGGTACCGAGGCGGCCGCCGAAGAGGACATCCTGCTCGGCCGCGGCCAGGTCGCGGTACTTCAGGAGCCGGTCGCGGTCCGTGGGCGTGTTGATCGGGTAGTAGGGCTCGTCGCCCTTCTCCGCGGCACGGGAGAACTCGCGCATAACGACCGTCTTCTCCGTCTGGTAGTCGCGCTCCGGGTGGAAGTGGCGCGGCTCGATAATGCGGGTGTACGCAACGTCTTCGTCGTTGTAGTTCACTACCGACGTGCCCTGGAAGTCCCCGACGTCGAGCACTTCTTCTTCGAAGTCGATGGTGCGCCAGGACAGATCGCCTTCGGCGTAGTCGAAGTAGCGGTCAACAGGTCCGGTGTAGACGACCGGGATGTTGCCGACCACCTTGCCCTTGCTGTACTCGTGGGACTCATCGAAGAAGTCCGTGTTGAGCCGCACCTCGATGTTGGGGTGTTCGGCCATCTTCTCGATCCAGGCCGTGTAGCCGTTGGTCGGAAGGCCCTCGTACTTGTCGTTGAAGTACCGGTTGTCGTAGTTGTAGCGCACCGGAAGGCGGGAGATGATGCCCGCGGGCAGGTCCTTCGGATCCGTCTGCCACTGCTTGCCGGTGTAGTGCTTGATGAACGCCTCGTAGAGCGGGCGGCCGATCAGCTGGATGCCCTTGTCGTTCAGGTTCTGCGGATCGGTGCCGGCCAGTTCGCCGGCCTGCTCCTTGATCAGTTCCTGGGCCTGCCCGGGGGTGAGGTTGGCCCGGAAGAACTGGTTGATCGTGGCCAGGTTGATGGGCAGGGAGTAGACCTCGCCCTTGTGCACGCCGTAGACCTTGTGGACGTAGTTCGTGAACGTCGTGAAGCGGTTTACGTACTCCCACACGCGGTCGTTGGACGTATGGAAGAGGTGGGCACCGTAGCGGTGCACCTCAATGCCGGTCTGCTCTTCCTTTTCGCTGTAGGCGTTGCCGCCAATGTGGTGCCGGCGGTCGATGACGACTACCTTCAAGCCCAGCTCAGTGGCGGCCTGTTCTGCGATTGTCAGGCCGAAAAAGCCCGACCCTACGATGACGAGGTCAGCGGTCACAAACTCTCCTGGTTCGAATGCGGGCAGCGCAATGTTGTGCATTGTCTGCTGGTCTAGCCTACCTGAGACCCTGCGGGTACCGGCGAATCGCGGCTGGCCCCGCGATCAGATGCCACCCCCGTCACGGGTCCGGGAGCCTCGCATGGCGGGGGCAGCGGCGCCGCTCCGAAGCGTTTTCCACATGGATCATTTTCCCCGGCGCTGCCGGGCCGGAGCCTCCCTACTGTGGAACAGGACCCGTGGAACAGGACGGCCGCTCGGAAAGGATGCCGCGGATGATTTACCACTGCACTCTCGCGCCCAGCAGCCTGATGCAGAGCGCCCCCGCAGCAGGTACGACGCCGGACGGGCAGCTCATTGAGCTGTCCGTCGAGGTCCCCGACCCGTGCCCGGGCGCGGACCTGGAGGCTGCCGTCGCCCGGTGCTACGGGACCGGTGAGCTGTCGGTCCGCGGAGCGCCGGTCGCCGCCATGACCGTTGGCGTGCCTCCCCTGGTCCAGGGTGCTGTGCTGGTTGAGGGTGCTGGGCTCGTGCCGGGATCGGGGGCGGGATTCAGCTCCGGGCCGGGCCGACGGCACACTGCCACGTTGCTGCTCGCCGTGGACAGCGGTCCCGGCGCGGGCACGCTGGTCGCCCTGCGGCGGGGAAGCTTCCGGATCGGACGCGGGGGCACCGAGGTCGTGATCCCTGATGCCGCGCTCTCCCGGGAGCACGCGCGCCTGGACGTCGGGGACTCGGACGTCACGATCATGGACCTCGGCAGTGCGAACGGCACCAGCGTCGATGGCCGGAGCGTGCGAACGGCCCCGGTGACCACGGCGTCCTCGATCCGCTGCGGCGATTCCACTATCTCGCTCCGGCTCGGGCCATCGGGCGTGCCCCGTGCTGCCCCGGACGCCGTGACGGTGCTGGCAGGCTCCAGCGTTGCCGCGCCGCTGGTTGTCCGCGGCACCGCCGCCCAAGGCCACCGGGCCGCCATGGCGCTGGCCGCGGTGCTGCCGCTCCTGGTCGGCGTCGGCATGGCATTTCTCACCGGCATGTGGATGTTCCTGGCCTTCACCGCAGTCTCTGGCGTGTCCGTCCTGGTCCCGTTCCTCTCGGGCCGCCGCCAGCGTCGCGAGTTCCAGGCCGCTGTGGCGGAGGCCGCCCTGCAGGACAGGGAACGACGCCGGCACGCCGCACCTCCCGCGGCTGACCTGACCATTGGTTGCGCGGCTGCGGTGCCCCCGGCAGCCCGTGCGCCTGGCGGGGAGCCGCCGGAAATCTGCCTGCGGCTCGGGCTGGCGGAACAGAGCGCGAATATCCGGCCCGAACCACCCGACGCCGGCTTTCGGCCACCGTCGCTCGGCCAGGTGCCCCTGACCTTGGACCCGGTCCCGGCGGTGGTGACCGTCCACGGCCCCGCGCCCGCGACGGCCGGACTGATGCGCTCGTTCATCCTGCAATTGGCCGCCTATCCCCTGGCGGACAGCACCCGACTGCTGCTGCATGGCCCTGCGGACACGGTGCCGTTGCCGGCGCGCTTCCTGCCCGGCGTCACACTGTCCGCGAATGACGCCACCACTGCGGCCGTGCTGGCCGCCGGTTCCGCCGCTCCCGACGGTCCAGGCGCTCCCGACGGTCCAGGCGGTCCAGGCGGTCCCGGCCGCCCCGGCGGCCCCGGCGATCCCGGCGGTCCCGGCGGTCCTCCGGGTCATGGCGGGGGATTTGACCGCGGCGTCCTCATTCTTTGGGACACTCCGGCGCAGTCAGGCGCCGCGCCCGGTCCGGGCGCTGCTGGCGCCGGCCCGGCATTCAGGGCAATGGCGGCGGCGCATGGGTGGAGGGTGATCGAGTGCTCGCCGGAGCCCGGTCCCGGCGTACACCCCGGCATTGTCCTCGGCCGGCGCGGCGCCCTGATCAAGGTTGGGTCCCCGCCCGTGGACTTCGTGCCGGATCTGGTCCCGGCCGAGGTCTTTGACCGCTTTTGCCGTGGGTTCAGCGCCGCACGGCGTACGCCGCCGGCTCCCCCGCCGGCTATCCCCCAGCATTGCAGCCTGGCCGACGTCCTTCCCCTCGCGGCACAGGACATCTCCCGGCGCTGGTCCCGGAGCGGCGCGGAGGCCGGGCTGGGTACGCCCGTCGGCGTGGCGGCCCGGGGTGCCGTGCGGATCGACCTGAAGGCTGACGGTCCGCACTTCCTGGTCGCGGGGACCACGGGTTCCGGAAAGTCGGAGTTGTTGCGGACTCTTGCTGCCGGCCTCGCGGCCAGCCATCCGCCGGACCGGGTCAACTTGCTCTTCATAGATTTCAAGGGCGGCTCCGGCTTGGGTCCGCTCACCGGCCTCCCGCACTGCGTCGGCATGCTGACCGATCTGGGCGCTGCGCAGGTGGAGCGCACATTGGTTTCTCTGCGGGCCGAGGTCCGCCGGAGGGAGGAACTGCTCGCCCGGGCCAATGCCCCGGATCTCGCGGCCTACGAGGCGTCACCGGCCGCCGGACCGCCCGTCCCCTCTCTGGTCATCATCGTTGACGAGTTCAGGATCCTGGTGGACGAAGCGCCCGGCGCCCTCACCGAACTTATGAGGATTGCCGCCATCGGCCGGTCACTGGGGATCCACCTCATCATGGCCACCCAGCGCCCGCAGGGAGCCCTGAACGCCGACATCAGGGCCAATGTCACCACCTGCATCGCGCTCCGGGTCCAGTCCGGCCCCGAATCCTTCGACGTTATGGGCTCCGGGCTCGCGGCCGCGATTCCCATCGCACGCCCCGGGCGGGCGTTCCTGGTCCGCGGAGCACAAGCTCCGGAGAAATTCCAGACAGCCACCCTGACGCCCCGGGCCGACCCGCGGTCAGACGGGACGGTCGCGGTTCGCACGGCCACGGACGAGCTGACCCGGCCACCGGCAGCCGCCGGTTTCCGGGCCGACGGCTCCGCCGGACGCGAAGCAGACGACGGCGCGGCCCTGGCACCGGTTCCGGCTCCGGCGCTGGCTCCGGCCTTGACTCCGGTGCAGGGGGCGGCGGCGTTGATCGACGCCGCTGCGGCCGTGTGGCAGGGTCTCGGCACACGAAGGCCCCGCCGGCCGGTGGCAGATCCGCTGCCGGCCCTGCTGCCGCACCCAGGTTCCGGGCACGCCGGGCGGGACATGGTCCGGCTGGGGCGGGTGGACCTGCCGGAGCTCCAACGCGTCACGGAGCTGGGCTGGAGTCCCGCCGGGCATGGGCATCTGGGCCTTGTCGGCGCTGAAGCAGGTGCCGGGGACCGAGTATTGGCCCTCGCGGTTGATCAGCTTCTGGCCGGCAGGGTGGAGTCGCACCTGTACATACTTGACGCCGCCGGCGCTTTCAGCGGCGCCGCAGCGGAATCCCGGGTCGGCGCCGTAGCCGGCCTGCACGAAGTGCGCCGGGCTGCCAGGGTGCTGCGGCGGATTGCCGAAGAAGCCACGTCACGGCTCGGTGCGCCTGCGGGCCGGCCGCGGCCCGGGCTGGTCCTGGTGGTCAGCGGCTGGGGCGCCTGGGTTTCGGCATTCCGGTCCGGGCCGCTGGCCTGGGCAGAAGACCTCGTTCATGACATCGTGCGGGACGGTTCCCGGGCAGGGATCACTGTCCTCGTCTCCGGCGGGCGTGAGCTCGTGACCGCGAGGTTCTTCGCTGGCCTGCCCAACCGGATTTTCTTCCCTTTAGGCTCTACCGACGAAGGCCGCCTTGCATGGCCGCGGCTTCCCGCCCTGGAGCCTCTCCCCGGCCGCGTGGCCGTGTTCGGCGCTTTTGTTCCCGCGCCTGTGGCGACCGGGCATGCGGCCCAGCTGTTCGAACCAGCGGCCGCGGACGGGCTGCGTCCCACGAGTGGGGCCGTTTCAACGAGGCCCTTCCGGGTGGACGCGCTGCCCGGGTCGGTGACCGTGGACGAGGTGCTGGCCCGGTGCGGCTCCGGTCCAGGGCAGAGGATTCCGGCGCCTGCTGCCGCGCCCGGCCCGGCGGATGTCCCAGTCCCGGCGGTTGCTTTGGTCCTCGGGGTCGGCGGGGACGAACTGCGGCCGCAGGGGATCCAGTTGCCCTCCGGCGGCGTTCTCGCGGTCCTCGGCGGCCCCGGCTCGGGGAAAAGCACGCTGCTGGCTGCGCTGCCGGGGATGAACCCTGCTTGCGCCTGGCTCGCGCCGCGGCCGGGAACCGCTTCCGGCCAGTACTGGTCCGGGCTCCACGCCAGCGCGCTCGCGGGCACCTTGGACCGGACAGCGATTGCGCTCGCAGATGACGCCGATCTGCTCTCACCCGAGGCCAACAGGGCCTTGGCGTCCCTGAACAGCCTGGGCTGGAGGGTGATCCTCACCGCGGGATTTGGCCCGGGCTTTGGGCAACGGGTGGATCTCGCTGCCATCGCGCGCGGCCAGGGGCGGGCGGTCCTGATACGTCCGCGCGGGCTCATGGACAGTGAGCCGTTCGGGGTCCGGTTCGAACCGGAGCACAGTCCTCCGCCGGGACGCGCCGTCGTCATTTCCGACGGCCGCGCGACGCCCGTCCAGCTGGCTGCGCTCCGCCCGGCCGGCCGGGCGGCACTCCTCCGCGCCGCCGGCGGCCCGGACCACATCTCCCCCGGGCGGCACGCCGCACGGGACGGACCTCTACAGGGCGGGAGGGGCTCCGGCAGCCCGTGAGGCGAACGCTATGACCCGCTTGTCGAACAGAAGCACGATCGCCGTCACAGCGGGGATCAGCATGGCCAGTCCGGCCAACGGATAGCCGCCGGTCAGGGTGGGGAAGCCAATGGTCAGCACAAAGATTTGGGCCACCAGGGCACCGGCCCGCGGCCAGCGGAACCCCCGCAGCAGGAAGCGTGCGACGGCAAAGAGCCACACGGAGAAGGCCAGCAGCAGGCAGAGCGTAAAGACGGCACCCCAAAAAGAGAGTACCGGCGCCCCGGTCAGAAGCTGGGTCCCGTACCAGACGGCAGCCACGAGCAGCGCCGTGGCTTCCAGTGCCACGACCACAGCGATGACAACAATTCCCCGAGGCCGCACAAGGCCACTGCCAGGGGCTTCGCCCGGATTCGGCAGTGAATTTGCTTCGGGAGGCCCGCCGGCATTTTCAGGGAGACTCTCACCGGGGTTTTCGCGGGGATTCTCACCGGGGTTTTCGCCGGCATTTTCACGGGGATCTTCAGGGTTCACAGGGGGCCTTGACACACTGGCACACTACCGGACATAGTCGTCTAGATGTGAGGACGCCGCCACTGAATGTGATGCATCGCTCACGGTCTCGAGGCATCTTGGCCTCTATTACCCCTTGTTTACACAGCGTTAACATGACACGCTTAATCCAGATGACCGAGGGGGCCCCAATGGGCCCTTTTCTTATGAAGCCTCTAGTGAATAATTTCACAAAGGCATTTAACGAGTTCCCAGGAATGGAGTGACTGATCAGCATGGATTGGCGTAACCGCGCAGCCTGCCTTGACAAGGACCCGGAGCTGTTCTTCCCCGTAGGAAACACCGGCCCTGCCCTCCTGCAGATCGAGGAAGCGAAAAGTGTTTGCCGGCGCTGCCCGGTCGTGGACACCTGCCTGCAGTGGGCATTGGAGTCCGGCCAGGATGCCGGAGTGTGGGGCGGGATGAGCGAGGACGAGCGCCGCGCCCTCAAGCGCCGCGCAGCACGGGCACGGCGCGCCTCCTAATTCTGCTGCCCAAGCACCGATAGCTACGGTGCCGGCAACGATCGCACGACCCTGCAGCAATGGCCGCGGACCCACAGGTCCGCGGCCATTGTCCGTTTAAGCCGGTGCACCCGGAGCCGGTGGTGCGCCCGGCATCAGCGCGGCGTCAGGATGTCAGCGCGGCGTCAGGCTCAGGACAATCTGGACTGCGGTTCCCCCGCCGTCCCTTCCCTGCCAGTGGATAGTGCCACCGAGTTCACTCATGACCAGCGTGCGGACAATCTGCAGGCCCAAGCCCTCGACGTAAGGCGTGTCCGGCAGTCCGACGCCGTCGTCCTCCACCGTCACGGTGAGAAGTTCATCCCCGTCCTCGCTCTCCGACCGGTCGGCGATAAGCCAGACAGTACCGGTGCGCCCCTCCAGCCCGTGCTCGACCGCGTTCGTGACCAGCTCGTTGATGACCAGGGCCAACGGGGTGGCGAAGTCGCTCGGCAGGTCGCCGAAGAGGCCGGAACGCTGTGTCTTGACCTGCTGCGAGGGCGAGGCGACCTCGGCAGAGAGCCGGAACTGGCGGCCGATGAGCTCGTCAAAATCAACGCTCTGGGTCAGGCCCTGCGAGAGCGTCTCATGCACGAGGGCAATGGTCGCCACCCGCCGCATGGCCTGCTCGAGCCCCTGTTTGGCCTCGTCGCTGACCATGCGCCGCGACTGCATCCGCAAGAGGGCGGCGACAGTCTGCAGGTTGTTTTTCACCCGGTGATGGATCTCGCGGATCGTGGCGTCCTTGGTGACCAGCTCCATCTCCCGGCGGCGCAGCTCCGAGACGTCCCGGCACAGGACCAAGGCGCCGAACCGCTGCTGCTCGTCGCGCAGCGGGATCGCGCGCAGCGAAAGACTCACGCCGCGCGACTCGATTTCGCTGCGCCACGGCATCCGGCCCGTGACGACGAGCGGCAGGGTTTCATCGACCATGCGCCGGTCCCGCAGAAGCCCGGCAGTGACCTCGGCGAGGGACCGGCCCTCGAGGGACTCGCCGTCGCCGAGGCGGCGGAACGCGGAGACCCCGTTGGGGCTGGCATACTGCACGATCCCCTCGGCGTCGAGCCTGATCAGACCGTCCCCCACACGCGGCGCGCCGCGGCGCGAGCCTGTGGGCGACGCGAAGTCCGGCCACAGGCCCAGGGTTCCCATGCGCAGCAAATCGTAGGCGCATTGCCGGTACGTTAGCTCGAGCCGCGAGGGCATCCGCGAACTCGACAGGTCCATATGGGAGGTCACGATCGCCAGGGTGCGGCCGTTGCGGACCATCGGGACCGCCTCGACCCGCAGGGCCATGTCGCTGCTCCAGTTGGTCTCGTTGGAGCGTTCGATCGCGCGGCTCTCCCACGCCTTGTCGACCAGCGGCTGCAGGTCCGACCGGATCCCCTCCCCCACGAAGTCGGCGTGGAACACCGTGTGCGTGGTGGAGGGGCGGACGTGGGCCAGTGCCACATAACCGAACTCCGGGTGCGGAAACCACAGGGCCAGGTCGGCGAACGCGAGGTCGGCGACCATCTGCCAGTCGCCGACCAGGAGATGCAGCCATTCGGCATCCCCCGGGCCAAAATCAGCATGTTCCCTGATTGGGTCCGTAAAGATTGCCACAGCACCTCCATTTGCGACGCCAGGGACGGCAGCCCCTTAGCGTCGGACGATTGACCTCAAGAGCCTCAATGCTACCGACAGTGAGGCCATGTCATCGGCCTCGAGCGCATTGACCTCATCAAACATTGACTTCGCCCGGCCCAGCTGCTCCGCGTTCTGGCCCTCCCAGACCGCAAGACGCTCCTCGGCGGGAGTCCCGGCCGGCGTGCGCTCGAGCACCGCCGTCGTCATGTCCGAGACGGTGGAGTAGAGGTCATCGCGCAGGGCTGCGCGGGCCAGGGCCTGCCAGCGGTCCTCCCTCGGCAGCTTGGTGATGCGTTCGAGCAGGGAATCTGCATGGAAGCGGTTGAAGACCGTGTAGTACACGTGGGCAATATCGGCCACGGATTCCTTGCTGCCGTGGACGATCTTGGCGATGTCCAGGAGCACGAAGCTCTCGAACAGTTCCGCCCAGCGGTGTGCCAGGTCTTCCGGAAGGTCCCAGCTGCGCGCCTTCTCCAGCCATTCGGCCACGCGGGCGCGGTCGTCACCCCGGAGGTAGTCGAGCAGCCGGGCCCGCATGGGATCCATCAGCGGCTTGAATTCGGCCACGATCTCGGCGATCGGACGGGACGCCGAGCCTTGGCCGAGGAGCCACCGGACGGCGCGGTCCAGCAGCCGCCGGATGTCCAGGTGGACGGTGCTCCAGTGTTCGGTCGGGAACGACGCCGGCAGTTCGTTGAGTTCCTTGACCATGATGTCGAGCTCGTAGACCTCGCGGAGGGCCACGAACGCCTTGGCGACGGCGGCCTCCGTGGCCGAGGTTTCCTCGATGGCACGGAACGCGAAGGTGATGCCGCCGAGGTTGATCATGTCGTTGGCAACCACGGTCGCGATGATCTCCCGGCGCAGCGGGTGGGTGTCCAGTTCGGCGTCGAACCTCTCCCGCAGCTGCTCCGGGAAGTAGGCCCGCAGCGTCATGCGGAACCACGGGTCATCGGCGAGGTCGCTGTCGCGCAAAGCGGTGGCAAGTTCGATCTTGGCGTAGGCGGCCAGGACCGACAGCTCCGGGGAGGTCAGCCCCTGGCCCTGTTCCAGGCGCTCGCGCAGCGTGTCCGTGGTGGGCAGGGCCTCGAGGTCCCGCTTGAGGTCCGCCGACTTTTCCAGCCAGTCCATCAGCCGTTCGTAGCTCGGGCTCCATTCGGAAACCCGCATCCGGTCGTTGAGGAGCAGGATGTTCTGGTCGATGTTGTCCTCGAGCACCAGCCGGCCGACCTCGTCGGTCATCGAGGCCAGGAAGTCCGCACGCTCGGCGGGCTCAAGCTTGCCTGCCGCCACCATCCGGTCCACGAAGATCTTGATGTTGACCTCGTGGTCCGAGCAGTCGACGCCGGCCGAGTTGTCGATCGCGTCCGTGTTGAGGATGACGCCCTGCAGCGCGGCCTCGATGCGTCCGCGCTGGGTCATCCCCAGGTTTCCGCCTTCCCCAACCACCTTGACCCGCAGTTCGCGGCCGTCAACGCGGATGGCGTCATTGGCCTTGTCGCCGACCTCGGCATTCGTTTCGGTGCTGGCCTTGACGTAGGTGCCGATGCCGCCGTTGTAGAGCAGGTCGGCCGGGGCGAGGAGGATGGCGCGCAGGAGCTCCGGCGGGCTGAGTTCCGTGGTGCCCTCCGGGAGGCCGAGGGCGGTCCGGATCTGCGCGGACACGGGGATCGACTTGGCCTGCCGGGCAAAGACGCCGCCGCCTTCGCTGATGAGCGATTTGTCGTAGTCATCCCAGGAGGACCGGGGCAGTTCGAAGAGCCTCTGGCGTTCCGCGTAGGACGTTGCCTCGTTAGGGGTGGGGTCGAGGAAGATGTGCCGGTGGTCGAAGGCAGCCAGCAAGCGGATGTGCTTGGAGAGCAGCATGCCGTTGCCGAACACGTCGCCGGACATGTCACCGACGCCCACCACGGTGAAGGGCTCGGCCTGGGTGTCGAGGTCCAGTTCGCTGAAGTGGCGCTTGACCGACTCCCACGCGCCGCGGGCGGTGATGCCCATGGCCTTGTGGTCGTAGCCGACGGAGCCGCCGGAGGCGAAGGCGTCGCCGAGCCAGAACCCGTATTCGCCGGCCAGTCCGTTGGCGATGTCGGAGAATGACGCCGTACCCTTGTCGGCCGCGACCACAAGGTAGGAATCGTCGTCGTCATGGCGCACGACGTCGGCCGGGGGCCGGACGGTTTCGCCCTCGGGCGTCACGATCAGGTTGTCCGTGATGTCCAGGAGTCCGCGGATGAACGTTTTGTAGCTCTCAACACCTTCGGCCATCCAGGCGCTGCGGTCTGCCGCGGGGTCCGGGAGCTGCTTGGCGTAGAAGCCGCCCTTGGCGCCCGTCGGAACAATGACGGCGTTCTTGACGGTCTGCGCCTTCACCAGGCCCAGGATTTCAGTGCGGAAGTCCTCGCGCCGGTCCGACCAGCGCAGGCCGCCGCGGGCCACCTTGCCGAAGCGCAGGTGCACGCCCTCGACCCGGGGCGAGTAGACCCAGATCTCGAACATCGGCCGCGGGAAGGGCAGGCCCTCGATCAGGGACGGATCCAGTTTGAAGCTCAGGTGGGGCTTGTTCTGGAAGTAGTTCGTGCGGAGCGTGGCCTGGATCAGGTTCTTGAACGTGCGCAGCAGGCGGTCGGCATCGAGGGTCGCGACCTGCTCAATCGCTGCATCCAGTCCGGCGAGGACCTCTACCTCCCTGAGCACGCGGTCGGAGTCGCTGAGCGCCGGGTCGAACCGCGCTGTGAACAGGGCGCTGAGTCCCCGGGTGACGTCCGGGTTCGCCAGCAGGGTGTCAGCCAGGAATCCGAAGGAGTTGGTGTTGCCCATTTGCCGCATGTACTTGGCGTAAGCGCGCAGTACGACAACCTGGCGCCAGTGCATGCCCTCCCGCAGTACCAGCCGGTCGAAGCTGTCGGATTCCACGGCGCCGGTCACGGCGGCGCCGAAGAACTCGCCCAGCAGCTGGCCGGTGGCCTGGGGATCCACGCCGGCGGGGTACTTGAGGCCGAGGTCGTAGAGGAAGAAGTCCCGGTGATCCGCGGTCTCGATCTCGAACGGGCGTTCGTCCAGGACCTCGAGGCCGAGGTTGTGGAAGTACGGCAGGATCTGGCTCAGGCTCTTCGGCTCCAGCATGTAGAGCTTGACCCGGGCGTCCTCTTCCAGTGTGGCTCCGGCGCCGTCGGGGAGGTACACGTGGACGCCCGGGTGCTCCTTGACGGCTTCGCCGGCCCGTTCGGCCGCGGCACCGTACTTTTCGAAGCGGTCGATGTCCTGCAGCGCGTCTTCGATCTCGTAGTCCACCCGGTATCCGGCCGGGAACGCCTCGGCCCAGACCGCTGCCAGTTCCTTGGCGCCGTCCTCCTTGGTGCCGCCGTCGCCGCGGGCGCGCAGAACTTCGGAAATGCCTTCGCCCCAGGAACGGGCGGCCCGGACCAGCCGCTTCTCCAGTTCGTCGCTGTTGACGTTGCTGACGTCGGCGTCCTTGGGCAGCCGGATCCGGAAGAAGAGGCGGGCCAGAGCGGACTCTGTCATGCGCGCCTCATAGTCGATGGAGACGGCGTTGAAGGTCTCCCGCAGTTCCTGCTCAATGCGCAGGCGGACGTTGGTGGTGTAGCGGTCGCGGGGCAGGTAGACGACGGCGGACATGAAGCGGCCGTAGATGTCGGGGCGGAGGAAGAGCCGCGTCCGGCGGCGTTCCTGCAGCCGCTGGATGCCGGTGGCGATGGCGGCGAGGTCCGGGATTTCGATCTGGAAGAGCTCATCGCGCGGATAGGTTTCAAGGATGCCGAGGAGGTCCTTGCCCGAGTGCGAGTCCGGCGGGAAGCCGGCGTCGCTGAGAACAGCGGCGACTTTCTCCCGGACTACGGGGATATCGCGGACGGAACCGGCGTAGGCGGTTGTGGCGAACAGGCCGATGAAGCGGCGTTCGCCGTTGACGTTGCCGGCCGCGTCGAAGCTTTTAACGCCGATGTAGTCCAGGTACGCCGGGCGGTGCACGGTGGAGCGGGAGTTCGCCTTCGTGATCACGAGTGCGCGCTTCTCGCGGGCCTTCTTCCGGCCGGCCTCGGTGAGGTGCTGGACCTGGCGGGTGTCCGCACCGGCGCGGAGCAGGCCGAGGCCGCTTTCCTCGCGAAGTTCAAGGACATCCTCGCCGGATTCGTTCACGAGGTCGTATTCGCGGTAGCCGAGGAAGGTGAAGTTCCCGTCATCGAGCCAGCGGAGCAGGTCCTGGGCCTGGCGCAGCTCGGCAATCTGCGCCCGGTTGGCTACCCTGTCCAGATCCGCGGAAATTTCAAGGGCTTTCGTGCGCATCTTCGGCCAGTCTTCGACTGCGGCGCGGACGTCGCCAAGCACGCGGGAGATTCCCTTGACCAGCTCCGCGCGCTTCTCCTCGCCGACGAGGTCGATCTCGACGGCGATCCAGGATTCCATGTGCGAGGCGTTGTCGCCCTCGGCGATCAGGTGGGAGAGGTTCGGCATGGCCGCCGTGTCACCGCTGGAGATGCCCAAGTGGGAGGGGACGCGGGCCACCTTGACGAGGTTGCCCGTCTCCCGGTTGCGGGTCACCACGAAAAGCGGGTGCAGCACGAGGTGGATGGGCGCGTTCTGGCGGACCAGCTCGGCGTTGACGGAGTCCACGAGGAAGGGCATATCGTCGGTGACGATGTACAGGACGCTGCAGTCTGCCTCGTCACGAAGGTCGATGTTCGCGATGCCCGGCTTCCGCGTCGCCGCGATCTGGCGGTGGGTTTCGGTCCTTGCCGTCAGGACTTCCTGGGGATAGGCCCGGAAATCCTCCTCCGCGAGGTGCTCGTAGTAATCCCCGAGGTAGCTTTCGCTGCTACCGATCGAAACGGGCTGATCCTCCACGCTGGACCCAGACGACATCGAAACGCCTCCATAAAAGAAGTTCACAGCCGCCTCTTTGCGGCCCCTACGTTGACCCTAACCCTTTGCCCGGCGTCGTGCTGTGGAAGAAAAGACAAAGGATTTCTTATTTCGCTGGGCAGGTGCACAAACCAAAATGGCGATCGCGTGCCTCAACTCGGATTCAGGGGCGGATTCGAGCAAAAGTGCCCCGGACAGGAGGGCGGCGTCGCTCGCCGCGGGGTCGGACGGCAGGAACGCCGACAACGGCGCCGAGGGGCCGTACCGCTCCCAGGCGGCCCGCAGCTGGCGTTCGGGCGAGCGCCCAACGGCGGAGGTCCTGACTTTGTTCAGGACCACTTGCGGCGCCGCCTGCGGGACGGCCGCCCGAAGCTCGGCGAGGCCGCGGACGAGCCTCGGCACCCCGATGGAGTCCGCCGCCCCGACGGCAAAGACCGTGTCGGCCAGCTCCAGGCTTCGCAGGGTCGCGGCGTTGCGGCGCGGCGCGCCACTGTCAAAGCCAAGCTCGTCATCGGCTTCGAGGCAGAAGCCGGTGTCCACCACAGTGACATCCGCAATCTCCCGGGCCCGCTCCAGCACCAGTGTGAGGGCCGCGGCGCGCAGTTCCGTCCAGCGGTCCGCCCGCGTAATCCCGGTGAGCACCCGCAGCGCGCCGGCCTTGGTCGGCACGGTCGTGGCGATCCTGAGCAGGGCATCGGCGTCAAGCAGGCCCTGGTCTGCCAGCCGGCAGGCCTGAGCCAGCCCGGCGGCCTCGTCAAGCAGACCCAGGAGGGCGGCCACGCTGGCACCGTAGCTGTCGGCGTCGACCAGCAGCACGGAATGGCCTTCCGCGGCCAGCTCCCCCGCGATGTTGGCGGCCACCAGGGTCCGGCCCGGCGCGCCGGCCGGACCCCAGACCGCAATGATCCGGCCCTTCGCGCCTGGGCTTGCGGTGACGGTGTGCGCCCCGGAAGACCGCGGCACCTGCCCTGCGGCGGCGACGAGCGCGGCGCCGTCCCCCGCGGCCGGTCCCGGGCCCTCTCCGGTGCCACTGAGCTGCGCCACCGCTGCGGAAATCCGGGCCGCCAGGGCCGCGGCGTCAACGGCCCGGGCTTCCGCTGCCACGCCAATGGTCCGCAGGCGGACAGTTTCCTCCGGATTGTCGGTCAAGGCGATGACGACGACGCCGACGGCGGACAGCCGGTCCACCAGCGAGGCCGTCAGCTCTTCGCTGCCGGCCGCTACGACGGCGGCGCGGGCCAACCCGCTCTGGCAGGCGGCCAGCAGTTCCGCCAGCTCGCTGCACCGCCGGACAACGGACACGGGCCCGTGCAGCCGCTCCAGTCCGCCGACCAGGTCATCGCGGGAGTCCCCCACAGTCACCACGGGAATGCTCATCGCGAGGTACCGCCCGGGTTCCACACGACCGCGATCTTTGCTTTGTTGGCCTGGGCCCCCAGCAACTTGGGCATCTGGGCGTCGGGAACGAGCACCATGACCACCGTGGAACGTGAGGAGCCCAGGGCCGTGCTGCCCGGGGTGATCTGGGCAATTTCGGCGCCGGAGAGGAGCAGGGAGGGCTCGCTGAAGCCGTTGCGGGTATCCGGCAACGCCACCCAGACATCCACGCGCGAGCCCGCCACGGCTTGGGCGGGAAGGGCCTCCTCGACGGTGACGGCCACGGGCTTGCGGTCCAGCCCGTCGAGCTGCCCGACACTCTCACGCGGCAGCAGTTGGTCCTTGCCGATCCGCTGCACGGCCACAAGTCCGGCATCCAGGCCGGCCTCCGGGGTCAGGTAGTGCTGTTCCACTTCGCCGAGCCGCACCTTGACCCGGTGCAGCTTGTCGGTTGTCAGCGTCTCGCCGACGGCGATCGGCTCCCGCGCCGCGTACGCTTCCGTGGTCTGGTCCGCGGCGCCGACCAGCGAGACCACGCCAACGACGGATGCCAGGACCAGCAGGATTCCGACGAGGAGCCGGGGGTCTTTCCAGGACGGCCTTTTCAAACGGGCCCCTTCGGCTGCCGCGCTTCCACTCATGCGTCCGCTCCCCCTGTCGTCGCCGTCCATTCCCGGATGCCGGGCACCCCTATTGTTGCGCCCGGGCCGCCCGGGTGGAAGATCCGGGGCCAAACAGGCGCAAACTGTGGATAACGGCGCCAGTAGGCCTCAACGGTGGCAAAATGGGTTCATGCCCCGATTCCTGACTCTCGCTGACGTTGCCGAGCAGCTCCAGATCAACTCTCCGGCCGCCTACGCGCTCGTTCGCAGCGGCGAGCTGAAGGCAATCCAGGTGGGCGGACGCGGCCAGTGGCGCGTCGAGGAGAAGATGCTCGAGCAGTACATCCAGGAGCGCTATGCCGAGGCCAGCCGCATGATCGAAGAGGCCAAGGCGAAGTCCGCCGGAAGTTGAACCTGGCGGGCTGACTAGCCGCCCACGGTACCTACGGACCTGATGCCAGCGAGGGCGCCGAAGGGGATGGCAATCACCTTCCGGGCGTTCGCCGGAGGCCGTTCCCCGCCGTCCCGTGTCACGGCCAGGTCCAGGAAGTCCCTGCCGACCGTGTCGATGATGCCGTGGAGCCCCGCATCTGCCCTCCCGTGACCGGCAAAGATCGTCACCCGTGCACGGTTCCTGGCGAGTCCCCGGAGGGCGCTGCCCAAACCGAGCCGCCGGCGGACGATTGACGGTTCGGAGACCGCCACCCGCGACAGGCCCCCATAGTGCGCGGCCGCGGCGTAGGGAATGAGCACTTGGTGTTGGGGCTCATCAAGGACCAGGGCCTCGCTGCCCGCGTGGCTCAGCACTCCCTCGAACACCCGCCCCAAGGACAAATGCACGCGGATACTGAGCCCGAGGGACCCGCGGAGCCGGTCCGCGAGCTGCACTCCCGCAGAGTCCACGAGTGCACGCTCGGCTATTTCAGCCTCTAATTCCAGCCGCTGGCGCGCGGCCAGCTGTGCCTCCATGTCCTCAAACAAGGCGTCCCACCGCATGGCGCCAGCGTAGGCGGCCCTCCCGCACTGGTCAATCCGAGGCCTCCACTATCCACAGACTCGGACTGCGTCTAGACAAACGGAGCACAACAGGATCAGACTCAATTAAACAGGCTTAAAAGTTATCAAATGGCATTAAACACCATCAAACGGTACACATTTCGACTGGAGGAACAGCCCATGGACCGGACAGCGACGCCGCAACCCGGGGACCGGCCCCTGCCCGTCCCCATGCCCAGACAAACAGTCCGGGCCGACGCCGCCATGGCCGCCGCCATCCTGTTGCTCGGGATCTTCCTCGCAGCTACGGGAAGTTTCCTGATTCAGCGCTGGCAGTCCGGCTCGGCACGCCGGCAGTCGCTGTCCTTCGAGGACCAGCTCGGGATCGTGGCAAATACGGCCGGGCTGATTGTCATCACCTGGTGGGTGATGTCGCTCGCTTTCGCCGTCGCGGCGGCACTGCTGGACCGCCTCGGCCGGACCCGCGCGGCGGCCGCCACGGGCCGGTTCAGCCCGGCGTTCATGCGGCGGCTGGTGCTCGCCGCCGTCGGACTGCAGCTGCTGACGGCGCCGCTGGCCAGCGCGGCCACTGCGCCTGGCGGGCCCGGACCGGAAAGACCCGGTCCGGCAGCGGTAGCGGTAGCGGCATCCTGGACTCCGTCACCCGGGGAGGCCTTGGCACCGGAGCCACACGGACCGGGAGCCGGTTCCGCGCTGGATCCGCGGTGGAAGCCGCTGAGCCCGATCGTGGATGCCGGACCGCTGGCTGCACGCCATGTGCGCACACAGGACTTCCCCGGCGCCCGCAGGGAGGTCACGGTCCGGTCCGGCGATTCGCTGTGGAGCATCGCCGCGGCCGCTCTGGGGCCGTTGGCTTCCGACGCCGACATCGCCAGAGAGTGGCCCCGGCTCTATGCGGGCAACCGCGACGCTATCGGAGCCGACCCGCACTTCCTGCGGCCCGGACAGGTCCTGGTCCTCCCGCCGCCGCGCTAGGGGCCGCCGCACCACAGGCCGGGGCCAGCGCCGGCCCCGGCCCTGGCCCCGGCCCCGGCCCACCGAAGACCACAGGACAAGCCGGTCGGAAGATTCGCCCGGTTCCAGCCACCCGCACCAGCCGCAAAGCCACCCGCACCAGCCATCAGCAAAGGAACCGTCATGAACGCAGTCACCGGGATCCGCTCAGCCGCGGCGACCCCCGTCCCGCATGCCCCCGCTCTCAGGGTTGTGTCCGGTACGGCTACACCACCGGCCAACCACGCCACTGCGGCCCCGCCGCCGCTGCGCGTTGTTGACGAGGCCCGCGAGATTTGTGCGATTTCCCGGAGCACCGTGCAGGCGGCGATCGAGGTGCTGGCCGGGACGCGGCCCGCACAGCAGCTCTCCCGGCGCCTGGACCCGCGCTGTCTGGCGGCCCTGCAGCACCGAGCCGCATTGACCCGCCGGGTTGCCTCCGGCAGCTCGCCGACGGCGGGCAGGCTGCACCGCAACCCGTCCGTCAGGTCCGTCCGGGCCTGCCGCGTGTCGGATGACGTCTACGAGGCCAGCGCCGTGGTGGTCGAGGAATCACGGGTTCGCGCGGTCGCGCTGCGGCTGGAGCGCGGCACGGCGGCCTGGCGCGTCACAGTGCTGGAGATCGGCTGAACGGCAGGGCCGGAGGAACAAAACAGGCAGAGAGTCCGCAGAAAACAGGCAGAAAGCCGGCAACAGACAGGCCGAGAACCGGCAGAAGCCAGTAGCCGGCCGAGGGCAGCAACGGGCAGGAGCCTGCGGAACCGGGCCCGGTCTGCAAGGGAATGCCCGGCATGTGAGGGAAAGGAGGCGCAAACACGGAAGGACCGGAGCAAATGCTCCGGTCCTCCCGTGTTTGCGTCGTGCCTAGCGCCGCTTCTTCTTCGCAGCGCGGCGGCCGATGTCCTGCGCCGCGGCCTTGGCCGGGTTTCCCGAACGTCCGGAGACCTTCGCCTCGATCCGGGTCTGGGCGGCACCGTCCTCGCCAGGGGCGGTGTACTGCAGCTGCGCGGGTTTCTCCGGGGCTTCGAGCCCGGCGGCATGGATCTGCGGCTCGTGGTGTTCGGTGTGCTGGCCCTCGGCGTCCGCCACCACAACGTCTTCGGCCGGCGTCACTTCGACGTCGAGGTTGAACAGGAAGCCGACGCTCTCTTCGCGGATGGCCTCCATCATGGCCTGGAACATGATGAAGCCCTCGCGCTGGTACTCCACCAGGGGGTCACGCTGGGCCATGGCGCGCAGCCCGATGCCCTCCTTGAGATAGTCCATCTCGTAGAGGTGTTCCTGCCACTTGCGCCCGATAACGGAAAGGACCACCCGGCGCTCCAGTTCGCGCATGCTCTCGGAGCCAATCGCCTGCTCCCTGGCCTGGTAGACCAGACGGGCATCGGAAAGGATCTCTTCCCGGAGGAACTCGGTCGTGATCCGGGACTTGCCGCCGGCCTCGTCAATGACGTCGCGCGGGGTGAAGCTCACGGGGTACAGGGTCTTGAGGTTGGACCACAGGAGGTTGAAGTCCCAGTCGTCGCCGGTGCCCTCGGCTGTGGCTTCGTCGATGAAAGCGTTGATGGTGTCTTCCAGGAAGTACTGGACCTTCTCGTGGAGGTCATCGCCTTCGAGGATGCGGCGCCGGTCGCCGTAGATTGCCTCGCGCTGGCGGTTCAGGACGTCGTCGTACTTCAGCACGTTCTTGCGCTGTTCGGCGTTGCGGCCTTCCACCTGGCCCTGGGCCGAGGCGATGGCGCGCGAGACGAGCTTGGATTCGAGTGCGACGTCGTCGGGCACCGAGCTGTTCATGAGCCGTTCGGCTGCGCCGGAGTTGAACAGGCGCATCAGATCATCGGTCAGCGAGAGGTAGAACCGGGACTCGCCGGGGTCGCCCTGGCGTCCGGAACGGCCGCGGAGCTGGTTGTCGATGCGGCGGGACTCGTGCCGTTCGGTGCCGAGCACGTAGAGTCCGCCCAGGTTCAGGACTTCCTCGTGTTCGTCCTTGACGGACTGCTTGGCGGATTCGAACACCTCGGGCCACGCGGCCTCGTATTCCTCGGAGTTCTCCTCCGGGTCCAGGCCGCGCTTGGCCATTTCGGCGACGGCGGTGAATTCCGCGTTGCCGCCGAGCATGATGTCGGTACCGCGGCCGGCCATGTTGGTCGCGACTGTGACGGCGGCCTTGCGGCCGGCCTGGGCCACGATGGACGCTTCACGGGCATGGTTCTTGGCGTTCAGGACCTCGTGCCGGACGCCTTCCTTGGCCAGCAGCCGGGAGAGGTATTCGCTCTTCTCAACGCTGGTGGTGCCGACGAGGACAGGCTGGCCGTTTTCGTGGCGTTCGGCGATGTCCTTGACGACTGCGTCGAATTTGACGGTCTCGTTCTTGTAGACGAGGTCGGCCTGGTCGATCCGTGTCATGTCGCGGTTGGTCGGGATGGCAACGACGCCGAGCTTGTAGGTGCTCATGAACTCGGCGGCCTCGGTCTCGGCCGTGCCGGTCATGCCCGCGAGCTTGTCGTACATGCGGAAGTAGTTCTGCAGCGTGACGGTGGCGAGCGTCTGGTTCTCGGCCTTGATCTCGACGCCTTCCTTGGCTTCGATGGCCTGGTGCATGCCTTCGTTGTAGCGGCGGCCGGCGAGAATGCGGCCGGTGTGCTCATCGACGATCAGCACCTCGCCGTCGAGGATGACGTAGTCCTTGTCGCGCTTGAACAGCTCCTTGGCCTTGATGGCGTTGTTCAGGAAGCCGATCAGGGGCGTGTTGGCGGACTCGTAGAGGTTGTGGATGCCGAGGTAGTCCTCGACCTTTTCAATGCCGGCCTCGAGGACACCGACGGTGCGCTTCTTCTCATCGACCTCGTAGTCGGTCTCGGCCTGCAGGCGTGTGACCACCTTGGCGAATTCGCTGTACCAGCGGTTGGTGTCCCCCTGGGCCGGACCGGAGATGATGAGCGGGGTGCGTGCCTCGTCGATGAGGATCGAGTCCACTTCGTCGACGATGGCGAAATGGTGGCCGCGCTGGACCAGTTCCGAGCTGTCCCACGCCATGTTGTCGCGCAGGTAGTCGAAGCCGAATTCGTTGTTCGTTCCGTACGTGATGTCCGCGGCGTACTGTTCGCGGCGCAGCGCAGGGTCCTGGTTGGAGAGGATGCAGCCGCTGGTGAGGCCGAGGAAGCGGTAGACGCGGCCCATGAGGTCGGACTGGTATTCGGCGAGGTAGTCGTTCACGGTGACGACGTGGACGCCCTTGCCGGTGAGGGCGTTGAGGTAGGCCGGAGCGGTGGCCACCAGGGTCTTGCCTTCACCGGTCTTCATTTCCGCGATGTTGCCCAGGTGCAGGGCGGCGCCGCCCATGAGCTGGACATCGAAGTGGCGCATGCCGAGGGTACGGGACGAGGCCTCGCGTACGGCCGCGAACGCTTCGGGCAGCAGATCGTCGAGCTTCTCGCCGGCCTGGTGGCGTTCGCGCAGCCGGTCAGTTTCTTCACGGAGCTCGGCGTCCGTGAAGGTCTGGAAGGAGCTCTCCAGGGCATTGATGGAATCGGCATAGTTCCGCAGTTGCCGCAGGGTTTTTTTGTCACCCGTGCGGAGAAGTTTTTCGATAAGTGATGCCACGTGAAGTTGCTCCCAGTCTCAAGCTGCCGAATTCTGGCGTGTTTAGTCTACGGGAGAGACGCAAGGCCGGTGGCGCCTGTTCCCTCACAGCGGATAGTGCGGTTTACCGGGCAGCCACGGCTTCGGCGAGCGCCGGCGCAAGGTTCCCCATTGGCGAGACAACTACGTCGTCCAGTCCCAGCCACTCTGCCATGAGCTGCAGTTCCGCGGCGAGTTCGACGGCGGTGTCCTCCGGCGCGCCGGGTTCGGCGTGGGCGGCCCTGGCCAGGAGCCGCCCGCCGGCCCGGTCCGCTTTGAGGTCGACCCGTGCGACGATCGCGTCGCGGAGCAGGAACGGCAGGACGTAGTAGCCGTACTTCCGCTTCGGCTCGGGCGTGTAGATCTCGATCCGGTAGTGGAATCCGAAGAGCTCCTCGAGCCGCCGGCGTTCGAACACGAGGGAGTCGAAGGGGCTCAGGAGCGCCCGGCCGGTGGCCGAGCGCGGCAGTTTCGCCTCCACGTGGCGGTACAGGGGCCGGTCCCAGCCGGATACCGTGACCGGCTGCAGCCGGCCGCTGTCCACGAGGTTCCGGACGGCGACGGCGGCGTCCTTCTGCGGTGTCCGGAAGTAGTCGGCGAAGCATCGCACCGTCCCGATACCGTGGGCCTGGGCCGTGGCGTCGATCAGCCGGTCCATGGCCGCGGCCGCATCCGGTTCGGGTGCCACCGCTTCCTTGCCCGGTCCGGGGAGCACCCGGGCGGTGAGGGTGTAGCGCCGTTCGAAGGAGTCGGTCCGCGAGGATGCGGAGACAAGGCCCTCTTCGAAGAGATGTTCCAGCACCCTTTTGACGGCGTTCCAGTTCCAGCCCCAGTTGTCCCGCTGCTGGTCTTCCACGTGGCCTAGCCGGGCTGTCAGTTCGGCGGCGGTCAGCGGCTTCCCGCCGGCCAGGGTTTCCAGGACCTTGGCCGCCACCCCGTTGCGCAGTTCGGGGTCCATCGCGTGCGCGCCCACCCATTTGCGGCTCTGCCACTGCACGAGATCGTGGAAATGGTCCGGGCGGATGAAGCAGGCTTCGTGGGCCCAGTACTCCATCATCCGGCGCGGGTGGATCCCCGCCATGCGCGCCAGGATGGTGCGGTCGTAGTTGCCGAGCCGCGAGAAGAAGGGCAGGAAGTGGCTGCGGGACACCACATTGACGGAGTCGATCTGAACCAGGTGCAGCCGGGCAAAGGTACGGCCCACCGCCCGTGCACTCACGGGTCCGGCGGGCCGTTCCTTCTCCAGTCCCTGGGCTGCCAACGCGATCCGCCGTGCCTGTGCCAGGCTCAGCGATGCTTGCACGTTAGTCCCTTCGTCGGAAAAGTCTGCACCAGCTTATGCGCTGGCGGGCTCATCCTCTGAACGGTAGGCCAGGATTTTGTCTTCCAGACTCGAATGTCCGGGCTCGCACGTCTGGTCCAGGGAGATGACCCCGTAGGTCCAGCCGTCACGGCGGTAGACGACCGACGGCGCCTTGGTCTCCTTGTCCACGAAAAGATAGAAGTCGTGACCAACAAGTTCCATGTTGTCGACGGCGTCATCGAGGGTGAGCTGGGACGCGGCGAACACCTTCCGGCGGATCAGTACAGGCGAGTCGCCGGCCGGAATATCGTTCTCGACCTCATACGGCGACTTCTCTGCCGCCGTCGCCTGGGTCTCCTGCTGCTGCGCCGCCTCCACATAGAGGGGTTCGCTGGGGCTGGCCGGCTCCAGGGCTGCCGTCGCCTCGGTGACGGACTTCGGGGTATGCCGGCCGTGGTGGACCTTTCTGCGGTCCCTGGCCCTGCGCAGGCGTTCAAGAAGCTTGTTGTAAGCGAGATCGAACGCAGCGAACTTGTCGGCGGCACTCGCTTCTGCGCGGATTACTGGGCCGCGTCCCAGGACTGTCAGCTCAACCGTGAGCGATTCGGCGGTCTGGCGGGCTTTGGTCTCTTTGGTGACCTTCGCGTCTACCCTCTGGACCTTGTCTCCCAACGACGCGATCTTTGAGATCTTGTCGTCGGCATATTCGCGGAACCGGTCTGAGACCGTCAAGTTGCGTCCGCTGATCATGAACTCCATGGTGCCCTCCAAATGACTTCGGTGACACGACGGCGGTACTTCCCGGGGGCCGATCTGACTGACAGTCGAGCCCCTTTCCGAGCCGCTATCGACAGGTACATCTGTTCTTGGTACCCATCTTCGACGTTAGTTCATAGACACCTGTTATTCATCCTTTTACGGTTTATTTTTTTAGCTCCCACCGATCATCCGCGCCGCCGCGGGGATGGCGGCGCCGACATCGGCGGCGGCCGGCGGGCGTGTCGCGGCCAGCACGACGGCGCCGCTGACAATGGCCCCCGCGGCCCGGAGCGCACGGGCCGCCTCCGCCAGGGTGGCGCCGGTGGTCAGCACGTCATCGACGATGATGCAGACACGTCCTTCGACTCGCGCAGGCCACGGACCGGACCTGGCCCGCATGGATCCGCGCACGCGCCGGGCGCGCTCACCCCGGCCCAATCCCTTCTGTCCGCCGGACAGGGAGCCGGCCCCTGTGGGGCCGTCCCGCAACCGGCCCCACAGGGGCAAAGCCGGCGGTTTCGTGTTCCGCGCGGGCGGCACGGATTTCCGCAGCGCGTCCGCGACGGTGAACCCTGGGATTTCGTCCCCGCGGACGAGCCGGCGGAGCAGGATATGGACGGGGCTGAAGCCCCGCCTGCGGTAAGCGGCGGCGCTCGTGGGCACGGGGACGAGGACGAGTCCCTGCCCGGGCCCGGACGCGGCGTGGAGGGCGCGCGCCAGTCCCCGGGCCAGCTCGGCGCCCAGCCGGGCCTGCCCGTGGCTTTTGAAGGACAGCAGGCACTGCGCCAGCTCGGCCCGGTATGCCCCGGCCGCCACCACGGGCAGCAGCACGGAGCCGTCCATGTCCATCAGGGCCGGAGCCTGGGCCTCTGCCCGGAACGGCCGGAGCGTCAGCAGGCGCAGGTTACGGGAGCACGCGCCGCAGAGTGCCGAGTCCTCCGCCCCGCAGCAGACGCAGTCCACTGGAATGGCCAGGGCGAGCACCTCAGCCGCCGCTTCGGCTGTCCGGTCGCCCAGCCTCGCCAGCGGCCACGCGTAGCTCCCGCGGTGTCGCGCCGCCCTGGCCGCGGCCGGGGCAAGGTCAGGGTCCGCTGCCGGGACCCGGGTGGTGTGGCTGCCCATCCTCCGATCCTGGACCGGGTGCGCCCCCGGTAGTAGCCCGGCGGGCCGCTATGTGGACAACACCCCCGCCGGAACCTTCGCGGAACCTTCACCGGATCCGGGTGACGGCGGCACCGCCGTCGTCGTCGCCGTCGTCCGAGGGGGCCTCGGTCAGCCGGGGAACGAAGGGACGCCGGTCAGCCGTCGTCCGAGGGGACGCCGGTCAGCCGGGGAACGAGGGGTCGATGGGGCCCTTGAGCTGCGGTGACCAGCCGTTGCCCAGCCGCTGGAAGATCCCTTCCGCGGACTGGCCGTAGATCTCGGCCGGTCCGTTGCCCGCGCTGAGGGCGGTCAGCCCGGGCCACGGCGCCAGCTGCTGCGGCTGTGCCGATGTCAGCGACAACAGCTCGGGGGTGACGGCATCGCTGGCGGATGCCTTCATGACCGCGACGGTGGTGTCATCCACCCAGACCCCTTGGTCCGGGTCCCGGGGGGTCAGGAGCGTCAGGGGCACGGTCAGGTCCCTCGGGGTGCCGTCCGCGTTCCGGATGATCCCGGTGATCTGGACCTTGCTCTTGCCGTTCTGCTGCGAAATGACGAGGGCCCGCGTGCCGTCCCGGGAAATCCGGAACTCCTTCACCGTCCGGCCCGCGAGCCATCCGGGCGACAGGGTCACAGTGGGTACGCTGGCGTTCTCCGCCGCACCGACCGGCCGGTAGGCCACCACCTCGGTGGCGCCGCCGGCACCCGGCCCGGCAGTCCAGACCCAGTCATAGCGGCCGAACGAAGGCCGGGACAGCGCGGCCCGCGTGGTCAGCGCCCTGGCGGGCTGGCCCGGAACGATCGAGTACAGCGTGGTGCGGGCGGCGTTGAGGAACGCGGCCGCCTGCGACTCGGTGGACTCCGCAGGCGCCCGGGGTGAGAGGGCTGCGACGGACCGGACGTCCGGGAGCGGTGAAATCCTGTTGTTTTCGTACCGGACCAGGTCATTGTTGCTGACGGCGATCTGGTAAGCGGGGACGCTTTCGTCCTGGACCGGAGGCAGGACCGTGCCGTTGTCCTCGACGCGCACCAGGTCCTGGTTGGCCCGGAGCTCAACGTTGATCACATCCGGTTGGCTGCGGAACGTCAGGGCAAGCTGCGTCTGCATCCGCAGCCGGTCCTCGTTGGAGGCCTCGACCAGGTCCTTGGCGGTGAGATCCACCTGCGCGGCGCCGGACACCACGGGCACTGATTCGCGGGCCAGCTTGATGCCTGAAGGGAACGCGCTGACGACGGCGCCCTTGAGGTAGGGGGCGGGTCCGCCCAGGAGCGCGCTCGTCATGGCTTTGACGGTCTTCTTGCGGATGAACCACCGGACGTCGGGCACTGCGTAGGTGAACGTGGGGTCGTAGAAGTAGATCGGGAACGCGCCGTAAATGACCTTGAAGGTTTCTTCCGGAATGGCCGTGCCGTCAGGAAGATCGGAGATTCGCCATTCGCCGTCCACCTGGGTCACGGTGACGGGTATGTTTTCGGTGGTGCCCTCGGGAAGCTGCGTGGCCACGCCGTCGGCGTCCACCGAATAGGCGAGGTCGAGCTGGTAGTTGAAGACATTTTCGACGCCGGTGGCCACCACCGTGGCCTTGCGGAACACGAGCGCCCGCTGGTCCGGCTTCCACGTCACCGACGAACCCTGGGTGAGGTACTGCCGGGCCACGGCGTAGTCGTCCTCGTAGCCGCTGCCGGCGAGGTAGAAGTCTTCGATCACCGCTTCGGGTCCGGCGCCGGGACGCGGCGCGGCCGGAAAGAAGACCGGGGCGTTCGGGTTTCCCGCACTCTCGTCCGTGCTCTTGCCCACCGGCCCCGAGCGCGGAATCTGGGCGCACGAGGTCAACAGAAGCAGGATGAGCGCCAGCAGCGCAGCCCCCACGCGGGTAAACCTGCCCGAAACCCCACTCATGCCCTGCCCTCCGTCCCGGTCCCCCGGGGGCCGGCCGGGCCGCCGTCCGGGATGGCCCCGCCGGCGGCACCGCTGCCGCCGTCGTCAGAAAAGTCGTCATCGAAGCCGTCTGCGAATCCGTCCGAGGATCCCTCAACACCGGTCCCGCCCGCGGTCCGGAGCGGGTCCAGCAACACCACGGTGCGCTGGCGGCCTGCCTCGGGGAGCCCGACGTTGACCGGTTCGAGCTGGAGCGGGGACCTGGTGATCGGCTCGTCGCGGCGCAGGGGAAGGGTCAGGCGGAAGTTCGACCCTTCTCCCTTGCTCCCCCAGGCCTGCAGCCAGCCGTCGTGGAGCTTGGTGTCCTCGGCGGCAATGGACAGTCCCAGCCCGCTGCCGCCCGTGGTGCGGGCCCGGGCCGGATCGGCGCGCCAGAAGCGGTCGAAGACGCGCGCCGCCTCAGCCGGGGTCATGCCGATTCCGTGATCCCGTACGGCCACAGCCACGGCGGTGCCGCTGGCGGCCACGGAAACGTTGACCGGCCGGCCCTCGCCGTGTTCGAGGGCGTTCAGGATCAGGTTGCGCAGGATCCGGTCGATCCTGCGGTCGTCCATGTCGACAATGACGCTGCCGGCCGGAGCGTTGAGGGTGACGGCGGACCCGTATTCGGCGGCGACGGGCGCCACCCCCTCGATGACATGCGCGACAAGCTGGACGATGTCGGTGGGCTCGGCGTCCAGGGTAGCGGCGCCGGCGTCAAAGCGGGAGATTTCCAGCAGGTCCGCCAGGAGCGACTGGAAGCGTTCCACCTGGTTGTAGAGCAGCTCCGCGGAGCGCTTGTTGATGGGGTCGAAGTCCTCGCGGGCGTCATAAAGGACTTCGGCGGCCATGCGCACCGTGGTGAGCGGGGTGCGGAGCTCGTGGGAGACATCGGAGACGAACCGCTGCTGCATCTGGGACAGCGTGGCCAGCTGGGTGATTTGTTCCTGGAGGCTGGCGGCCATGTGGTTGAACGAGGCGCCCAGGCGGGCAACCTCGTCCTCGCCTTTGACCACCATGCGCTCCTGCAGCTGGCCGGCGGCGAGCTTCTCGGAGACGACGGCGGCATGGCTGACCGGGCTGACCACGTTGCGGGTCACATACCAGGCGACGCCGCCGATCATGAGCACCAGCAGCGCGCCGCCGGCCAGCAGGACATTCTGGATCTCGTCGAGGGTCTTCTGCGCCGTGTTGAGGTCATAGATGAGGTAGAGCTCGTAGACGGTGCCGTTGAAGGTCACCTTGTTGCCGACGGCGATGCCGGGCCGGTCTTCGGTCCCTACCGGGAACTGGGTGGACGCCCAGTACTGGTCCTTGCCCGAGTCCTGCACAGCCTTGCGCAGGTCCGGGGGGATGACGCCGATGGTGAGTTGGTCCGAGGCCCGGGATTCAACCCAACGGTTGCGCGGCTTGGTCTGCTCCGGCATGGCCTCGAAGACGTAGCGCCGCTGGATCACGGATCCGCGGCCTTCGACCGCGTTCAGGGTGTCATAGACCAGGGTGATGACGCTGGACTGGTCGGTGACCTGGGCGCCGTCGAACGTGTCCTGGACCTGCTTGACGTTGTAGCGCGTCTCCGATTCGGCCTGGGCGAGCCGTTCCTGGAACAGGTTGTTGGCGATCTGGTTGGACAGGTAGGCGCCCACCACCGCGAACGAGCCCATGGCCAGCATCAGCGTGGTCAGGACCGTCCGGAACTGCAGCGAACGCCGCCACTTCCGCTGTACCGCCCGGAGCAGGTACAGGATGCCGGGCCACAGGCGCTGCATCCCGGTGCGGACCAGCCGCGCGACCCGGACGCCAACGATCCTCGCGCGTTTGGCCCACAAACGGGTCCGGAAGGCCAGACGCCGCCACGGGCCTGGCCCGCCGCGGGGCGTTTCGGGCGCGCGGGGCATGGACGTCTCCGGCGATGAGGCCGCAGATGACTCAGCCGGCGCCGCGGACGACTCGGCCGGCGGCGCGGATAACTCGGCCGACGGCGGCGCGGATAACTCGGCCGACGGCGGCGCGGCTGACTCAGCCGGCGACGCCGTATCCGTTGCTATGGACTGCCGGACACTGCGGTCCGCAGGCTCAGGAACCTGCTTTATAGCCGACACCACGGACCGTCAATACAACTTCGGGGGCTTCCGGGTCGCGTTCGATCTTGGACCTCAACCGCTGGACATGGACATTGACCAGCCGGGTGTCGGCGGCGTGCCGGTAGCCCCAGACCTGCTCCAGGAGCAGTTCGCGCGTGAACACCTGCCACGGCTTGCGGGCCAGGGCGACGAGGAGGTCGAATTCCAGCGGCGTCAAGGAGATCCGGTCGTTGCCGCGGCTGACCAGGTGGCCGGCCACGTCGATCGTGACATCGGCGATCCGCAGGGTTTCCGGTGCCTTCTGGTCACCCGGGCGGAGCCTGGCCCGGACCCGGGCGACGAGCTCGGCGGGTTTGAACGGCTTGGGCACATAGTCATCGGCACCGGACTCGAGGCCGCGGACCACATCCGAGGTATCCGCCTTGGCCGTGAGCATCACGATCGGGACGTCGGACTCGGCTCGGACCTGGCGGCAGACTTCAATGCCGTCCATCCCCGGCAGCATGAGGTCGAGCAGGACGAGGTCCGGCTTGGAGGAGCGGAACACGTCCAGCGCCTGTGCGCCGTCCGCGCAGAAGACGGGTTCGAAGCCGTCATTGCGCAGCACAATACCGATCATCTCGGCCAGAGCCTCGTCATCATCCACTACCAGAATGCGTGCCTTCATAGTTATATATTCCCCCATTGAATTGGCTTTGTCGTATCGGGCGGCCCGCCGGCATGGTGCAACCGGGCCTGCCACCGCCGCCGGAACCCCGCCGGAACCGGCCCGGAACCGCGCCGATGCACGGGACGCTGTGACAATTGCCGCGTTGTCCTGCATGCTGTGGACAGGCCCAGTGAACCGGCCCGGACCGCAGGAGGAACCCGTGAACACCCCGATCTACCAGCGCGCCCTGGGCAGCGACTTTGCCCGACTGCAGCCGGAGCTTCAAGAATACTTTGCTTTGGCACCGGGATCCGGCCACTACGGCGTCGGCGAGGGGGTGTTCGACGTCGTCGGCTGCCGGCAGGCCTGGCTGCGTCCCCTGCTGCGGCTCACCACCGGCGAGCAGGCCTTCTTCCCCGAGTACGGCGAGGGCGTCCGCTTCCGGATCGAGAACCACGCCCACCTGGACCCGTTCGGCAGGTCCAGCCTGACGGCCCGCAGGGAAATCTTCTTCCCGGGCACCACCCGGCTGTTCCAGGACACCACCAGCTTTGATGACGGCGGGCTCGGGCCCGGGCTCGTGGACTACGTGGGCCGGTACCGGCGGCTCGTCACCGACCTCAATCTCAGCGTCACGCCGGAGGGCCGGCTGCGCGGCGTGTCCGAGGCGTCGCGGCTGTTCGTGGGACCGCTCCGGATTCCGCTGCCGGCGGCCCTCGACGCCAAGGCCTACGCCGAGCAGTGGTGGGAGCCGCAGGACGGCGGCAGGCACCGGATCCAGGTCAAGGTGATCCAGCCCCAGCTCGGGCTGGTGCTGGTCTACGCCGGCCATTTCGACTACCGGCTCGAGCCCTACCCCGGCGGTATTGCGGCGCCGGGCTACCTGCCAGGGCACGCCCGACCGGACGCCTGGGAAAGCAGGGTCTGACCAGGGCCAGCAGGGCACAGCGGAGGCACCGCGGGCACGGTTGCGCCCCGGGCCGCCGGCGGCCGAAGGTGCCGCGCTAGCCGAGGGCAAGCTGGTTGAGCCCGTCCGCCACCTGGGTCAGCCGGGTCAGGACCGCCGCCGCAGTGGCGGGTGAGTGCCGCGCCAGGCCCTCCGACGGCGTGACCCGGAGCGCACCCAGCGTGGACGCCGGCAGACCCAGCTGCCGCCATGGGCGCCATACGTTTTCCACGACGTCGCGGACCCGTGGCAGTGACGCGGCAGGATCAGCCACGTCCAGCGCGCCGGCCCAGAGCCGCTTGCCGGCCTCCACCGCGCCCGCGAGTTGTTCCCACTGGCGCGAGGTCAGGGCCCGAAGCGGCACAGCGATTCCATCCGCGCCTGCCGCCAGGATCCGCTCGAACGGCGCCTCTACCTCGGAGACGGCCACAACGGTTTCGACGGCGCCCGCGGCCCGGAGCGCGTCGATCACCAATTGCCAGGACTCGGTCACTTCCCGGCCCGGCACCGAACGCAGGGTCCGGTAACCGCTGGCGGTGGGAATGGTGCCGGCCAGCACCGACGCAATTTCAGGTTCGTCGATCTGGACGACGATCCGGGCACCGGGGGCAGCCGCCGCCACCCGCTTGAGGTAGCCTTCCACGCCCGCTGCGAGCGAGTCCGCGATGTCCCGGCGGGCACCGTAGTCGATCAGGGCCCGCTCGCCGTTGTGCAGGTGCAGCCCGGCGGCAAGGCTGAGCGGCCCGCGCAGCTGGATCTTGATATCGTCCGACGGCACTTCCTCGACGCCGATCACGTCCGCCATGATGTTGATGTCGGTGGACAGGGCCGACTTGGCCCGCTGCAGGTCCTTGCCGGGCCGGTCCACGAACCGCCATCCATGCGGCTGGACGTCGACGGCGAGTTCCACGAGCAAAGAGGCGGTCCGGCCCAGGGCATCGGAGCCGACGCCGCGATCGGGAAGCTCGGGGAGGAACGGCAGGTGCGGGCTGCCCAGTTCACCGCGGATGATGCGGGCGGCCTCGGCCGGGTCCTCGCCCGGCCAGGGGCCAAGGGCGGTCGCGGTCACTTGGCCCGATGCGGGCGCGTCTGGTGCTGCCATGGCTAGGCGTCTGCGGCGCGGGCGGCGTCCGCGGAGCCGGAGGCCTGGGCGGCCTGGTGGTCCTCGGCGATGGCCTCGTGGTGGCGGATGACCTCGCCGATGATGAAGTTCAGGAATTTCTCCGCGAAGGCCGGGTCCAGGTGGGCTTCGGCGGCGAGGTGCCGCAGCCGGGCGATCTGCGCCGTTTCACGGCCCGGGTCCCCGGCGGGAAGTTGGTGCGCGGCCTTGAGGAAGCCGACCTTCTGGGTGGCTTTGAAGCGTTCGGCGAGGAGGAAGACGAGGGTGGCATCGATGTTGTCGATGCTGGAGCGGATCGACAGCAGCTCCGCCATGACCGCGGGATCCACGGAACCGGCCAGGGAGCTTGCCGCCGGGTCGTAGGAGTCGGTTTCGGGAAGAGTGGGGTTCTGCTCGGTCATTGACCCAGTCTAGGGGTTCGGCGGCCAATGCCTCCCGCTGTTAAGTACCGTTGCAGGCGCCCGCGGAGACACCAAGGGGGCATGCCCACCGTTCGTGGCGAACGGTGGGCATGCCCCTTGGCTGTGGCCCTGCCGGAGCCCTGGCCGGCGCAGGATCGGGCCGCGCCGGATCGGGCAGGTGCCCGGTTCCGGCAGTTAGCTGTGGAGCACGGCCTTGAACGCCTCGCGGCGCCTGGCCTGTTCGTCGGGGTCCGGAACAGGCAGGGAGGCGATGAGTTTCTTCGTGTAGTCGTGCTGCGGGTTGCCCATCACCTGGTTGCCGAGGCCCTGCTCCACCATCTTGCCCTTGTAGAGCACGCCGACCCAGTGGGCGAGCATGTCCACCACGGCGAGGTCGTGGCTGATGAACAGGCACGCGAAGCCGAACTCCTGCTGGATCTCCTTGAACAGCTCCAGCACGACGGCCTGCACGGACACGTCCAGGGCCGAGGTCGGCTCGTCGGCGATGAGCAGCTTCGGGTTCAGGATGAGCGCCCGCGCCAGGGAGGCGCGCTGGCGCTGCCCGCCGGAGAGTTCGTGCGGGAACCGGTCAGCGTACGACGCCGGCAGCTGCACGGACTCGAGCAGCTCCCCGACCTTCTTGCGTGCCTCGGCCGCGGTCGGGTTGGAGTGGATGATCAGCGGTTCCGCCACGCAATCGCCGATGGTCAGCTGCGGGTTGAACGAGGCCGCCGGGTCTTGGAAAACGAAGCCGATCTCCTTGCGGAGCGGCTTGAAGGTGCGCTCCTTGAAGTTCAGCATCTCGTAGCCCAGCACATTCAGGCTGCCGCCCGTGGTGCGGTTCAGGCCGGCGATCGCCCGGCCGATGGTGGTTTTGCCGGAGCCGGACTCCCCCACGAGGCCGAAGACTTCGCCTTCGGACACGGTGAAGCTGACGCCGTCGACGGCCTTGAACGCCGGGCTGCCGAGCCGCCCCGGGTACTCGATGGTCAGGTTCTTTGCCTCAACCAGCACTTTGCCGCCCTGGTGGGCGCGTTCCACCATGCCTTCCGAGGCGGAGTTGCGGCCCAGGTGCGGGACGGCGGCGAGGAGCTTCTTGGTGTAGTCCTCCCTGGGCTCGGCGAACAGCACCCGTGAGGATGCCTCCTCCACGACGTCGCCCTGGTACATGACCACGACGCGGTCGGCGAGGTCGGCGACGACGCCCATGTTGTGCGTAATCAGCACGATGGAGGTCCCGTAGTTGTCGCGCAGGTCCCGCAGCAGTTCAAGGATCTCGGCCTGCACGGTGACATCCAGGGCGGTCGTGGGCTCGTCGGCCACGATGAGGCCAGGGTTCAGGGCCAGCGCGGCGGCAATCACGACGCGCTGTTTCTGGCCGCCCGAGAACTGGTGCGGATAGTAGTTGACCCGAGTTTCCGGGTCCGGGATGCCAACTTTGCGGAGGGCGTCAATTGCCCGCGCCTTGGCCTCCTTGGCCGAGACCTTGCTGCGGCCGCCACTGCCGGCGTGTGCGCGGATGCCCTCGGCAATCTGCCACCCCACGGTGAAGACCGGGTTGAGGGCGGTGGATGGCTCCTGGAACACCATGGCCACGTCGCGGCCCCGGATCTCCCGCAGCTTGGCTTCGCTGACGCTGATGA
This sequence comes from Arthrobacter sp. 01N444, assembly GCF_056399305.1. Taxonomy (NCBI): domain Bacteria; kingdom Bacillati; phylum Actinomycetota; class Actinomycetes; order Micrococcales; family Micrococcaceae; genus Arthrobacter; species Arthrobacter sp. 01N444. Next base: position 102,396 of record NZ_JBFTRB010000008.1, read on the forward strand.
CGTTGTTGCCGTTGATCAGGACGGCGCCCTGGCTGATGGCCGTCTCCGGCAGCAATCCCAGGATGGTCTTGGCCGTCACGGTCTTGCCGGATCCCGACTCGCCAACAATGGCGACCACTTCGCCGGGGTTGACCTGGAGGCTCACGTCCTTGACGGCATACACATCCCCGGCGTCGGTGGCGAAGGTGACTTTGAGCCGGTCGATGTCAAGGACCGGGCCTGCGCCTGCGCCGGGCTTGTCGATGTTGGTGGTCATAGAACTCTCGATTCTGCTTCGAGTGCAGCCTGGGTGCCGGCGGTGGAGTCGGGTCCGCCCTTGCCTGCCACAGCCTTCTTGCGGCCCCGCAGGCGGGGATCGTTGAGGTCGTTGATGCTCTCACCGACGAGGGTCAGCCCAAGCACGGTCAGGACGATCGCCGTACCGGGGTAGACACCGGTCCACCAGATGCCCGAGGAGGCATCTGCAATGGCCTTGTTCAGGTCATAGCCCCACTCGGCGGCGGAGGTCGGTTCGATGCCGAACCCCAGGAAGCCGAGGCCCGCCAGGGTCAGGATGGCCTCGGACGCGTTCAGCGTAAAAATCAGCGGCAGCGTGCGGGTTGCGTTCTTGAAGATGTGCCGGCCCATGATGCGGATGCTGGAGGCACCCACCACCTTGGCCGACTCGACGTACGGCTCCGCCTTTAGCCGGATGGTCTCGGCCCGGATGACGCGGAAGTACTGCGGGACGAACACCACCGAGATGGAGATGGAGCAGGCAACAATGCCTCCCCAGAAACTGGACTGCCCGTGGCTGATGACGATTGACATCACGATGGCCAGGAGCAGTGACGGGAAAGCGTAGATCGCATCGGCGATCACCACGAACACCCGGTCCAGCCAGCCGCCGAAGTAGCCGCTGACGAGGCCGAGGGCTACGCCGAGGAAGATCGACATCGCGACGGCCACGATGATCACCACGGCGGCCGTCTGGGCACCCCAGAGCACCCGGGAATAGACGTCATAGCCACCCACCGTGGTGCCCCAGATGTGGGCCGGGCTGGGGGGCTGCTGTGTCGGGAAGGGACCGGCGGCGTCGCTGAGCTGGGCAAACCCGTAGGGCGCGATCCACGGCGCAAACACGGCGACGAGCAGGAAGACGGCGGCCAGCACCATGCCCGTGACGAGCATGCCGCGTTGCAGCCCGACGCTCGAGCGGAAATGCGAGATCACCGGCAGCCGGTAGATGAGGGGCTGCTTGCGCCCGCTTACTTTGGTTGCATTCATGGCTAGTACCTCACTCGCGGGTCGATCAGGGCTGCGACGACGTCCACGATGAAGTTCGTGACGGCAACGATGACCGCCAGCATCACGACGATTCCCTGGACGGCGACGAAGTCGCGGGCGTTCAGGTATTGCACCAGCTGGTAGCCGAGGCCCTTCCACTCGAAGGTGGACTCCGTGAGGACGGCGCCGCCGAGCAGGAGGGCAATCTGGAGCCCCATGACAGTGATGATCGGGATGAGGGCAGGCTTGTAGGCATGCTTGGTCACGAGCCGGTAATTACTGACGCCACGGGACCTGCCGGCCTCGACGTAATCCTTGCCGAGCGTGCCGATGACGTTGGTGCGGACCAGCCGCAGGAAGACCCCTGCCGTCAAGAGCCCCAGGGTGAGTGCGGGGAGGACTGAATGGGCCGCGACATCGCCGAACGCGGCCATGTTGCCGCTGCGCAAGGCATCCAGCCAGTAGATCCCGGTCGGTGCGGCCAGGCTTCCCATGGCCAGCTCGGTCCTGGTGGAGGCCCGTCCTGCGACGGGCAGCCAGCCCAGCCAGACGGAGAAGGCCAGCTTCATCAGCAGGCCGGCGAAGAACACCGGGGTCGCGTAGCAGAGGATGGCGAAGAACCGCAGAAATGCGTCCGGGGCCTTGTCGCGCCGGTAGGCGGCGATCAGGCCGAGCGGGATGCCGACCAACAGCGCCACGATGAGGGCATTGATGGCCAGTTCCAGGGTTGCCGTGCCAAACGTGATGATCATTTCGACCACAGGGCGGCGGTCGGTGATGGTGGTGCCGAAGTTGCCGGTCGCCACCTGGCCAACGTATTCGAGGTACTGCACGAGGATCGGGCGGTCGTAGCCGGCGTCGTGGATGCGCTGCGCGAGCGCCTCCGGCGGAAGCCTGCCGCCCTGGGCTGCGGTGATGGGGTCGCCGATGACCCGCATCAGGAAGAAGACCAAAGTCACCAGAATGAAAATGGTCGGAATGATCAGGAAGAACCGGATCAGGATGTAGGTCCCCAAGCCCCCACCCGAGGATTTTTTCTTGGACGGAAGAAGTCCGTCGGCGTCGTTTAGCGGCGCCTCAGTCAATGTTGTCATTGGTACCTAAGATTGTGCTGTCGCGGCCTTGGGCGGGCCGGCGTGAACTGCAGGATGCGGCAATGACCAGCAAAGGCGGGGCGCCTCGAGGGGCGCCCCGCCTCGCAGGCTGGTCAGGACAGCAGGGCTGCAGCCTTACTTGGAAAGAGTTCCCAAACGGAACTTGAAGGAGGCATCGAGGGTGGAATCGACACCCTTGACACCGCTGCCGGAAATGGCAACCTGCGCGCCCTGGAGCAACGGAAGCGTGGAGATGTCCTTGGCGAGGGCATTCTGCGCATCCTTGATCGTGGACTCGCGTTCAGTCTTATCGACGGTGGTGAGCTGCTTGCTGATCAGGTCGTTGACGGTGGGGTTGTTGTAGTGGTTCTTCAGGAAGCCGCCCTCCGGGAAGAACGGGGTCAGGTAGTTGTCGGCGTCACTGAAGTCGGGGAACCAGCCAAACTGGAACAGCGGGTATTCGTCGGCGCGGCTGGCCTTGCTGTAGGTGACCCATTCCGTGGACTGCAGGTTGACCTTGAACAAACCGGACTTCTCCAGCTGGTCCTTGATCATGGCGTACTCATCGCCGGAGGACTTGCCGTAGTGGTCCGGGTTGTACTGAAGGTTCATCGAGACGGGGGTCGTCACACCGGCGTCGGCGAGGACCTTCTTGGCCTTGTCCAGGCTCGGCTTGCCGGCGTCGCCGTAGGCGTCCTTGAACGATTCGTTGGCGCCCAGGAAGCCGTTGGGAACGTTGGAGTACAGCGGCAGGTAGGTGCCCTTGTAGACCTGGTCCGCGATGGACTGGCGGTCAACGAGGTTCGCGATGGCCTGGCGGACGGCGAGCGCCTTGGCCGGATCGGCGTCGGCAGCCTTGGCACCGAACGGCATCGTGTCGAAGTTGAACGTGATGTAGCGGATTTCGCCGCCGGGGCCAACGTTGACCTTGACCTTGGAGTCCTTCTTGAGGTCATCGACGTCGGTGGCGCTCAGGCTGCGGTTCGCGACGTCGATGTTCCCCTGCTGGATGTCCAGCTTCATGTTGGTGGGGTCGGCGTAGTACTTGATCGTGGCGGCGTCGTTGGCCGGCTTGCCGAGGACCCCCTGGTAGTCCGGGAATGCCTTGAAGCTGACCAGCTCGTTCTTCTTGTACGTGTCGATCACGTACTGGCCGTAGAACGCCTTGGCCTTGACGATCGAGTCGTCGTCAAGCAGTTTGTCGGCCGGGAAGACTTCATCGTCTACGATCGGCGCGGCGGGGCTGCTGAGGATCTGGGCGAAGGTCTGGTCGTTCGCCTGCTTCAGCTTGAAGACCACGGTGTTGGCATCTGGGGCGGTGATGCTTTCGATGTTGGTCAGCAGGCTTGCGGGACCGGCAGGATCGTTGATCTTGGTCTGCCGGTCGAAGGAGAACTTGACGTCCTTGGAGTCGAGCGTGTGGCCGTTGGCCCACTTGAGGCCCGGCTTGAGCTTGACCGTGTACTCGTTCGGCGAGGTGAAGGACGCGGACTCGGCCAGATCCGGCACGGGATCTGCGCTGCCGGGCTTCGAGTTGAGGAGGAAGGAGTAGATCTGGTTCATCACCATGAACGAACCGTTGTCATACGCGCCCGCCGGATCCAAGGCAGTGACCTTGTCCGTGGTGCCGTAGGCGATCGGACCGCTAGCTGCGGCTGATGACCCGCCAGCGCCCCCGGTCGGCCCTGTGCAGGCCGTCAGTGCAAAGGCGGAAACCCCGGCCAGCGCGATGACGCTGTGCCAGGCCTTTTTGTTCATTGCCATCTGTGAACTTTCTGTTCGATGCGTTCTAGCGCAGCCCGAAGTGAAACGACTGACTCGTCGGGCGGCACGCTTTGCTGATTCCTAGATTCAACCAGACGATCATTCGGTGAAACGTTGCATTTTGTGAGTTGAGACACAAAATTTACACGATTCGAAGGTTTCTCTCATTTTCTGCAGGATTCCGCCCGGATCTTCGGCAGGGTCCTGCGCATCCGGGCGCCGTGGACGGCCGGGTAGTCTGACGACGACGGAGGGTACAGACGACGAAGGGCCCCGCCAACGGGCGGGACCCTTCGCTGGAGTCGGTGGGGCGGGCAGCTAGAGCGCGGCCCGCTGCAGCGAGCGCGCGGCATCGATCGTGGCCTGGCCGAGCACGCGGCTGCCCTGGTAGAGCACCACCGTCTGGCCGGGGGCCACGCCGCGCAGCGGCTCGGTGAGCGTGACCAAAAGCTCGTCGTCCGCCATATGCGCGCGGGCAGGGACGGGGTCGCCGTGGGCGCGGACCTGGGCGTAGCAGTCAAACTCTTCGCGGCTCGCCACCTCGGCGATGGGCAGCCCCGCCCAGGAGACCTTGATGCCTCGGATTTCGTCGATGGCGAGCAGGGCCTCCGGGCCCACCACCACCTTGTTCTCCTTGGGCCGGATCTCCAGCACGAACCTCGGCTTGCCGTCCGCGGCCGGGGTGCCGAGCTTCAGCCCGCGGCGCTGGCCCACGGTGAAAGCGTTGGCGCCCGGGTGCTCGCCGACCTTGGCGCCGGATTCGTCCACGATGTCCCCCGTGGTCATTTCAATCTTCTCGGCGAGCCAGCCGGCGGTGTCGCCGTCGGGAATGAAACAGATGTCGTGGCTGTCCGGCTTGTTCGCCACGGAGAGGCCGCGGCGCTCCGCCTCCGCGCGGACCTCGGCCTTGGACGGCGTCTCGGCCAGCGGGAACATCGAGTGCTTGAGCTGTTCGTGGGTCAGCACCCCCAGCACATAGCTCTGGTCCTTGGCCCAGTCCGCAGCGCGGTGCAGTTCGGGGTTGCCGTCGGCGTCCGTGATGACCTTCGCGTAGTGGCCGGTGCATACGGCATCGAAGCCCAGGGCGATGGCCTTCTCCAGCAGGGCGGCGAATTTGATCCGCTCGTTGCAGCGCATGCAGGGATTGGGGGTGCGGCCTGCGGCGTACTCATCGATGAAGTCCTGGACGACATCTTCCTTAAACCGTTCGGAAAAGTCCCAGACGTAGTACGGGATCCCGAGGATGTCGCACGCACGCCAGGCGTCGCGGGAGTCCTCGATGGTGCAGCAGCCGCGGCTGCCGGTTCGCAGGGTGCCCGGCATCCGGGACAGCGCGAGGTGGACGCCGACGACGTCGTGCCCCGCCTCGACGGCGCGGGCGGCGGCAACGGCGGAATCGACGCCGCCACTCATGGCTGCAAGAACTCGCATACTGGCTTTCTCTAGGGTTCGGGGGTCACAGGCCCCGGGGCTGCTGTTCGCAGCTGCGGTGCTGCTGGGCTTTTAGTGCTGGGCTACTGCCGGGCTTTCACTGCTGGGTTGAACCGCAGTGCTACTGCTGGCCCCCGGAAATAGCACAATGCCTGCCCCGCCATTCTATCGCCACGCCGAATCCTCCCCAAAAGGCCTTGACGGGACCGCCTCCCCCTTCTAGCGTCAGGACAAGCGGTTTTAGAAAACGGAAGCGCACCGACGCGGGAATCGAGCGGACATGGCTGTCGGGAACATCGTGATCGTGGGCGGCGGGCTGGCCGGCGCCACCGCCGCCAAAACATTGCGGGCGGAGGGCTTCAGCGGTCCGGTGGTGCTGGTGGCCGCCGAGTCCCACCAGCCGTACCTGCGCCCGCCGCTGTCCAAGGAGTACCTGCTGGGCAAGGCCGGCGACGACGCCCTGCCTGTGGTGCCCGAGGACTGGTACGACGCGAACGACGTCGACCTCCGGCTCGGCGTCCAGGTCACGGCGGTGGACCCGGCTGCCCGGGCTGTGGTTCTGGATGACGGGCGGCGGCTGGAGTACGGCTCGCTCCTGCTTGCCACGGGAGCGCGGCCCAGGACCATCCCGCTGCCCGGCAGCGGTCTCGAGGGCGTCAGCACGTTCCGGACGGTCGAGGACAGCCGGCGCCTGCACGCCCGCCTTGCCGGCGGCGGTTTGCACGTGGTCATGGTCGGGTCCGGCTGGATCGGGATGGAACTGGCCGCTGCCGCCAGCACCTTTGGAAACACCGTCACCCTGATGGGGCTGGAGGACGTGCCGCTGGGCGCGGCGATTGGCCCGGACCTGGGCGGTTTCTTCCGCGGGCTGCACGAGGCCCACGGGGTACGGTTCAGGCTTCCGGCGTCCGCTGCCGAGATTCAGGGGTGGTTTGGTCGGGCGACGGCAGTGGTCACCGACTCGGGCGAAGTCCTGCCCGCCGACCTCGTGGTCATCGCCGTCGGCGTTGTGCCGGAGGTCGGGTTGGCCGAGGCGGCCGGGCTCGGGATCCGCAACGGCATCCTCACCGACGCGTCGCTGCGGACCTCGGCGCCCGGGATCTTCGCCGCAGGCGACGTGGCCAACGCCCTGCACCCGTTCACCGGGGAACACCACCGCAGCGAGCACTGGTCCAATGCCCTGAATGGCGGCAAGGTGGCAGCCAAGGCGATGCTCGGCCTCGACGCCACGCTGGAGACCATCCCGTACTTCTACACGGACCAGTACGACGTCAGCATGGAGTACTCGGGCTTCCCGACGCTCGTTGCCGGCCCGCCGGTCATCCGCGGCTCGCTTGCGGACAAGGAGTTCATTGCCTTCTGGCAGCGCGAAGGCCAGGTGATCGCCGGAATGAATGTCAACTGGCCCCGCGCCGCCAAGCCGCAGAAGGCGATCAAGGCGCTCATCAACGCCCGCACCGCCGTGAGCCCGGACCTGCTTGCCGATTCCTCGGTACCCCTGGATCAGCTCCTGCCGGAAGCCTGACGGGCGGCCTCGCGCGCGACCGTTCCGGCGGTCTGGATGCTGGACTCATGCCCGGCCATGCCGGCCTGGCGGCCCCGCGCGTAGGCGCCCGGCAACGCCGCGAGCAGGGCATCGACGTCGGCGTCGGTTGAGGAATGCCCGAGCGTAAATCGCTGCGCCCCCCTCGCCGTGTCCTCGTCCAGGCCCATCGCCAGCAGCACATGGGAGGGCCTCGGAACACCGGCGGTGCAGGCGGAGCCCGTGGAGGATTCGACGCCGGCGAGGTCCAGCAGGAACAGCAGCGAGTCCCCTTCGCAGCCGGGGAACGTGAAATGCGCATTGCCCGGCAACCGCCCGGGGCCCGGGGCGCCCCGCAGGACGGCTTCGGGGACGGCCGCACAGACCCCCTCAATCAGCCGGTCCCGAAGGGCCGCGATCCTGACGGCTTCCTCGGGGAGTTTCGCGGCAACGGCCTCGGCGGCCGCGGCAAACGCGGCGATCGAGGCGGTGTCCAGCGTCCCGGAGCGGACGTCGCGTTCCTGCCCGCCGCCGTGCTGGACCGGGGTCAGCTTCACCGCCCGGCCCAGGATCAGCGCGCCCACGCCGACCGGTCCGCCGATCTTGTGCCCGGAGACGGACATGGCGTCCAGGCCCGTCCCGCGGAAGTCAACGGGCAGGGAGCCGAAGGCCTGGACGGCGTCGGAGTGGACGGGTACGCCGGCGGCGTGTGCCAGTTCCACAACCCGGGCGACGGGCTGGATGGTGCCGACCTCGTTGTTGGCCCACATGACGCTCACCAGTGCGATCGAGCCCGGATCCCGGGACAGCTCGGCTTCGAGCACGGCCAGGTCCACGACGCCCGCGTCATCCACGGGGAGCCAGCACACGTCGGCGCCTTCATGCCGTTCGAGCCATTCGACGGTGTCCAGCACCGCGTGGTGTTCGACGGCGGAACAGAGGATGCGGGTCCGCGCCGGGTCCTCGGCACGGCGGGCCCAGTACAGGCCCTTGACCGCCAGGTTGTCCGCCTCGGTCCCGCCGGAGGTGAAGATGACCTCCGAGGGATGGGCGCCGGCGGCCGCCGCGAGTACTTCCCGCGCGTCCTCCACGGAGCGCCGGGCACGGCGGCCCGATCCATGCAGCGAGGACGGGTTGCCGGTCCGGGCCAGTTCGCGCGTCAGCGCGGCCAGCGCTTCCGGGGCGAGGGTGGTGGTGGCGGCGTGATCGAGGTAGACAGGCACAGCCCAATTCTACCTGCGCGCGCCCGGGCCGCCGCGGTGCCAGGGCGAAGGCACAGTCTCAGGGCAGAGGCACAGTGTCAGGGCGAAGGCACCGGCGTGAGGCACAGTGAAGGGCACAGTGAAGCACCCGGGGCTGGTGTACATTCAAGCGGTGAAAGCGCCACTCTGCCTTGTGCTGGCCACCTTGTTCTGGTCCGGCAATTTCGTCGTCGGACAGACCGCCAGAGCCTCAATGACACCGCTGGACCTGACCTTCTGGCGCTGGAGCCTGGCCGCCGTGCCGCTGCTGATCCTGGCCCACCTCATTGAACGGCCCGACTGGGGCGCGGTGCTGCGCCGCTGGCCCGTGCTTCTGCTGCTGAGTGTCCTGGGCATGAGCGGCTACACACTGCTGCTCTACGGCGCGCTCGGATTCACGTCCGCGATGAACGCCTCGCTGGTGACGGCCGCAAACCCGGCCCTCATTGTGGTCATGGCGATCGTCCTGCTCGGTGAGAAGACCACGCGGCTGGGCTGGCTCGGCATCTGCCTTGGCCTGCTGGGTGTGCTGCTGGTCCTGACCCAGGGCGAGCTGGCCCGCGTGGTCAGCCTCGCCATCAACACCGGTGAGCTCATGATGATTGGCGCGATCATCGTCTGGGGCTTGTACACCATCGTTGCCCGCCGGCTGGATGTGCCGCCCGTCGCGGCCACAGCGGTGCAGGTGGTGATCGCAACCGTGACGCTGGCGCCGTTTGCTCTCGCCATGAACGTGCGGTTTCCCGATACCGCGGCCGAAGGCTGGTCGATGGCGTATATCGCCCTGTTCCCGTCCCTTGGTTCCTATCTCCTCTGGAACCTGGCGCTGAAAACCACCCCGTCCGGGACCGCCGGAAACTACCTCAACCTGATGGTGGTCTTCACCGCGATCATCACCGTGCTGTTCGGGACCCCGCTCACCCTCGTGCAGATCGCAGGCGGCCTCCTGGTGATCGCCGGCGTGCTGCTGACCGGAATCAAGGGCCAGGCCCGCAACGCCGGCCACCCCGCCGGCAGGGCCCAAGCCGGGCCGCCCGCCGCCGCTTCAGGCAGGCAGGCTCACGCAGGCAGTCCGGTCACGATGGAAGAATACGGGCACAGCACTGCCCGGGCCGCGCGCCGCCCTGCTCCCTGAGATCTTCGATGGCGAGGGCTTCGATCCGGCCCGGTTCGATCCCCAGGGCCATTGAGGCCCCGCCGAGAAAGGCTCCGTTCATGGCACACACCAGGTCTGCGTGCCCGGCGGCGAGGCGATGGAACGGGCAGTTCAGCAGCACCAGTCCCCCGCCGCCGTCGTCCGCCGGGCAATAGCCCTGCCCCGCCAGGAAGTCCTCGAACGGGCCGGCGCCATCGGGGCTGCCGGCGGAGTCCGCAGGCTCCGCCCCGGTGGCCCCCGCCGGCTCGCGGCCGGCTGCGCGGGCTGCCGACTCACCCGCCGACTGCCCCCTCGCGCGGGCAGCCCGAAGCAGGGCCTCCCGCGGCGAACCGCCGCCGCTGGTTGCGTCCTCGATCGCGGACACCAGCAGCTCGGCGGCGAGATCATAGTGGCGATCGGGCACCGAGGCCGCGACCTCATCCACGGCGGCCCGGTACAGCTTGGCGGGCCGGCCGGACCCCGGGCCCTCCCGCCCTCCGAGCTTGCGGAACTCCACGGCCAGCAGCCCGTCTTTCACGAGCCGGTCCAGATGGAACGAGGCAGTGCTCCGCGCCAGGCCCACGGCCTGCGCGGCATCGTCCCGGCCAACGGCATCTGCCGCTGAGGCGACGAAGTCAAACAGCCTCCTGCGGCTCTCGTCTCCCAGCGACGCGACCGCCGCCAGCCTGTGGTTCCACGGAAGCTTGGTCATGACACAAGAATATCTCTAAAAACAAGAATCATTGCTTAATTGCTGCGGGGCCCTCTAAAATCGAGATATCTATTTTTAGAAGGAACAATGCCATGAAAGTTTCCCCAGCCCTCGCCAATCCCGCACAGCAGCTCACGGCGGACCGTCAGGCCTTCCTGCTGCTGCGGACCGTCTTTACGGTTGCGCCGATCCTGTTCGGCCTGGACAAGTTCACGAACCTCTTGACCGACTGGACGATGTACCTGGCGCCCGTGGTGACCCAGGTGGTCCCGCTGCCGGCCCAGACGATCATGTACATCGTTGGCGTGGTGGAAATCGTCGCCGGCGTGGCGGTGGCGCTGCGCCCGCGCTTCGGATCGGTGCTCGTGGCCGCCTGGCTGCTGGGCATCATCATCAACCTGATCGTCCTCGGCGGCTTCTACGATGTCGCTCTGCGTGACTTCGGGCTGCTCGTGGGTGCCCTGGCGCTGAACAGGCTGTCCCCGCGCAAGGCCGTGCCGGCCGCGACGCCAGGCAGCTAGGCCAGACGGCGGGTCCCGGCAACTGGTCCCGGCAGCTGGGCGAAGACGCCGGGCCACGCCACTACGCCAGGACGCAGACGGCCCGCGGAACGACCTCAATGGTCATCGGGAGCGCCCCGATCCGCTCGCCGTCGGCGTAGGCCACGATATTGCCGGCAGACAGTTCCACGGTGCGGACCCGGCGAAGCTGCACGGCGGGGTGGCCCACGTGCTTGCCGGCAAAGACCTTGGGAAACACGGCCAGCAGCCGGGTCCGGGACAGCCGGTTGACAATGAAGAGGTCCAGGTAGCCGTCATCAAGGGCGGCTCCCGGGACGATCCTCATCCCGCCGCCGATCGACTGGCCGTTGGCGACGGAAATCAGCATGGCGCCCTGCTGCCACTTCTCGCCGTCGGCAGTCACCGTGTAATCGATGGCCCGGAACGACGCCAGTTCCCGCAGCATGGCGAGCTGGTAGCGGATCTTGCCGCGCGGCCAGCGCCAGTCATTGGCCCGCTCATTGACTGCGGCATCGAACCCGGCCGAGACCACGCCCGCAAACAAGCGGGAGGATCCTCCGGCGGTGATCCTGCCGGCGTCAATCATCCGGCCGCCGCAGGCCAAAGACTCCAGGGCCCGTTCACAGGCCGCCGGGAGGTCGTGCAGCGGCAGGCCCAGCGAACGGGCCGTGTCGTTGCCCGTCCCGGCGGGAATGATGCCCAGTGGAACCCGACGGCGGGCACCGGCACCTGCTCCGGCACCTTCACCTGCTATCGCGTTAAGCCCGAGGTGGACCATGCCGTCGCCGCCCACCACCACGAGGGCATCCACGCCCGACTCCAGCGCAGCCTCAACTGCCTGCGCGAGCCCGGCATAACTGTCCGCGCACAGCAGCAGGACCTCCGCCCCGGCTGCACGGAAGTACGCCGCCGCGTCCTTGCCGGCGTGCCGCGCCCGGCCAAAGGATGCGCGCGGGTTGACGGCGACGGCGATCAGCATGCGCTGAATTATGCCAGCCGCCGGGAACCATCCCTGTGCACGCAGTCGTTATTCCTCCAGCCGGTTAAACTGGGCACGCCGGACGCCCACGAACGGTCCGGCATTCCCACCGCCGGCACCATCAACGAAAAGGATCTCTGTTTGACGCAGGGCAGCAGCTCGCATTACCAGGTCCTCGGGATCCCCGTGACGGCGACGGAGAAGGACATCAAAGTCGCGTACCGCAAGGCCGCCCGGACCGCCCACCCGGACCATGGCGGCGACCCTGCAGCGTTTCGGCGCGTCACGCTCGCGTACGAGACCCTCATCGACACCAAGCGCCGCGCGGACTACGACCGCTCCTACGGCAGCGCATCCGGCGGCGCGTATTCGTCTCCCGCCGGCGATGAGGGCGCCCACTTCGACGCGCCCGCCGCGGGCAGCCGGGCCTCCGCCAACGTGCGCCGGCCGAACACGCCGCGGAATACGGCCGCAGATCCACCCGTCTATGTTCCACCGTTCGAGCAGTTTGACGGCGGGTCGGCGGTGCCGCTGATTCCCGCCAGCGTGGCCCGGCAGCAGGTCCACGGCATGCCCCGCAAACGCGGCATCTTCGGCGCCGAAGCCCGGATCCAACGCGAGATGCGCACCGTGCAGCTCATCAGCAGGCAGATCCTGACCACCATCCCGGCGGCGCGCCTTGTCAACGGGCTGCAGTCCCCGGCGGACAACAGCCACATCGACCACGCGGTCCTTGCCGGGTACCGTCTCGCGATCGTCGGATCCATGCTGCTGCCGCCGGGTGCCTATGCATGGAACGGCAGCACGTTGACCCACGGCGGACGCTCCGTCGCCCCGCCCCAGCTGGGCCACATCGTGCGCCGGATGCAGGACATATTCCCCGAGCTCAATGTCACCGGCTGGATTGTCGTCCACAGCACGGACGGCAATCTGCATCAACCGGTCATCGACCGGCACCGCCGCGCCCCCGGCGGCCAGGGAAGCGGGTACGGGGAAGGCTCGGGCCTTGTCGAGGTGGTCAACGCCGCGGGCCTGGCCCGCGGCCTGAAGTTGTTCCTCGGCTCGGGACCGGCGCCCAACACCGTCAACGTTCCCGTGCTGGCCCGCCTGCTGCGCGGAATGCACTAGATTCCGCCCAGGCGCTCCCCTGCGCCCAGGGGAAGGGAAGGCCCGAGGCGCGTTCGACGCCGGCGGCTCGCTAGGATGGGACGGTGTTCCGCATCCTCTTCCACACCCCAGAAATCCCCGGCAATACGGGAAACGCCATCAGGCTGGCTGCCATTACGGGGGCCGAACTGCATCTGGTGGAGCCCCTGGGCTTTGACTTCTCCGACGCCAAACTCCGGCGGGCGGGCCTTGATTACCACGACCTCGCCGTCGTGACCGTCCACCCGGACATCGACGCGGCGTGGGCCGCTCTCGAGCCGGAACGGGTATTTGCCTTCACCTCCGACGGCGAGACCACGTACACAGACATCCGCTACCGTGCCGGCGACGTCCTCTTGTTTGGTCCTGAATCCGTAGGCCTGCCCGAGGAAGTCAAACACAGTCCCCGGGTGACGTCCCGGGTGCGCCTGCCGATGCTCCCAGCCCTCCGGTCACTGAACCTGGCCAACGCGGCATCCATCGCCGTCTACGAGGCGTGGCGCCAGAACGGGTTTGCAGGGGCCAAGTTGTAGCGGTCCGCCGCGAAGGCCCGCCAGGACGTGCGGCGGCCCCCTGGGCGGCCCGCGGGAAAGAATTCCCGCGCAGCACGCCCATCCAGATGCCGGGGCGCACCGAATCACTTCTGAAGGCGGACACCAATCCGCCCACTCACATTGTGTCTACCGGGCATAGTGCGGAGAAACGGAAGGGAGCGAGGAGCGGCAGGTGAGAACAGTACATCTGGACAGATCCTCTGCCCGCGTGGCAGGGGACGGCCCCTCGACGCATGCCGCACCGATTGGCCCGCGTTGGGCTGCAAGCGCCCTATGCTTGGGAGTGATGGAAACTCCGAATGCCCCGAACCCCGAGGCCGCCGCACCGGCGGACACCTCAGCCGACATCAACGGCCGGCTCAGCAGCCTGCTGGCACTGATTGCCCAGGGCGACCAGACGGCGTTCGCGGAATTTTACAGCCTCACCTCCAGGCGCGTCTTCGGCATGGCACGCCGGGTCCTGATCGATACCGAACTCAGTGAGGACACCACCCAGGAAGTCTTCCTGCAGGTCTGGCAGAACGCCGCCAAATTCAATCCCGCCGCCGGCAGTCCGCTCGCCTGGCTCATGACGATCTCGCACCGACGCGCCGTTGACAAGGTCCGGTCCTCGCAGTCCGCCACCGACCGCGAAGCCAGATACGGTGCCAGCAGCCAGGAGATCGACCACGATTCCGTCTCGGACGAAGTCGGCAGCCGGCTCGAGGCCGAGGCCGTGGTCCGGTGCATGGAGACGCTGACCGATACGCAGCAGGAGTCCGTCCGGCTGGCGTACTACGGCGGCCTCACCTACCGGGAAGTGGCCGAGCGGCTGAATGCCGCGGTACCTACCATCAAGTCCCGCATCCGCGATGGACTCATCCGACTGAAGACCTGCTTGGGGGTGAGCTGAATTGACCGATATGAACGCACATGAGAACAACAACCGCCTCCCCGGCGGCTTCACCGCCGAGATCGCCACCGACCTGTCGTCCGGCCGCGTGGTGGACCTTGCCGAGGTCTATGCCCTCAACGCCGTGGACGACGCCGAACGCGCCGCAATCGAGCAGTTCCTCGCCTCCGCACCGGCAGCAGACAGGGCTGCCTTCAACGAGCGGGTCCGGCAGGCCCGGGAGACCCTGGCCACCAGCTTCACCGCAGAGGAAGAGCCTCCGCCCGGGCTGCTGGACCGGATCATGTCATCCTTGCCTGCGCAGACAGCAGAGCAGGCCGCAGCGCAGTCCCCCGCCGCAGTGCCGCTTCCCGGCACGGGTCCGCAAGCGACGCCGGTGCTGCCGCATCCGGTACGTGACGGCTCCGCTCTGCCCGCCACCGACGAACTCGGTGCGGCCCGCCAGCGCAGGGAAGAGCGCCGCCGCCCGCAGGGCATGCGGAACTGGCTTATCGGCGTCGCCGCAGCAGCCGTGATCGCCCTGGGCGGTGTGGGCGTCGGAGCCTACGTGGCCAACCAGAACGATCCCCTAAATCAGGTGATGCAGGCCAGCGACGTCCGCCAGGCTACTGTCGACGTCAACGGCGGCGGCACCGCCACCGTGTCGATTTCCCCGTCCAAGGATGCCGCCGTCGTCAAAATGAACGGCGTCCCGGCCCCGCCCGTGGGCAAGGTCTATCAGATGTGGCTGATCCCCAAGGACGGCTCGGCCCCGGTCTCGCAGGGCCTCATGGACGCTGAAGCCCTGTCCAAGCCCGCGGTGGTCAAGGGCATCGGTTCCGCGGCCGCGCTGGGCATCACCGTGGAGCCCGAAGGCGGATCCGCGTCGCCTACCCTGCCGACCGTCGCCGCCGCACCGCTGGACGCCTAGCCACCCGCAGGAGACAGCAAGCCACCCGCACACACAAAGCCGCCCGGGCCTTGACTCCTTCCGTAGAAGGACTCAAGGCCCGGGCGGCTTTGTGTTGTGGCCGGCGGACGTCCCGGCAAGCCGGCTTCCCGCCCGGCTAAATGACCAGCGAGAGCAGCATGACCAGGCCGAAGCTCACCACGGAGATCAGGGTTTCCATGACGGACCAGGTCTTGAAGGTCTGGCCCACAGTGAGTCCGAACAGCTCCTTGACGAGCCAGAACCCGGCGTCGTTCACGTGCGAGAAGAACAGCGAGCCCGCGCCGATCGCGAGGGCCAGGAGGGCGGCGTGCGTCGGCGACAGCGAGCTGGCCAGCGGTGCCACGATGCCGGCGGCCGTCACGGTGGCGACGGTGGCTGAGCCTGTCGCCAGGCGCAGGGCAACGGCCACGATGAAGCCGAGCACAAGCACGGACATGTTGGTCCCCTCGGCCCAGGCCTTCACCGAGTCACCCACACCGGCACCAATCAGCGTCTGCTTGAAGCCGCCGCCTGCGCCGACAATCAGGATGATCCCCGCGATCGGGCCCAGGCTGGCAGCGATCTTGCTCGTAATCTTGGCGCCGTTGAGGCCCACGGCGTAGCCGAAGGTCACCATGGCCAGCAGGACGGCCAGGGTCATCGCCACCAGCGGCTGCCCGACGAAGTCGAAGAACATCCGGATCGCGGGGGCCGTCTTGGGGTCCGGCCAGATGATGTCCACAACGGCCCTGAGCAGCATGAGGACCACCGGGAAGATGATGGTCAACAGCGTGACGGTGAAGTTCGGCGGGCGCTTGACGCCCTCCATGTCCGCGCCGTGCACGGTATCGACGCCGCCGGCGACGGCGGGGGCACCCACCGGGACCCACCGGGCCGCCAGGCGGGAGAAGAGCGGGCCGCAGATAATCACCGTGGGGACGGCGATGAGGATGCCGAGGGCCAGTGTGGTGCCCAGTTCAGCCTTGACGGCGCTGATCGCGATCAGCGGTCCCGGGTGCGGCGGCACCAGCCCGTGCAGCACGGACAGGCCGGCCAGCGCCGGGATGGCGATGCGCATCAGGGGCATCTTGGAGCGCTGCGTGACCAGGACGATCACCGGCAGCAGCAGGACGAGACCGATCTCGAAGAACATCGGCAGGCCGATGATCACGGCTACGAGCGTGATGGACCAGACCAGCTTGTTTCCGGTGGCCTTTGCCAGGAGGGTGTCGACCACCCGGTTCGCGCCGCCGGAGTCCGCGAGCAGCTTGCCCAGCATCGCGCCGAGGGCGACCAACAGACCGACTTCCTTCAGGACGCCGCCCACGCCGTCCTCGAAGTTGATGATCACCTTGGCCGGTTCCACACCGGCAGCGAGGCCGACGAATCCTGACCCCAGAATCAGGGCCAGGAAGGGGTGGAACTTGAATTTGGCGATCAGGACCACGAGCAGGGCGATGCCCAGACCCGCGATGATCAGTAGTTGGGTATTGACGCCGGTCCCGGCCTCAACGGCAGCCGGAAGCTGCATTGCTATCAGTGATTTCACAAAAAATTCCTTGGTCGCGGCGAAACGCGGGAAGGCTCAGGGCCTGGCGTCGGCGGCGTCGAGATTAAGTCGGGTGATGATTTCCTGTGCTTCTTCCGCCGGCGTTGCGGAGACGGACAGGGAGATGAAGTTTTCGTCTGCCGTGGGGGCTTCGAGCGCGTCGAACTGGGACTCCAGCAGGGCCGGGGGCATGAAGTGCCCGTGGCGGGAGGCCAGCCGGTCGGAGATCTTGTCCCGTGATCCCTCGAGGAACACGAAAACCACCCCTTCGCCGCGCAGAACGTCCCGGTAGCGCTTCTTCAGCGCCGAACAGGTCACGACGCCGGGATTCCCGGCGCCGGTGTGGGCCCGGATCCAGTCCGCAATGCTTTCGAGCCAGGGCCACCGGTCCTCGTCGGTCAGCGGCTGTCCTGCGTGCATCTTTGCCACGTTTGATTCGGGGTGCAGGTCGTCGCCCTCGGCCAGGTCCCAGCCCAGCCTGCCGGCCAGAAGTCCCGCGACAGTTGATTTGCCGGATCCGGAGACGCCCATGATCACAAGAACGGGGTGTTGCGCAGTCTTCGCCATCAAAGTCTGCCTTCCATCAATAAATATGATTTAAACAGAGGCCAGCATATGGCAGAGGTTGTGCTGCAGCAACACTAGAAACCGGCGATGGTCCCCTGGCCGTTGACTGTTACGACATGGAACGCCTCGGCGCTGCGCCCGGCGGGAAGTCCGGCGCGGGCCCCGGTGCCGAGCATGAGGCCGCGGACCGTGCGCTCCATGGCGTCGACGTCGGGGTGCTGGCTGACGTGGATGTGGATGGCGGCCAGCTTGCTCTCCACATGCCCGGTGACGTCCACGAAGTGGTTTTCGCGCTCTTCCGGCCCGGCGAAGAGCCACAGCCAGGGCAATTTGTAGGCCTCCAGCCCGGACTCGGCCAGTTCCGGGTATGCGAACGGGTTTTCCAGCGCGGGGTACACGGCGCGGGTCACCGCCTCCCCCACGGCGAGATGATCCGGATGGCTCTTCTGTATCCGGTTCCAGTTGCGTTCCGGATGCATGGAGAGCACGACGTCGGGCCGGAGCTGCCGGATCAGGCGCACCACCTCGCGCATCACCTCATGCGAGGGTTCGAGGTAGCCGTCACGCTGGTGCAGGTAATGGATGTCTGTGACGCCGACCAGGGCGGCGGCGCGCTCCTGCTCCGCAACGCGCAGCCGCACAATTTCCTCGCGCTGCTCCGGATCAAAGCCGCCGGCGTCGCCGTCGGTCATGATGCAGTAGCTGACCTGGACTCCGGCGGCGGTCCAGGCTGCAACCGTGCCGGCTGCGCCGAAATCGATGTCGTCCGGGTGGGCCGTGAAACAAAGCACCCGCTCAATCCGGGTGGTCTCCGGGTCGAACGGGCTTTGTGCCGGGACGGCGGTGGTGCTCATGCGGTCAGCCTCTGCGCTTCTTGATTTCGGCGGTGGCCTGCGGCAGGACCTGGAAGAGGTCGCCCACAATGCCGAAGTCCGCGATCTCGAAAACCGGCGATTCGGCGTCCTTGTTCACGGCCACGATCACCTTCGCGGTCTGCATGCCTGCCTTCTGCTGGATGGCTCCGGAAATGCCCGCGGAGATGTAGAGCTGCGGTGCGACGGTCTTGCCGGTCTGGCCGATCTGCGCGTCGTGGCCGATCCAGCCGGCGTCCGTGGCCGCCCGCGAGGCTCCGATGGCTGCGCCGAGGGCGTCGGCGAGTTCCTCCAGCGGACCAAAGTTGCCGTCCACGCCACGGCCGCCGGCCACGACGATCCGCGCCTCGGACAGATCGGGGCGTCCGCTGGCAGGCTTGTCGGTGCGCGCCGTAACCCGTGCGGCAGCCGCGGTCACGTCAGGAACCTGGACAGTGATGCTCTCCGGCGCCGTGCCGGTGACCGCGGGCTCGGGCGTGATGCTGTTGGGCTTCACGGTCAGCACGGAAACGGGTGTCACCGCCTTCGCGGCGCTGGTGTAGGACCCGGCCAGGACCGACTTGTGCGCCGTTCCGTCGGGATCCACGGCCACGACGTCGGTGATGACGCCGGCGCCGAGCCTGATGCCGAGCCGGGCGGCGATTTCCTTGCCCTCGGCCGAGTTCTCGGCCAGGACCACGCCCGCACCGGCGGCGGCGGCGGCCGCGGCCAGGAATGCCGCCTTGGGTCCGACGAGGTAGTCGTCGAGGTCCGTGGCGGACGGGCGGTACAGTGCCTGGGCGCCGTACGCGGCCAGGGTCGAGGCGGCGTCGTCGTGCAGTTCGCCGTTGACGGCGGCGACGGTCTCGCCCAGGGACCGGGCGATGGTGAGCAGTTCCAGGCTCGACTTCTTCAGCGCCGCACCGGGGTTGTCGATGAAAACGAGTACTTTTGCCATGTTCGGATAATCCCCTTTAGAGCAGCTTCTGGGCGGCCAGGAACTCGACCAGCTGGATGCCGGCGTCGCCTTCGTCGGTAATGATGGTGCCGGCCGTCCGCGGCGGGCGGGCCTCTGCGGTCTCGACGGCGGTCCAGGAACCGGCCTGGCCCACCTGGGCGGCGTCCACGCCGATGTCGGCAAGGCTCAAGGTGGTGATGGTTTTCTTCTTCGCCGCCATGATGCCCTTGAAGTTCGGGTACCGCGGATCATTGATCTGGTCGGTGACGGAAACGACGGCCGGGAGTGTGGCCTCGATGGTGTCCGCGTGGGTGTCGCCGTCGCGGCGGGCGGTGAGCTTGCCGGCGTCGAGCTCGAGGGACGCGGCGAAGGTTACCTGCGGGAGGCCCAGCCGCTCAGCGAGCTGTGCCGGGACCAGCGAGGTCTCGCCGTCCGTGGAGGCCATTCCGGTGAGGATGAGGTCCGCGGGGACATCCGCGCCCAGGTGGCGGATCGCGGCGGCCAGCGCCAGCGACGTGGCCGCGGCATCCGAACCGGCCAGGGCCTCATCGCTGAGGTGCACGCCTTCCGTGGCGCCGATCTGGAGGGACTTCTTCACCGCATTGACTGCCCCGGCCGGGCCCATGCTCAGCGCAATGACCTTGTTGCCGGCCGCTTCTCCGCCGCGGGCCTCGGTCAGCTGCAGCGCAGCTTCCAGGGCGTATTCATCCAGTTCGGACAGGATGCTTTCGGAGCGGTCCACCGTGTTGGCCTCACCTGTGAGGTGGCGGTCGAACTGCGCATCCGGGACGTGCTTGACCAGCACAATGATTTTCAGAGTTTCTTCCACTGTGTCTACAGCAGCCTTCCATGCGGGTGGACAGCCGCCCCTGACGGGGTCATGGCCACGGAATGCCCGGCAGCCGGGCTGTTCCTAGCTAACCATATAGCCGCCGGGCAGCGCGGCCAGGGTTAAGGTCTGTGTCAGTGAACTGGCCCGGGACGGCAAAGGCCGGGCCGCACCTTTTCGGTGCCGCCCGGCCTGTTTGCTGCTGCCTTGATTTACAGCTGCGCTGTTTGCTTCCGCCCAGCTCTACTGCTCGGCTGCAGCGCCGAGCGTCACGTCGACGTCCTTGAGCTGGCCACCGCGCAGCACCGTCACCTTGACCGTGGCCCCGGCGGCCTGTTCCCGCACCGCCGCGGTGAGCTGGTTGGGATCGCTGATGGTCAGGTTCTGGAACTTCGTCACGACGTCGCCGACCTTGATGCCGGCCTTGTCTGCGGCCGAGCCGGACTCGACGGTCGCGACCTCCGCGCCCACCGAGAACCCGGAGGAGGACGAGCCTGCGGCCTTGGGCTTCACGCTGACCCCGAACTGCCCGTGGGTGGCTTTGCCGGCGCTGATGATCTCCTGGGCCACGCGCTTGGCGTTGTTGATGGGGATGCTGAAGCCCACGCCGATGTTGCCGCTGCTGCTTCCGCTGGCCGCGTCGCCGCCGGCGGAGGCGATCGCGACGTTGACGCCAATGATTTCGCCCTTGGTGTTCACCAGCGCGCCGCCGGAGTTACCCGGGTTGATGGCCGCGTCCGTCTGGATTACGTTGATCGAGATGGATCCCTGATCCGCGGTGCTCGGAGTCTCGCCGCCGCCGGGGGGCGCGAACTGGAAGCCCTGGTCACCGCCCTGGGAGTTGTCCGCACCGCCCTTCGGCGCAGCCGAGGATGCCACGCTGATGGTCCGGTTCAGGGTTGAGACGATGCCGTCCGTGACTGTGCCGGTAAGTCCCAGCGGCGATCCAATGGCGACGGCGGTGTCACCGACGTTCAGCTTGCCCGAGTCACCGAGAGTTGCCGGGACCAGTCCCGAGGGGTTGTCGATCTTGATCACGGCGAGGTCGGAAAGCGGGTCGGTACCGACGATCTTCGCGGAGTAGACCTTGCCGTCGCTCGTCCGGACCTCCATGGTGGCGTTCGCGGCCTTGCCGTCGAGCGTCACCACGTGGGTATTGGTCAGCACATGGCCCTGGGTGTCGAGGATGATCCCGCTGCCGGTGCCGCCGTCGCTGCCGCTGGTCGCTTTGATGGTCACCACACTGGGGGAAGCCTTGAGGGCGGCGGCGCTGATGGCGTTGACGTCTTCCCTGTTGTTGACGATCACCGGACCGGCCTGGCTCGTGTTGCTCGCGGCGGACGGGGAAAGGCGATCGCCCAGCAGGGCGTTGCTGCCGGCCACCACGCCGCCGCCGATCAGGCCGGCGGCCACGATGCTGGCCACGAGGGTGGGGACGCCGAATGCCGCCTTGCGTTTGGGGGCGTGCGCCGGGTCGTTCGCAAAGCCGGGGCCGGAAGGGTAGGACGGACCCGGCTGCGGCTGGCCGCCGTAAGGGTTGGCGCCGTAGTGGGCCTGGCCGTACTGGGTTTGCGGCGACTGCCCGTACGGGGTTTGCTGGGACTGGCCGTAGGGCGGGTGGCCGGGCTGGGCGGGCTGGCCCTGGCCGGACTGGGAGAACCCGCCGTACGGGCCGGTTTGCTGGGCCGGGGCGCCGATCTGCTGGGTATCCGCGGCGGAGGGCTGTTGCTGCTGGTACACCGGACGCGGCGCGCCGTCCTCGGCGCGGTCCAGCCGGAGGGTCGGGTTCTCGGGCGCCGGGCTTCCGACTACTGAGTTTTCGGACGTCGTGCTTTCGGATGCCGGACTTCCCGGTGCCGCCTCAGGCGCGCGGCCGGCATGCGGCTGCTCCGGCGAGCCCTCCCGCACTCCCGCCGGTTCCTGGTTCTGTTGTGTCGGCTCCGGTGACACACCCGGCACTGGGTTCTCAGTCATGAGACTTCCTTTCGTCCTCGTCTGCCTATAACTATGAACGCTCAGGCTGACACTAGAGCGGACATTTGCTGGGAGGTTCCTGAACGGACAGTTTGCGGCCTGCGGGCCCGTGTTTCCCAGTTTAAGCCCGTTTCGCTGGTGGCATATTCCCCTAGGTGGACTGCCTTTTGGGTGCACCATAGAATCAAATGGAAATGCCACAGCGACCTGCGGCTTTACATCTGCGTGGGGGCGCTGCTGCTTTCTGTGACGGCTGGTTCGACCGAACCGGTCCCAGAAGTGCTGAAGGGTTGCACATGCGGTCTAAGTTGAATCGTTTCCTCGCCGTCCTTGGCGTCGCTGGATTGCTGGCGCTCCCCGCCGCTCCGGCCCTCGCCGAAGATCCGGTGGCCATTCCGTCCGGGCAGAACATCGTGGACAGTGCGAACGTGCTCGGCAGCCGCAAGGCCGAAGTCCAGGACGCCATCCAGAAGCTCCTCAAGGACCACAAGTACAACCTCTACGTCATCACGGCAAAGACGTTCGAGAATCCGGCCGAACCCAAGGCGTGGGCCCAGGCCGTCGCGACCAACAAGGGCATGGGCAAGGCCGACGTCATCCTGACCATGTCCGACGACGGCAAGTACTACTTCTCCCCCAGCTCGGCCAGCGCCATCTATCCCAAGACGTCCACCATCGTCCAGAACGCCATCGTGCCGAACCTGGCCGGCGGAAAGCGCGACTTCGCCCAGGCAGCCATTGACACGGCCGCTGCGGTGGGCGACGCGGCGGGCGGCGGCAGCGGAACGGTGCCGTCCGGCGCCGGAGCGGGCAGCGCCGTCCTCGTGGGAGTCGGCGTCGTGGCTGTGGGCGGTGCGGGAACGTATCTGTACCTGCGCAGCCGCCGGAAGAAGGCCCTGCAAAGTTCGGGGGCGTCAGCCGGGGCCCAGGGCGGGCAGCCGGACCCGCTGGCGGGGCTCAGCGTGGCCGAGCTGCGCCGGAAGAGCGATTCGCTGCTGATCGAGGCCGATGACGCCATCAAGTCCAGCGAGCAGGAGCTGGGATTCGCCCAGGCCCAATACGGGGACGCCGCGGTGGGCAATTTCACCAAGGCTCTGCAGGAGGCCAAGGGCCACATGACGGAATCGTTCAAGCTGCAGCAGCAGCTTGACGACCACATCCCCGACACCGAGGAGCAGCAACGGAGCTGGCTCGTTGAAATCATCGGCCGCTCCGAAGCCGCGCTGGCATCGCTGCAGGAACAGAAAGCCGATTTCGATTCCCTCCGGGAGCTGGAAAAGAACGCCCCGCAGGCCCTCGCCGCCGTCGGCGCCGGCGCCGCGGACGCCCAGGCAAAGCTTGCCGCCGCCGAACAGTCACTGACCGATCTGCGGGCCAAGTACGCCGAGAGCGCCCTGGTCCAGGTCGCGGACAACATCAAACAGGCCAAGGAACGTCTCGACTTCGTGCAGAATGCCTCCACGGCGGCGCAGGAAAAGCTCGCCGCGGGTGAAAGCAGCCTCGCCGCGGTCGCCGTCCGCGCCGCCGAGGAGAGCCTGCACCAGACGAACGTGCTGATCGGCGCCATCACCAAGGTGGCCGGCAGCCTCGACGGGGCACGCAACAGCCTCGAAGCCGCCGTCGTCGATACCGCGCAGGACCTGGCCCAGGCGAAGGCGATGATCCAGTCCGGCGCCCATCCGGAACTTGCCGGCCCCGTGGCTGCGGCGGAAGCCGCGCTCGCCCAGGTCAAAACGGAAATCCAGGGCGGCAAGATTGATCCGATCGCGACGCTGGAACGGGTCGTCACGGCCCACCAGGCACTCGACCAGTCCCTGGCCGGAATCCGCGACCAGCAGGACCAGGCGCGCCGGGCCCAGGCCTCACTGCAGCAGAGCATCATGTCGGCCCAGGCCCAGATCAGCGCGACGTCGGACTACATCACCGCCCGCCGCGGCGGCGTAGGCACCGACGCGCGCACACGCCTGGCGGAAGCCCAGCGGAACCTGGACTATGCGCTCTCCATTTCCCGCACCGACCCCGTCACGGCCTTGCAGTACGCACAGCAGGCCTACGCGCTGGCGGCACAGGCCGCGCAGCTGGCCCAGTCCGACGTCGACCAATTCGGCGGCTACGCCAACCAGGGCCAAGGCTACGGTCGGGGCGGCATGTTCGGCGGCAGCGGCGGGGGCGGCCTCGGCGGCGCGATCCTCGGCGGAATCCTCATCAACTCGATCCTCCACGGCGGAGGCGGCGGAGGCTGGGGCGGCGGCGGAGGCGGCGATGACTCCGGCGGCGGCTGGGGCGGCGGCGGCGACTTTGGCGGCGGCGGAGACTTCGGTGGCGGGGACTCCGGAAGTTTCTAGCCTGTTCGCCACCCCGCAGGGGACACAGTGGGAAAGCAGTAGCAGGAAACTCGACAGACCACGCGCCGGCCGCAAGGGCCCGGACAGCGGATAGATGCGATACATCATCGATCACTGGAATCAGTGAGACAACGGAGCAGGACGAAAGGTAACACCATGGTTAAGCAGTCCATTTTCGGCCGCATGGCGCAGCTGGCGAAGGCAAACATCAATTCGCTGCTGGACCAGGCCGAAGATCCGCAGAAAATGCTGGACCAGATGGTCCGTGACTACACGAACAACATCGCGGAGGCGGAGTCCGCCGTGGCCCAGACCATCGGCAACCTGCGCATGCTCCAGGACGACTACAACGAGGACGTCCGCAACGCCCAGGACTGGGGCAGAAAGGCCCTCGCAGCCTCGCGCAAGGCCGACGAATACCGGGCGAAGGGCGACGTCGGCGATGCCGAGAAGTTCGACAACCTGGCCAAGGTGGCCCTGCAGCGCCAGATGGGTTCCGAGAACGAGGCCAAGGCCGCCGAGCCGAGCATCGCGTCCCAGACCGAGGTGGTGGACAAGCTCAAGCACGGCCTCGACCAGATGAAGGGCAAGCTCAACGAACTGACCAGCAAGCGCAATGAGCTGGTGGCCCGGTCCAAGACCGTGCAGGCCCAGAGCCAGGTCCACGATGCCCTCAAGAGCATCAACATCATGGACCCCACCTCCGAGGTGGGCCGCTTCGAACAGAAGATCCGCCGCGAGGAAGCCAAGGTCCGCGGCCAGCAGGAGCTCGCCGAGTCGAGCCTGGACGCCCAGTTCAATTCGCTGGAAGATCTTGGCGAGCAGACCGAGATCGAAGCCCGGCTGGCAGCGCTGAAGTCCGGCGGCGCCCCCGCTGCCATCGGCACCGGCGAAAAGAGCGCCGAGTCCGGTTCCACGGTCGAGGAGGCCGACTTCGACAAGCTCTGACCCGCCGGTCCGGCGCTTCCGCAGGACTGCTGCACGCTTCGGGCCCGGGGCCGGGCTCCGGCGGACGAACCTGACACCTCAGGATCGCCCGCCGGGGCCCGGCCCTCGTTGTGCCCTGCATGGCCCCATGTCTCACCGCACAGGCGCCCGCGGCGGCGGGCGCGCGTGTACCGTGGATCCATGTCTGCGACCCTTGTGTGGCTCCGTGATGACCTCCGGCTGGATGACAATCCGGCTCTGGCGGAGGCCGCTGCCCTGCACCAACCCCTGACCGTCGTCTATGTCCTGGATGAGGAGTCACCCGGCATCCGGCCGCTGGGCGGCGCGGTGAAGTGGTGGCTCCACCATTCCCTGGCCGGCCTGGCCGCCGCGCTGGAGGCCACTGGCTCGCGGCTGGTGCTCCGCCGCGGCCCCGCCGCCCGGGTCATCCAGGACCTCGCGGTGGAAACGTCGGCAGACGCCCTGCTGTGGAACCGCCGCTACGGCGGCCCTGAACGCGCCGTCGACGCCGGCCTGAAGAGCTGGGCCGGCGGGGAGGGCCTCAACGCCACGAGCTTCCAAGCGAACCTCATGTTCGAGCCGTGGACCGTGCGCACCGGCGGCGGGGGCCCCTACAAGGTCTTCACGCCGTTCTGGAAGGCCTGCCTGGCCGGTGCCGAGCCCCGGCAGCCGCTGGCGGCTCCGGACCAGCTGCCGGGCCCTGCACGCACCCAGAGCGGCGGCCTGCCGGCGAGCGAACCGCTCGAAAGCTGGGGCCTGCTCCCCCGGAGCCCGGACTGGAGCCTGGGGCTGGCCGACACCTGGACGCCGGGAGAAGCCGGCGCCCTCAGCCGCCTCGAGGACTTCGTGGATGGCCCGGCCGCAGAGTACGGCACCGGCCGCGACGTCCCGGGCGTCGAGGGCACCAGCCGGCTCTCCCCGCATCTGCGCTTTGGCGAAATCAGCCCCTTCCGGATCTGGCACACGCTGCGCCACAGCTTTGCGGCGGGGGCGCCGGCCGACGTCGGGATCTTCCGTTCCGAACTTGGCTGGCGGGAATTCTGCTGGCAGCTGCTGTACGAGAATCCGGATCTGGCGACACAGAACTACCGGCCGGAGTTCGACCGCTTTCAATGGCAGCCGGCGTCGGGCGACGAGCTCCAGGCCTGGCAGCAGGGCCGTACGGGCTACCCGATGGTGGACGCGGGCATGCGCCAGCTCTGGCAGACGGGCTGGATGCACAACCGCGTGCGGATGGCGGCCGCGTCCTTCCTGGTGAAGAACCTGCTGGCCGACTGGCGGCTGGGCGAGGCCTGGTTCTGGGACACGCTGGTGGACGCCGATGCCGCGAGCAATCCGGCCAACTGGCAGTGGGTGGCGGGCTCGGGTGCCGACGCGTCGCCGTACTTCCGGATCTTCAACCCGGTCACGCAGAGCAAGAAGTTCGACGCCGCCGGTCGTTACCTGCGCGGGTACATTCCCGAGCTCGCCGCGCTGGATGACAAAACCGTCCACGAGCCCTGGAAGGCCGACAGCGCCGCCCCCGGCTACCCCGCACCGATCGTGGACCTTGCCGAGTCCCGGGCGCGGGCGCTGGCAACCTATCAGCGGCTCAAGGACGGCTGAGAGCCGGCACGGGGGCGGCTCAGGGCAGACGCAGCGCAGGCCGCCGCCGCGGACTTAAAACGAAAGGTCCGGAACACTGTTTCCAGTGTTCCGGACCTTTTCTCCAGTTGCGGGGACAGGATTTGAACCTGTGACCTCTGGGTTATGAGCCCAGCGAGCTACCGAACTGCTCCACCCCGCGTCGCTTGATCAACTCTACCCTAGTTTCCGGACCGCCTTGACCACGTGCCCGGCCGCCGTCCAGTCCGGCACATCCAGATCGATGGACTGCGAGGCGATGGTCTGCGGGGCGAGGCGATGGTCTGCGGGGCGAGCCGCTCGAGCGGTCGCCCCTTTGTCCTATGACCGGTTTCCCGGTTCCCGGCTTCCGGACCGCCCCCCAGCGGCTTAAAGCAAAAGGTCCGGAACACTGTTTCCAGTATTCCGGACCTTTTCTCAAGTTGCGGGGACAGGATTTGAACCTGTGACCTCTGGGTTATGAGCCCAGCGAGCTACCGAACTGCTCCACCCCGCGTCGCAAGATCAACTCTACCTGCCGGTGAACTTGAGGCCAAATCGAAGCGACGTGATGTGCATCTCGCCGCCCGCGGGAGCGTCCGCCCCGGTCTCCCGGGCCCGTCCGGCCAGGGCCGCACAGGGATCGAATCCGGTCCGTCTACGCCACAGGCCGGGATTGCCCCTCCGTAGGGGCAAACCCGGCCTGTCGCACCGTTCACAGCCTGCGCCTGGCCCTCGCGCAGCGCGCAAGGACCTGCCAGGGTCAGCTGCGCAGCGTTAACCGCCCGCCGTCGCCGACGGTGTGGGCGACGGTGTGGCGGCGCCCGCCGGCGCGGCCGGGGTTTCCAGCTTTGCTTCGGCCTCGAGTGCCTTTTGCAAGGCAGCGTTCAGCTTCTTTTGCTGCTCACCGTAGGTCGCGAAGTCGCCCTTCGCGAGGGCGTCCTGGCCGGCCTTGATCGCCGCATTGGCCTCGTCCAGCGCGGCCTTCAGGTCTGCCTTCGCGTCGGTAGTGCCGGGCGGCGGAGTTGCCCCACCTGGCGTGGTGGGCGTGGCCGGTGTTTGTCCCTTGTTGGCCGAGTCACCTGCTGCGGCACCCGAATTTCCGCCGAAGAGCTGGTTCAGGGCCTCGTCCAGTGTGGGCGCGAACCCGATCTTGTCGCCGAACGCCACCAGGACCCGCTGCAGCGTCGGGTAGGAGGTCTCCCCCGTGGAGCGCAGATAGACCGGCTGGACGTACGCCATGCCGCCACCAACCGGCAGGGTCAGGAGGTTGCCGTTGAGCACCGCCGACGCACCCTGGCGCAACAGGTTAAGGGCCTGCGAAACGGTGGGGTCGGAGTTGAACTTGTTCTGCGCCTGGCCCGGTCCGGGGACCTGGGTCTCCGGCGGGATCTGCAAGAGCCTCAGCTGGCCGTAGCTGTCCGCTTTGACGCCCTTCTGGTTGCCGGCGTCGGAGTCCGCGGCCAGGAAGCCGTAGAGCACGTTGCGGGCGTTGCCGTTGACCACCTGCGGGATGAACGACGAGGTCAGCTGGAACGCCGGCTTGTCCTGGTCGGGCATCTTCAGCGACATGTAGTACGGCGGCTGTTTGACTTCGTCCTTGACGGTGGGGTCGTTGGGAACGGACCAGGCGTCAATGTTGGTGTAGAAGCTGTCCGGGTTGGTCACGTGGTAGCGGCCCAGAAGCTCGCGCTGGACCTTGAACAGGTCCTCCGGGTAGCGCACGTGGCTCATGAGGGCACCGGACATCTCCGAATACGGCTTCACCGACGTCGGGAAGATCTTCTGCCAGGCTTTCAGGACCGGATCCTGGTCGTCCCAGGCGTACAGCGTCACGGAGCCGTCATAGGCGTCCACGGTGGCCTTGACCGAGTTGCGGATGTAGTTCACCGAGCTGTTTGGCAGGGCTACTGTCCGGTTCGCGGCGGTCTGTGAGTCGGCCGTGGCGGCAGAGAGCTGCTCCTGCTGGGAGTACGGGAAGTACGGGCTGGTGGTGTACCCGTCCACGATCCATTTCACCCTGCCGTCGACGACGGCGGGGTACGGATTGCCGTCAACAGTCAGGTAGGGCGCCACCTTTTCGACGCGGTCCCGCGGGTTGCGGTCGTAGAGGATCTGGGACTCGGCGTTCACGCCGTCCGAAAGCAGCAGGTCCGAGGACTGGAACTTGATCGCGTAAAGGATCTTGTTGAAGAAGCTGCCCACGTTCGGGCCGCCGTTGCCCGTGAAGGTGTACTGCGTCTCGCCGTCGCCTTCCTTGGCCGCGGGCCGGTCCTGCTCACGGTGCGGTGCACCGTCCGGGGCGCCCACGATCGAATAGTCGGGCGAGTCCTGGCCGAAGTAAACGCGGGGCTGGTAGGTCGAATCGTTGCCGAGCGCGCCGGTGGACGGGATGCCCGCCTGCAGGAAGTCCGGCTTGCCGTCCACGGTGAACTTGTTGCCCTTGGCGGCGACGACGCCGTAGCCGTGGGTGTAGACAACGTGCCGGTTCAGCCAGGACTGCTGGTTCGTGGCGAGCCCGTCCGGGTTGAGTTCGCGGACGGCGATGACCGTGTCCTGGATCTTGCCGTCGATCTCGTAGCGGTCCACGTTCAGGGCGCTGGGGAACTGGTAGTAGGGCCGGTACTGTTCGAGCTGCGAGAACGCATCCGAGATCAGGTTCGGATCCAGCAGCCGGATGTTGGCGGTGGTCTGCGCATCGGGGGCCAGCGCTCCGGTGGTGGCGTTGGTGGTGGCGTTGTACCGCTTTTCCTGGACCTTATCCAGGCCGTAGGCGGCACGGGTCATCGCGATGTTCCGCTTGATGTATTCGTTCTCCAGCGTCTGCTCCGAGGGCCGGACCTGGAACTGCTGGATGACCCACGGGTAGACGCCGCCGGCCAGGATGGCCGTGATGATGAGCATGGCGGTGCCGATCACCGGCAGCCGCCACTTGCCGATGACCGCGGCGACGATGAACAGCACGGCGACGATGGCCGCGGCCACGGCCAGGATGGCCTTGGTCGGAATGACGGCGTTCACGTCCGTGTACAGCGCACCGGCCCAGCGCCCGCCGTTATTCTGCACCGTGGAGTAGCGGTCCAGCCAGAAGTTGAGGCCCATCAGCACCAGGAAGGCGGCGCCCGTGACAGCCAGGTGGATCTGCGCGGCGCGGCTGGTGAAGATCCCGCGTTCCATGATCCGGATGCTGCCGTAGAGGTAGTGGGTGAGGATGCCGGCAAGGCCAGCGATCACCGTGACGCTGATGAGGAACCCGGTGACGAAGCCGAGGAAGGGAAGAGTCATGAGGTAGAAGCTGATGTCGAGCCCGAACTGCGGATCGTTCTGGCCGAATGCCTCCTGGTTCAGGAACAGGAGGACTTTCTGCCACTGGCTGGCCGCGGCGCTGCCGGCGAACAGGCCAAAGAGGATGGGAAGCCCCACCATCACGACGCGGCGGATCGGTTCAAGCTGCGCCTGGTAGCGGTTGAGGTTGTCCCGGATTTCCGAATCGGGGGCGTACACCGGCCGCGCATGGTAGGCAATCCTGATGGCGAAGAAGACGGCCAGGAACATGACAGCGAAACCTGTCAGGAAGATCACGATCCTGGCCAGGTTCTCGGTCAGGAACACTTCGAAGTAGCCGAGCTGCTGGTACCAGAGGACATCCGTCCAGACATTGGCGAAGAAGATGAATCCGACCACGATCAGGGCCACGATGATCAGCGTCGGCGTCAGGGCGCCGCGTCGTGTCTGGGGTCTTCCGGGCGGGACAGTGCTGGCGGGACGGGACAAACTCGGTACCTCATAGCTGGTCGTCTACTGCTGGTTTTTAGTTATCAGTCGCTGCTGTGGCTCAGTCTGGCGACCAAGTGCCGGTGTTGCAGGTTGATGCATTCTAACGGCCGTCACCGCCGTTCCGTCAGGGCCCTGCAGCAGGGTCCCGGCGGGACGGCGCGGCCGTCAATTAGTGCCACGAGTGGGGACGGCGCTTAGTTCCGCGGCCAGTCTAGTTGTTGGTGCAGACAGGCAGGCCCGATGTGTCGCCGCCTGACGCGGCCAGTTCAACTGCCTTGCGGGCCTCGGTGAGGTTCTCGACCCGGACCACCTGCAGGCCGTCGGGGATGTGGCCCAGCACGTCTTCGCAGTTGGCCGCCGGGGCCAGGAACAGTGTGGCCCCGCCGGACCGCGCCCCCTGCATCTTCTGGGCGATCCCGCCGATGGGTCCTACGGCACCGTCCGGGGTGATGGTTCCGGTTCCGGCGATGTGCTTGCCGCCGGTCAGGTCCCCGGGAGTGACGGTGTCAATGATGCCAAGCGCGAACATCATGCCCGCACTGGGGCCACCGACCTTGTCGAGCGAGATGGTGACATCAAACGGGAAGGTGAACTTGTACTGCAGCAAGACGCCCAGGATGTAGCGGCCCGCACTGTTCTTGGCCGGCGTAATGGTGACTGGCACCCGGTTGCCGGCGCGTTCGACGATAACCTTGGCGGGCTTGCCGTTGCCGGCGGCCAGTTCCGCCTGGACCACGCCGAGCGCAGTGATGGGCTTGTCATTGATGGAGACAAGTTCGTCCCCTGCCTGCAGCAGTCCCTTCGAGGCGGAGTCGTCCGGGAGCCCGGCCACCTGCATTTTCTGCCCGAACGGAATCTTCAGTTCCTTCAGTGCCGAGGCGATGGCGTTCTCCTGGGAGGTGGTCATCGCGGTG
Organism: Arthrobacter sp. 01N444; assembly: GCF_056399305.1. NCBI lineage: Bacteria > Bacillati > Actinomycetota > Actinomycetes > Micrococcales > Micrococcaceae > Arthrobacter > Arthrobacter sp. 01N444. The sequence continues at coordinate 133,877 of NZ_JBFTRB010000008.1, forward strand.
GCGCTCTCCTGCTGGGACTGTTCCTTGGTGACGCCGGTGGGGAAGAGCAGTTCCTGGGGGTAGACGGCCTTGGTCCCGTTCAGCCATGCCGAGAACGCCTCGAAGACGCTGACCGGACCGTTGGGACCGCCGTCGACATAGACAGTGGTCAGGTCCAGGCTGCCCTTGGCAGGAAACGACTCATGGCCGCTGACGCTGATCACCGGTTTGCCGTTGTCCTGGCCGATGGTGTTGAAGGTGGGGCCGGGAGACTCGATCACGTAGGGCACGGGCAGGCTCACCGCGGTGATGCCCAGTGCGGCGGCAAGCAGCCCCGAGACAAGCATGGCCGAAGACCGGTTGTTGCGCGGGCGCCGCATGCCGGCGCCAGCCAGTCGCGCCCACCTGCCCCGGGCAGGGCCGGCCGCTGGGTCGCTGGCGGGCTGCTCACCGTGGGTGATTGTCATTGAACGACCTCTCCGTGCCGGCACGAGCTGCTGCGGCCCTGCCAGGACAAGCCCGAGAGGACACCGCGACCACGCACCAGGGCCGCAGCCTAACCCGAGGCTGCCGCGTGCAAATATTCCAACTTCCAAGCCTACGCGCTTGGGACCCCGGACCGCTCTTTGCCTACAGCGAACGTGGCGCGGTTTCGGCAGACAGCCACTCTTGCACAGGGGTACCGTGAAGTTGAGAAGCAGCCACACCGACGATCGGCGGGATCATGACCTCCAACCCACTCAATCCGTCCAATGGCGACGAGGAACCCAAGGATCCCTTGGCCGAAATGCTCAAAAACCTGATGGGCGGGCAGGGCATGGGCAATATCGACCCCGCCGAGCTCGCCAAGGCAGCAGGCCTCCCGGACGATCCAAACCTCCTGGCCCAGATGTTTTCCCAGGTGCAGGCGATGATGAGTGCCCCCTCGGAGGGGCCCGTCAATTGGCAGCTGGCACATGACAACGCCCGGCGCGTCGCCGCCAGCGGAACCGACCCCTCGGTCACGGCGCATCAGTCGCGGGAGGTCGATGAGGCCCTTCGGCTGGCCGAACTGTGGCTCGACCAGGTCACCGGGCTTCCGGCCACGGGACTGATCGGCCGGGCGTGGTCCCGCGCCGAATGGGTCGAGGAAACCCTTGGGACGTGGAAGCGGCTGACCGAGCCCGTGGCCAACAGCATTGCCAATGCACTCTCGGCCGCCATGACCGAGCAGATGCCCGAGGAAATGAAGTCCATGATGGGCGGCGCCTCCTCGATGATCCAGAACATGGGCGGGGCGATCTTCGGCATGCAGCTCGGCCAGGCGATCGGCGCGCTCTCGGCCGAAGTGGTCAGCTCGACGGACATTGGCGTGCCCCTCGCAGACCTTGAAATGGCGCTCCTGCCGGCCAACGTGGCGAAATTCGGTGAGGGCCTCAGCCTGCCGGAGAACGACATCCGCCTGTTCCTGGCCGTGCGAGAGGCTGCACACGCCCGTCTCTTCGTCCAGGTACCCTGGCTGCGCGGGCACCTGCTCGGCGCGATCGAGGCCTACGCCCGCGGCATCCACATCGACACGTCCAAGATCGAAGAACTGGCACGCGAGATCGATCCCAGCAACCCCGAGGGCATCCAGGAGGCGCTCTCGCAGGGAGTCTTCATGCCGCAGCGCACTCCCGCCCAGGAGCAGGCCCTCGAAAAGTTGGAGACCGCGCTTGCCCTGGTGGAAGGCTGGGTGGACGAACTCACCTGGGGTGCAACCGAGAAGATGTTGCCGTCCGCGGCCGCGTTGCGCGAAACCGTCCGGCGGCGCCGGGCCACCGGGGGCCCCGCGGAACACGCGTTCTCCTCCCTCGTGGGACTCGAACTGCGGCCGCGCCGGCTCCGCGAGGCCGCCACGCTGTGGGCCTTGCTCAAGGAAGAGCGTGGGGTCGACGGCCGCGACGCCGTTTGGCAGCATCCCGACCTGCTTCCCACGGCAGAGGACCTGGAAGATCCGCAAGGCTTCAGCGAACGCCGCAAACTCGCCGAAGCCAGCGACAGCGAAGTGGATGACGCCCTGCAGAAACTGCTTAGCGGAGGGTTCGACGAGCAGGCCGGCGCCGACGCCACGGACACCGAGGGCACGGCGGATTCAGAGGGCACCGCGGATTCAGAAGGCACCGCGGATTCAGAAGGCACGGCGGATTCAGAGGGCACGGACGAACCGGCGGCCAAGGACGACGACCGTCAGGACGGCGGACCGGACGACGGCGGCACGCCCAAGGCCTAGCCGAACGCTAGTAGGCCCCGGCCGGGATTTCGGTTCCGTCCGGGGCTTCGTCGTATCCGCCGTCGGGTGCCAGGCCGCGTGATGTCGCAAACGAGACCCCTTCCAGGAAGGCCTTGGCACGCTCAGTCTCCGGGTACGCCGTCAGCAACCGCCAGAAGGCGGCATCGTGGCCGGCCACCAGGAGGTGGGCCAGTTCGTGAAGCAGCACGTAGTCGATCACCCACTGCGGCATGGGCTGCAGCTTCGCCGAGAGCCGGATGGTCCCTTCGGACGGCGTCGCGGAACCCCAGCGCGAATTCTGGTTGGTGACCCAGCGGACCGAGGAGGGCACCGCTCTGCCGCCCAGGTACTTCGCCGACAGATCCGCGGCGTGGGCGGCAAGGTCGGCATCGCTGCGGGGGCGGCGCCGGCCGGAACCCCGCGCCGCCCGGTCCCCCTGGCGCCGGAGTTTCTCCAGCATGCGATGGACCCACTCCCGTTCCTGCGCCCTGCTGAAGGACGCGGGGATGGCGACGACGGCGGTGCCGTCCTCCCAGAACGCGGCGACCGTGCGGCGTCGGCGCGCAGAGCGGCGGACCACTACCGGGGCGCCGTCGGCGGTGGTCAGCGGTGTGGCCGCCGGAACTGAACCGGACATCACTGAACCGTGCTTTCGGCCAGGACTGTCAGAACGGCCTCGCCGTACTTCTCCAGTTTGGATGGACCCACGCCGGCGAGTTTGGCCAACTGCTCCAGCGACTCGGGGCGCGCCTCGGCGATGGCGGTCAGGGTGGCATCGGTGAACACCACGAATGCCGGGACGTCCGCCTCAAGGGCCACGTCCTTCCGCCACTGCCTGAGCGCGTCGAACGTCTGTTCCTCGTAACTGGGCGGGCACTGGTTGCAGCGGCCCACCTTGCGCTCCGCGCCGCTGGAGAGCATGCTGCCGCAGACCCGGCACGACGCCGGAACGGCCGCCTTCCGGCGCGGCGCCGGGCCCTTGCCCCGCAGGTGGGAGCTGGCCACCGAGTCGGGGCGAAGGCCGTCCAGGAAGCGCGAGGGCTTGCGGTTGGCGCGTCCGCCGGGTGTCCGGGCAGTGGACCAGGACAGGGACAGGTGTTCGCGGGCGCGGGTGATCCCGACGTACAGGAGCCGGCGTTCCTCGTCCACCGCTTCCGGAGTGTCCGCGAACGAGATCGGCACGAGGCCCTCACTCAGCCCGACCAGGAACACGGCGTCCCATTCCAGGCCCTTGGCGGCGTGCAGCGATGCCAGGGTAACGCCCTGCACAGTCGGCGCGTGCTGGGCCAGGGACCGTTCCTGGAGCTCGTTGACAAAGTCCGGGAGCGAGAACTGCGGGCCCCTGCTGATCACGAGTTCGTCGGCCAGCGCCACGAGGGCGGCCAGCGATTCCCAGCGCTCCCGGAGAGCGCCGCCGCTGTGCGGCGCCGCGTCCGTGTAGCCCAGGGAGGCGACGATGTCCCGGACCAGCTGCCCGAGCGGCTCGTGCGTGGCGGTTTCAGCCACCGCCCGGGTCGCGGCCCGGAGCTGCAGGATGGCGTCCCGGACCTCCTTCCGCGCGAAGAACCGCTCACCGCCGCGCAGCTGGTAGCCGATCCCCGCCGAGGCCAGCGCCTGTTCGTAGGCTTCGGACTGCCCGTTGGTGCGGAAGAGCACGGCGACCTGGCTCGCCGGTGTTCCGGCGTCGAGGAGTTCGCGGATCCGCGCGGCGACAGTGGCGGCCTCCGCCTCGTCATCCGAGCATTCGGTGAACCGCGGCACCGGGCCCGCCGGCCGCTGCGCCACCAGCTGCAAAGGCGTTGCCCAGGCGGCGTCCGCCACCGGGCCGCCGCTGCGCCGGCCGGCGAGGAGGTCGTTGGCGAGCCTGACGACCTGGGGCGTGGACCGGTAGTCCCGGATCAGCTTAACGACGTGGGCCTCGGGATACATCGCTTTGAACCCGAGCAGGTGCTTCGGGGAGGCGCCGGTGAAGGAGTAGATGGTCTGGCTGGCGTCGCCCACGACGCACAGCTCGTCGCGTCCGCCGAGCCACAACTCCAGGAGCCGCTGCTGCAGCGGCGAGACGTCCTGGTACTCGTCGACGACGAAATGCCGGTACTGTTCCCGGACGGTCGCTGCCACCTTTGGGTCCTCCTGCAGGATCCCCACGGTGATCAGCAGCACGTCCTCGAAGTCGATGACGTTGCGGTCGGTCTTGACGTCCTCATAGGACTGGAAGACCCGTGCCACGGCCGTCAGGTCGAAGCCGCCCGGATTGCCCCGGCCCTGGGCGTTCTCCAGATAGTTCGCCGGGGTCAGCATGGATACCTTGGCCCACTCGATTTCGGAGGCGAGGTCCCGGATGGAGGCGCGGTCCGTGCTGAGCCGGAGCCGCCGCGCGGCCTCGGCAATCATCTGTGCCTTGTGGTCCAGCAGGTTGGGCAAGGTGCCGCCGACCGCCTGCGGCCAGAAGAACTGCAACTGGCGCAGCGCCGCGGCGTGGAAGGTACGGGCCTGAACGTTGCCGACGCCGAGGTCACGGAGCCGGCTGCGCATCTCGGCGGCAGCCCGGGCCGTGAAGGTGACAGCGAGGAGCCGTTGCGGGCTGTACACCCCTGAGTGCACGCCGTAGGCGATCCGGTGCGTGATGGCGCGGGTCTTGCCGGTCCCGGCACCGGCCAGGACACACATGGGCCCCTGGAGGGTGCTGGCAACCTCGCGTTGCTCAGCGTCGAGGCCGCCGAGGATCCGTTCCTCCAGCGAACGGCCGTCAGGTTCCGGGGCATCGGCAGGCGGGGCATCGCCCGACGTCGTGCCGCCCGACGGTTCCCCGCCGGGGATGGTGCTGAAGTTCAATTTCTCTGTGGTCACTTTTGCTGCTCAGTCGGTAGTCGGTGTCCTGCGGATAGGGGCAGGCGGTGTCAGCCTGTATGGGGCAGTGTCAGGCGCTGTCCGCGGCGTCCTGAATGATGCCGCCGTACCAGTGTTCAATAAGGGACCGGGCGATGGAGAGCCTGCTGGAAATGACGATCTCGCCGCTGAGGACGGCGTCCTGCAGTTCGCTCCGGCTGAACCACCGTGCCCTGGTGACCTCGACGCCGTCGGGCCGGGCTTCGGTGTCCGGCGTGGTGGCCGTGAAGCCGAGCATCAGGGAGGCGGGAAACGGCCAGGACTGCGATCCAAGGTACTGGGACGCGGTGACGCGGACCCCGACTTCCTCGCTGATTTCGCGCTGCACGGCCTGTTCGAGCGACTCCCCCGGTTCGACGAAGCCGGCGAGGGTCGAATAGTTCCGGGCGTCGAGTGGGCCACCTCCGCCCAACAGCAGTCTCCCGTCGGGGCCCACCACGGTGACGATGATGGCCGGATCCGTCCGGGGGAAGTGCTCGGAGTTATCGGCCGGGCAGCGCCGGACCCAGCCACCGGCTTCCGGCTGCGTGGGAGTGCCGCAGCGCGGGCAGTGAGTGTGGGTGGAATGCCAGTTGGCGATGGCGCTGGCTTCGATGAACAGCGCAGTGTCCGTGGCGTTCAGGCGTGCCGCGACTTCGCGGAAACCCACCCACTGCGCATCGCTCGGAACGCCGGCCACGTGAGCCTCGAATTCCTCGGCCTGGACTTCGAACTGAAGCGGGAGGACAAAGAGGACAAGCTCGGTGCCGGCGTCGAGGTCCGAACCGGCCAGGGCGGAACCGAGGTAAATCACGTGTTCGGGAGCGTACGGGGTGTTGGCCAGGTGCCCGGAGAGCTCGGCCGCGTTGAGGAGCACGAGGCTGTTGCCGCTGACGAGGGCCTGCCTGCCGGAGAGCACCACGGCCTGCGCCGCGCCTGAACCGACCAGCTCCGCGAGCATTCCGGGTTTCACCCGCGCGGCGGATCCGCGGTCGATCAGGGCCGGGCGCACGGGAAGGACCGTCTCCATGAGGTGGTTTGCCGGCAGGAGATGCGGCGGCGGCGCCGCACCGTCGGATGCCGGGGATTCGGAGGGTGTTTGCTGTGATGCCGATGAAGATGCCGCTGACTCCGCAAGACTCATACACCCACCGTACTGACTCGGGCAGACAATTGACATTTGCCGACCATGCCGCCGGGCGCTCCACAGCATGTGCGGGACAAGCCGCCTGCCCCGGATTCAGCGCCTATTTCCCTCCGATTTGTCCCCGATCTCAAGACTCGCCGGAGTGCATCGCCGACTTGGGCGCCGCTCAATCTACCGTGGAAGGGTGAGAAGGAAACCAATCGAACTGGCAGCTGTAGCAACGGCGGCGGTACCCGGCCTGACCCCGACCGCCGTCAGCTCTGCGCCCGACGATCCGGCGGACTTCGACGCGGCCCTCCTGCTGGACTCTGAGGGCAAGCGTTGGCGCGTCCGCTCCCCCCGGCATGCCGAAGCGAGCGCCCGGCTGGAAACCGAATTCCTGGTGCTGCGTGCGTTCGCTCCCGGCATCCGGGCCGAGCTCCCGTTCCTCATGCCCACAGTGGCGGGAACGGTCCGGCAAGGCCAGCTCAGCACGTTTGTCTATTCGCACCTGGCCGGCGCCACCCGCTCCCTGGACGAGCTCAGCAACGGCTCTCCCGCGCTGGCCCGCGAAATCGGGGCGGCCCTGGCCGCGATCCATGACCTCCCACGGTCAATCGTGAGCAACGCCGATCTGCCCAGCTACACGCCCAACGAATTCCGCCAGCGGCGCCTCAATGAACTGGACCAGGCGGCCACGACCGGAAAAATCCCGCCGCTGCTGCTGCGGCGCTGGGAACACGCCATGGAAGACGTCTCGCTCTGGCGCTTCAATCCCTGCGTCGTTCACGGCGACCTCCACGAGGACAACCTGCTGGTCGAGGGTGAGCGTGTGACCGCAGTGACAGGCTGGACCGACCTGCGCATCGGTGACCCGGCGGACGACATGGCCTGGCTGGTCGCCTCCAACGAACAGGACTTTGTGAATGCGGTCCTGGATCACTACACCTCCAGCCGGCGCGACGCGCCCGATGCGCACCTGTTGCGGCGGGCCGCGCTCTCCGCCGAATTCGCCCTGGCGCAGTATCTGGTCAAGGGCATGGCCGCCGGCAACCAGGAAATGATCGACGAGGCGGAATCCATGCTCGCCACACTGGCCGAGGACGTGGCCGAACACGGCGGCCAGCCGATCAGCGTGGAACCGCTGCCGCAGCCGGTCGCGGCACCCGAACCCGGCACAGAACAAGCCATTGCCGACGCCGGTGCTCATGTCGATGCGCCGACGGTCCCGGCCGCGCCGGCCCCAGCGGCCAACGGGACGGCGCCCGCCGTCAGCAAGGTCACGCTGCTGCCTATGGAGCCGGTCACGGGCAGCGCTCCGGCTGATGATGCCACTGCCGGCATCAGTGCCAGGCCCGCTGTGCACGTCACGCCTATCCCCCGCGAAACGGGGGCTGACGAACCGGCGGCTGTCCCCCAGCCCATCGCAGACACAACCACAGCCGCAGCCGCAGCCGCTGAAGCAGGCGACCAGGCAAGCGCCGAGCCGGGCGCCGGTACGGCCGCAGGTGCGTCCGCCGACATCACCGCAATCCCCGGCGCCGCCAAGTCCTCCGAGCCCTCCAGCGCTGATGCCGCGCTGGACGCCGCCCCGCAGGCGGCGGCCCCCGACCCGGACTCCGGGAAGGTCAGTGAGGCCGGTGACAGCGACGCCGGGGCCGCGGTTCCAGCCGGTACCGACACATCGACGCAATCGATCGCCGTCGTCCAGCCCGGGTCCGGTGACAACACGTCAACCGCCGCGATCACGGTGGTCGACTCCGCGTCCCGCTAGCGCCGGCTGCCGGCCGGTTCAGGTGTACTGCCCCGCCCGGATCGTTCGGCGGGCTTTCTCCGGCCGGCTGACAGCAGCTAGGCGCCGCTGTGCGTCGCTGTCCTCCCTAGCGCCGCCGACACGATTTCCTCAAGCTTTTCCGCTGATCCGAGGTCATGGGGGCGGACCACCTGGTTGTCGGCCACGTAGTAGAAGGCGGCCCGGACGTCCTCCAACGGGACCCCCTTGAGCCGGGCCCAGGCCAGCCGGTAGACGGCGAGCTGGACTGCCTTGACCTTCAGTTGGGCCGCCGAGGGGCGGCGGCCGGTCTTCCAGTCCACAAGATCCCAGCGGCCGTCGGCGTCGCGGAACACGGCATCGATCCTGCCCCGGACCACGACGTCGCCGATCCGTGTCTCGACCGGGACCTCGACGTGGGCGGGGGCGCGGTGGGCCCACTCGGACTGACGGAAAGTTTCCACCATGGAATCCAGGCCGTAGGCCTCGTCGATGTGGTCGTCAGCGCCGGCTGCCTCACCCAGGTCCAGCATCCCGGCGGCGCCGAAGTATTCCTCCACCCAGGCGTGGAAGGCCGTGCCCTTGCGCGCCGACATCCCCGGTTCGCGCGGGATCGGCCTGCGCAGGCGGGCCACAACGGAGCCTGGGTCATCTTCCAGGTCCACGAGAGTCGACGCCGAGATGTGCCCGGGCAGATGCACATCCTGGACCACCGAACGCCGGGAGCGGCGTTCCAGCAAAGTGGCCGCCTCCTGCGCCCACCCGGCGGCAGGACCGCGCAAGACGGGACGTCGTCCGTCCGGGCCAGGGTCCACGTGTCCGTCCGGGCCGGCGTCCATTGCCTGCAGGACGCGGGCCGCTGCGGATTCCATGGCCGCCCGCCGGCCCGGGACAAGCCGCAGCCGTTTTCCCGTCCGGGGGTCATGCGGGCCCTCCAGCGGATCATAGGGCCAGGCGGCGACTTCGAGTTCAGAGGTCAGGGGGCTTTCGGCTGGCAGCGCGTCCTCGCTGACGGACAGCGGATGGATTTCGGCCGCGCCGTCGGCGGTGAGGCCCTCGAGCCCGGCAAGGAAGGGAGACATCTCCGCCAAACCGGCCCGGGACCCCACCCACGCCGCACTCGATAGCCAGAGCACGTGTTTGGCACGGGTGTACGCCACGTAGGCCAGGCGCCGTTCCTCGGCCTCGCCGTGCGCCTGGACGGCAGACTTGAACTCCTTCTCGGCGTCAAGCCAGCCTTTTTGGTCCGGCTGGTCCAGGTCCCATTGGGGCAAATCGGTGCGATCGCCGCGCAACGGCCACGGCAGTGCCGCACTGCCGCTGCTCCACCGCGAGTCGCGGCTGCTGGGGAACGCCCCGGAATTGAGCCCGGGAACGAACACGACATCCCATTCCAGCCCCTTGGAGGCATGCACGGTCAGCAGCTGGACGGCTTCGTGGTTCACCTCCGGCGCTGCGGCATCCAGACCGTTTTCCTCGGCCGCCGCAGCTTCCAGCCATGCGAGGAACGCCAGGACATCTACCCGCTGGGAGGTGTGCAGGAACCCGGCCGCCGCGTCCTGGAAGGCGTCCAGGTTGCGGCGGGCCTGATGGATGCTGATCCCGGGCCGGGCCGCAACTTCGATGTCCAGGAGCATCGCCCGTTCGACCTCCCCGAGCAAAGTGGTGAGGTCGTCCCCCATGTAGCTGCGCAACTGCCGGAGCTCGTCCGAGAGCCGCTGCAGACGGTCCCGGGCCTCCGGGCTCAGTCTGCGTCCGTGCGCCGAGGTCCAGCCGTCGCGGGGCAGCCAGTCCAGGGCCTCGACCAGGCTGGCGGCGTCCGTGATGTCGCCTTCGATCACAGCGTCATCCAGCGCGTCTTCGGCGGCACGCCCGTCATCCTCGGCACCCTGTCCGGCGTCGCCGGCCTCCAGGCCGCCGGGGCGACCCCGACGGCGGGCCAGGAAACTCGACCAGTCCCGCAGGGCCATCAGGTCCGCCGGGCCGATCCGCCACCGCGCGCCGGCCAGCAGGCGCATGAGGGAGTCCGAGCGGCCCGGGTCGGCCAGGACCCGGAGCGTAGCGACAAGATCGATGATTTCCGGCGTGTCCAACAGCCCGCCGAGCCCAACGATTTCATAGGGAATACCCCGGACTTCGAACTCGCGGCGAATGCATTCCATCTGTGCCCGGCGCCGGCACAGGACAGCCATGGCCGGCGGAACCGGGTCGGCGGAGTGCGCGGCGTCGAAGTCTGTCACGCGAAATTTCAGCACGTCGCCTGCGATCGCCGCGGCCTCGGCTTCGTCCGTGGCGAACCGTCCCATCACCACCCTGCCGTCCACCGCGGCCGGGCTGGGCTGCAGTGGCGGGACTTCGACGGCGTCGGCGCTTTCCCGGGCCCCGGCGGCCCCGAGGTTCGCCGCCGCTTTGCTCAGCGGCGCCGAAATGAGGTTGGCCGTGGCCAGGATGTTGCGTCCGTTGCGCCACGCTGTAGTCAAGTAGGAGGTGGGCGCCACGGCAAAGCGCCGGGCCTGCCCGCTGCCCCGGTCCCGCGAGCTGCCCCGGTCCCCCTCGCCGCCGTGGGCGGTGCCGGTGCCTTCGCTGCTGACGAGGATCGGGAATTCGCGGACGAAATGGAAGAGTTGCCCGGCGGACGCTCCCCGGAATCCGTAGATGGACTGGTTCGGGTCCCCCACCGCGGTAACCGCATGGCCGTCGCCGAAGAGCCGGGAGAACAGCACCAACTGGGCGTGCGAGGTGTCCTGGAACTCATCGAGAAGCACCACCTTGTAACGCTGGCGCTCTGTTTGGGCGGCGACCGGAATCTCACTGGCCACCCGCGCCGCCAGGGCCACCAGGTCACCGAAGTCCAGGGCGCCGCGGGCGCGCTTCGCCTCGGAATAGCGGCCCACCATGTCCGCGACGCTGGCCCGCGTGCGAAGCATCGCGCTGAGCTCGCCCGCAGCCTGGGTGGGGTTCCTCTTGGCTTCTGCGACATACGGGAGCGACTCGAACGCGGCGACCCGCTCCAAGAGCCAGCCACGGACCTGGGCCGGGTCCTGCAAATGCTCGGAGCACTCTCCCGCCAGCTGGATCACGGCCTTGACGAGCGTTGATTTGGCGGACCGGAAGTGTTCGTAGTCCCCGTCAAAGGCTTCCACCACCTCGCTGGCGAGCTGGAACGACTGGGCGCCGCCGAGCAGCACGACGTCGCGTTCGACGCCGAGGCGGAGACCGTAGTCGGACACAATGCCGCTCGCATACGAGTGGTAGGTGGAGACCTTGGGTTCGAGCGCATCCGCGCTCAGCAGCCCGGCAGGGAAGAGCGTGTTCCCGGTGTCGGCCGCCGCGATGCGCGCCAGCGCGGCCAGCTTGGCCCGGATCCGCGAGGCGAGTTCACCGGCGGCCTTGCGGGTGAAGGTGACGCCGAGGACTTCCTCCGGCCGGACCCAGCCGTTGGCGACGAGCCACACGACCCGGTCCGCCATGGTGGCGGTCTTCCCCGAGCCCGCCCCGGCGATCACGAGCCGCGGCGTGAGGGGCGAGGAAATGATCAGGGACTGTTCGGCCGTGGGGCTGTTCCCCTCCCCCAGCAGTGCCGACAGCTCTTCCGGGCTGAACCGCGGCTCAGGAAGGGGCTCGGGGAGGGGAGCCGGTGCCGGATGCGGGTCGGTCGGGCCGCTTGCCGGCGCCTCGGGGCTCATTCAGTAACCTGCTTTCCCCGCACGCACAGCGGGCACACTTCAGGGAGCCGGCAGCCGTGGCCGCCGTGGCCTCCCTTGGACGGATCGTGGCGGGCCTGGAAAACGCTGCCGGACATCACGCGGGCCGCGTCGCCGACCATCTCCAGTGCCCAGTTGTCCTGCGGATCCAGCGGTGCCTGGGCCTGGATGCCGGGGCTCTTGGTGGTGGTGCCCAGCTGGGCCAGGACGGCGCCGCCCGGCAGCGGCGGCGGACCGTCGTCGGGACCCGCGAAGCCGCCGGCCAGCACGGCGGCCTGGTAGGCACCGAGCTGCGGGTGCCGGTCCAGATCCGCTTTGCCGGGCTGGCGTTTGCCGGTTTTGAGGTCGATGATCACCAGCCGGCCCTCGGCGTCGATCTCCAGCCGGTCGACCTGGCCCCTGAGCACGGCGGGCCGCGCCGGACCGGCGCTTCCGCCCTCGCCCGGATCGGATCCGGCCTGTGTGGAAGCGGCCTCCGCCGGAACGTCCGGCAGCTTCACCTCAAAGTCCTGTTCGACGCCGATCAGGCTCCGGCCCTCGCTGCGCATCACGAGGACATACTGGGCGAGCTTGCGGACCATGGACTCGGCTCGCTGGAAGTCCAGTTTGCCTTCCCAGTTGTCCTTCATCCCCAGCGTGGGCCAGCGCCGGACGAGTTCGGCGACATACTCGCTTCCCGAGGCGTCCGGGAGGTCCTGCGCAATGGCGTGGACCAGCGTTCCGAGGCTGCGGGCAAAATCGGTGGCGGCTTCACCGCCGGCGGCTTGGACAAACCAGTCCAGCGGAGATTTCTGCACGGTTTCGACCTTCGAGGGCGACACGAACACGGTACCGCCCGGCGGAACCACCGCCTCCTCCGAGGACAACTCCGCCAGCCCCCACCAGCTCGCGGGGTGCGCGCCCGGAACCGGCGGCTGGGCCGTGGCCAGGCCCCCCAGGACGGCCGCGGCTTCCGCCGATTCGGCCGCCCTCGGGTCGAGCTGGGCGTACTGCCGCAGCTCCGCTACCAGCGCCCGGAGCGTCAGCGGACGCTCGACCGGGGTAAAGCCCCGGCGGTCCTGCCCGGACCGCAACGGCGCCACATAGTCCAGGAACGAGGACGGCTGCTCATCCTCCGAGGACACCGCCGTGCAGATCAGCACCTCCCGGGCGCGGGACACTGCCGTGGAAAAGCTCCGGAGCTCGTCATAGCGTATTTCGCGCAGCCGGCTCTGCGGATCCAGTCGCAGGGCATACTCCACGCCGTGCTCGACGGCGTCGGCGAACAACGTGCTGCCCAGCAGTTCGCCGCGCAACCGGGTGTTGGGCCACACGCCTTCCTGAAGTCCGGGCACAATGACCACCGGCCATTCGCGGCCGGCCGCGCTGGCAGGGGTCATGAGCTCCACCGCGTCTTCCAGCTGCGCCCGGGCGGCCAGGGTATCCATGGGAAGTTCCTGGCTGAGCAGGTATTCAAGGAACTGCTCCGGGCCGGAACCCGGCAGCTGGTCCACAAAGCGTTCCGCGGTATGGAACAGCGCCATCATGGCATCAAGGTCACGGTCGGCCCGGGCACCGGCTGAGCCTCCGGCGAGGGCGGCGTCGGTCCAGCGGGAGGCCAGGCCGGTGGAATGCCAGAGCGCCCAGAGCACCGTCTCTGCGTTGCCTCCGGGGGCACCGGCGGCGTCCCGGCCCGCTGCGATCATCCGGGCAATCCGGCGGGCCGAGTGACCCTCGATGCCCAGCGTTGCGAGCGCTCCCGGCTCCAGCAGGGCTTCGACCAGGAGCGCGTCGCTGGTGCGCCCGCCGCCGCCCAGGAGTTCCTCCCGGCGCAGCGACTGCCGCAGCCTCCGCAGTTCAATCGCGGTGGCGCCGCCTATCCGGGACGTCAGCAAGGACACCGCTGACTCGGGTGTGAGCACGGCAGGGTCCAGGGCCACCGCATAGGCATCGAGCAGCGGACGGACCGCGACCTCGTCCCGGACGGCGGATTCGGCGACGGGAATCCGGACCGGAATCCCCTGGCCGGCCAGGTACCGCTGCAACTGGCTGAGCTGGCCGCCGTTGCGCACGATCACGGCGATGTCCCCGAGTTCCCGGGCGTCGTTCAGCTGGGCTTCGAGGATCCGCTGGGCCACATACCGCAGCTCGTGGACCGGGGACGGCAGCAGGTGGGCCTCGACCGTCCCCGCCCATGCGCCGGCGGCTCTGTCCGGTGTCGGGACTGGTTGCCCGTCCGGCGCCGGCACCGGTCCGGGCTGTTCGAGCCGGCGGGCGGACTGCCCGCCGGACCTGCGGGAGATGCGCCCGGCCACTGACAGCCATGCCTCCGCCACTGCCGGGTCCTGCCGATGCGCCGTCCACAGGGGTCGTTCCAGGATCGTCCCGTCAGGTGCCAGGAGGCCGGGAAGCTCCGCCACGAGATCGGGGCGTGCCCCGCGGAAGCCCTGAACCACGGTGTCGGGCGAGGCAGTGATGATGGCATCCTTGCCGGCGGCGATGTCGGCGAGCAATTCGAAGACCGCCGGGTTCGCCTCCTGGATGTCATCCACGAGAATCAGCTGCAGGCGGTCGCGTTCGGCGGCGAGGAAATCGGGTGAGTCCTGGAAGATCTGGCGCGCGGCAGTGATGATGCCGGCGGGGTCGAAGGCCTCGGGCATGCGCAGGTCCAGGACATCGCGGTATTCGGAGTACAGGGCGGCCGCCGGAATCCAGTCCGGCCGGTTGCACTGCCGGGCCAAGGCCACAAGGTCCTCGGCGGTCCGCCCGGATTCGATGATCCGGTCAAAGAGCTGGCGCACTTCCTGCCGGAAACCGCGGGTCTGCAGGGCGGCGCCCAGGTCTTCGGGCCAGGGCAGCTCGAGGCCGGGCAGCGCATGGCCCTCCAGCAGTTCCTTGATGATCAGGTCCTGTTCCGGGCCGGAGAGCAGCTTCGGCTGGCGCGGAAGCGGCAGGAGGCCTTCGGCCTTGGCACGGCGGATCAGATCGAAGGCATATGACGCCCAGGTCCGTGCCGGCGTCGTGCTCAGGCTCCGGTCCAGGCGGGCCGTGAACCGGTCGCGGAGCGTATCCGCGGCGAGCCGCCCGGGAGCCAGGATGAGCATCCGCTCCGGATCCAGACCATCGCGCAGGGTGCGGCGGACGGCAGCCTCGACAAGGACCGTCGACTTGCCGGTGCCGGGCGCGCCGGGCACCAGGACGGGGCCGGAGCCGGGCGGGACCTCGACGGCGGCAAGCTGGTCCGGTGACAGCACCGGCACCGCGCTGTGCTGGGTCCGGGGCGGCAACAGGCGCAGCCCCGCTCCCGTTGCGCGCCCCGCCCCGGGAAGGGGACGGGACCCGGACCGCTGCAGGCTTGGTTCAAGGTGGCTGGGGGTACTCACACAGTCATTTCATCATCGGGTACCGACAATTTATGCGACTCCCGCTCGAGCCGCTCCGCGATGGCATCGATCCGGTCGAAATCGGCGTCGGTGGGCGCCCACCGGCCGGAGGCCAGGTCAACACGCCAGCGCCCCTCGCCGGTCCGGCGGAAGTCCTCGTAGCGGCCCAGAAGCGGCGTCCCCTCCTGCAGATAAAGGCCCAATGCCTCGTGCTCCAGGCCGGGCGGGGCGTCTCCGCTGGATTTCAGGACACGCCACCAGGGCACGCTGCTGCCATAGTGGCTCATGACCGATCCGACCTGGCGCGGGCCGCCGGCGCCGAGGAGTTCCGCAACGTCGCCGTAGGCCACCGCCGTGCCGGCCGGGATCAACGCCACGAGCTCCAGCACCGCCTCCACATACTCCGTCCGCATCGGTCCAGCCTAGCCGTTCCGGACTCCGGAACAGCGCCGGGACGGCAGGCGGAGGCGGCACGCCGCCACCCCGGTCAGGAACTGTCAGTGGCAGCAGGTAGCGTTGAAGCATGAGCACTTGGAACACCCTCCCCCGCGCAGCCTTCGACCTCGAAACCACCGGGCGGAACTCCCGCGCGGCGCGGATTGTCACAGCATCCATCACCGTGGTGGACTCCGACGGCGGGATTGTCCAGGAACACGAGTGGCTCGCGGACCCCGGGGTTGAGATTCCCACCGAGGCCAGCGACATCCACGGCGTCACCACCGAGAAGGCCCGCAGCGAAGGCCGCCCCGCCGCGGAAGTGACGCGGGAGGTCGCCGCCGTGCTCCAGGAGCTTTTCGACACGGGTGTGCCGGTCATCGCCTTCAACGCCAGCTACGACTTCACGGTGCTCGCCGCCGAGTCTGCCCGCTACGGCGTCCCTCAGTTGAGCCGCTTCCCCGTGCTGGATCCGTACGTCATGAACAAACAGGTGGACCGCTACCGCAAGGGCAAGCGCACGCTCACCGCCTTGTGCGAGGAGTACGGCGTCAATCTGGACAACGCGCATACCTCCGCGGCCGATGCCCTGGCAACCCTTCGGATGCTCGATGCCATGGCCGGAAAATTCCCCAAGCTCAGGATGCCGGCGGGCAACCTGCACCAGCTCCAGGTCGAATGGGCCTCTGCCCAGGCCGCGGACTTCCAAAGCTACCTGCGCAAGACGAAGCCGGCCGCCGTGATCGAAGGCGACTGGCCCGTCCTGCCTCCCGAGGACGCCAGCCGGGGCGACTTCTAGGATTTCCGGACGCCGGGACTCCAAACGCCGGGATTCCGGACGCTGGGCCCCGGCGCGGGAGCACTTCTTAAAACGAAACGTTCGCCGGCGGAACGGCTTGACTAGTCCCCCGCTGCGCGCAAATCCAGTGATTGCGACGGAGGTCACACGGCCCGGGGCTTCCACTTGCCGCCCGCTCCGGCGCCGATGATTCCGCGCCACCCCGCCAGCACTATCAGGATCAGCGCCGATCACACGCGATCCTGAAGATAGTTCGCAGAACGCACACATCATCTCTGATTTGTTCGGATTGAATGGGCGCCCACGTCGGATGACACAATTATCTTTCGCGGCGTGTCTGCTCCACCCGGCGCCCAAGCCAGCGGCCGGGGGCCCGATGAGCCTCCCGCGACCCACTGAATTTCAGACGAAAGTGATTGCGTGATGAAAAGCAAAGCCTTGAAGTGGCTGACCACCGTTCCCGTGGCCATCGCCGTGGCGGTTTCCCTTGCAGCCTGCGGCGGCGGTTCGGCCCAGTCAACGGCGTCACCGACGGATGCCCTCCAGGGCAGCGACCAGAAGTCCCTGGACAAATACACGACCAAGGACGTCACTCCCCTGGACCAGATTGACAAGTCCAAGCTCGGCCTGATCAGCGACGGAACCCTGACTGTGGGCACCCTTTCGGACGCCCCGCCGAACATCTACATCGACAAGTCGGGCAAGTTCACCGGCTACGACAACGAGCTCCTGCGCGCCATTGCGGACAAGCTGGGCCTCAAGGTGGAGTTCAAGGCGACCGGCTTCGCCTCGCTGCTCGCCCAGGTTCAGAACAAGCAGTTCGACCTCGGGTCCTCCTCGATCTCCACCACTGACGCGCGCCGCAAGACCGTGGGTTTCACCAACGGTTACGACTTCGGCTACATGGCCGTGGTCGCCAAGAAGGACTCCAACATCAAGGGGTTCAAGGACCTGACCAAGGACACCCGCATCGCCGTGGTCCAGGGCACGGTGCAGGATGACTACGTCACCAACACCCTCCAGATCGAGCCCGTCCGCTTCGAGGACTACAACACCGCGTACGCCAACTTGAAGAACGGCCAGGTCGACGCCTGGGTCGCTCCGTCCCAGCAGGCTACCGGCCAGGTCAAGGAAGGCGACGGCACGGTCATCGCCGAGTCGGTTGTAAACACCCAGAACTTCACCGCGTACGCCGTGAACAAGGAAAACCAGCCGCTCATCGACGCGCTGAACTCCGGCCTCGACGCCGTGATTGCCGACGGCACCTGGTCCAAGCTGACCAAGGAATGGTACCCGGACCGCGAGACCCCGGCCACGTGGTCCCCGGGCTCCAAGGCTGTCACCGTTCCGAAGTCCTAGTCCATGGATGCACTCGATCAACTCGTAAAGACCTTCTTTGACTGGGAGGCGATGGCAGCCGTCCTGCCGAACATGATTATGTTCGGCCTGCCCAACACCCTGATCCTGGCGGTTTCCTCGGGCGTGCTCGGGTGCATCCTGGGCATGGTCCTGGCCGTCATGGGCACGTCCCGCCTGACGCCGCTGCGGTGGCTCTCCCGGATCTACACGGACATCTTCCGCGGCGTTCCGGCTATTGTCATCATCCTCCTCATCGGCCTCGGGCTCGGACCCATAGTCCGGGTAGCGACCGGATCCACGAACCCGTTCCCGCTGGCCATCTTCGCCCTGACGCTCATGGCGGCGGCCTACATCGGCGAGATCTTCCGCTCGGGCATCCAGAGCGTGGAAAAGGGCCAGCTGGAGGCGTCCCGGGCCCTGGGCTTCAGCTATGGCTCGTCTATGCGCCTCGTGGTGATTCCACAGGGCGTCCGGCGCGTGCTCCCGGCCCTGGTCAACCAGTTCATCGCGCTGATCAAGGACTCGTCCCTGATCTATCTGCTGGGCCTGATCGCCAGCCAGCGCGAGATCTTCCGGATCGGTAACGACGCCGCCGCCAATACGGGAAACCTCTCGCCACTGGTTGCCGCCGCGTTCATGTACCTCATCCTGACCGTTCCGCTCACCCACTTGGTCAACTACATCGACAAGCGTCTGCGCACCGGCCGTCCGGAGAAGCGTCAGCCTGACGACGCCGCGGCCTTGATCGGGAAGGGAGCACAGCCATGAGCGAATTCGCCTCCGGCTCGCTGACCGGCAAGAACCTGCACTTGTCCTTCGGCACGAACCATGTCCTCCGCGGCATCGACCTTCATGTCGAGAAGGGCACCACTGCCTCGGTGATCGGGCCCTCCGGCTCAGGAAAATCGACGCTGCTGCGTGTCATGAACCGTCTGATCGAACCGGACCAGGGCGACATCCTGCTCGATGGCCGCTCGGTCCTGAAGGACAACCCGGACGAGCTGCGCCAGCGGATCGGCATGGTGTTCCAGCAGTTCAACCTGTTCCCGCACAAGACCGTGGTGGACAACGTCTCGCTGGCGCTGCGGAAGCTGCGCAAGCTGCCGGCGGAGCAGGCCCGGGCCGAGGCACTCGAGCAGCTCGACCTGGTGGGGCTCAAACACAAGGCCGACGCGCGTCCTGCCAACCTCTCCGGCGGCCAGCAGCAGCGTGTCGCCATTGCCCGCGCCCTGGCCATGAAGCCGGAGGTGATGTTCTTCGATGAGGCCACCTCCGCCCTCGACCCCGAGCTCGTCAAGGGTGTGCTGGCGCTGATGGCCGACCTCGCCAAGGGCGGCATGACCATGGTGGTGGTGACCCACGAGATGGGCTTCTCCCGCAATGTCTCGGACACCGTGACGTTCATGGACGCCGGCGTCGTCGTCGAGTCCGGTCCCCCGGAACAGATCTTTACCAGCCCGCGGACCGAGCGGCTGCAGGGGTTCCTCGCGGACGTTCTGTAGTTCGCTCCAGCGTCACGGCAGCTTAAATGACTGATGGCACCCGCAGTGGCGGGTGCCATCAGTCATTTAAGGGCTGAGGCTACGGCTTGGCGCCGGCCGCCGCCTTCGCCGCGGCTGGCAGTGCGTCGAAGATCCGGTTCATCGCGGCGTCGTCGTGCGCGGCGGAGAGGAACCAGGCCTCGAAGACCGACGGCGGCAGGTAGACGCCGGAGTCCAGCATGGAGTGGAAGAACGGGGCGTAGCGGTACACTTCCTGGCCCTGGGCGTCCTCGTAGTTGTGGACACCCCGGGCGCCCGTGCCGAAGGCCACGGAGAACAGGTTGCCTGCGCGCTGGATGGAGTGGTCCACGCCGGCCGCATCGAGTGCGGAGGACAGCGCCGCGGAGAGTTCCAGCGAGCGGGCATCCACGAACGAATAGACCTCGGGGGTGGCGTGCGTGAGGGTCGCGACCCCGGCGGCCATGGCCACCGGGTTACCGCTCAGAGTCCCGGCCTGGTAGACCGGGCCCAGCGGCGCCAGGTAGTCCATGACCTCCGCGCGTCCGGCGAGAGCCGCCGTCGGCATGCCGCCGCCAATCACCTTCCCAAATGTCAGCAGGTCCGGGGTCCACGGCTGGGCGGCACCGGCGGCGCCGCCGGTGAGGCCCCAGTAGCCGGAGTAGCCGGTGCGGAAGCCGGTCAGGACCTCGTCGAGGATCAGCAGGGCACCGTGTTCGCGGGTAATCCGGGAGAGGCCGGCGTTGAAGCCGTCGCCGGGGGCGACCACGCCCATGTTGGCGGGAGCGGCTTCGGTGATGACGGCGGCAATGCTGTCACCGTGCTTGGCGAAGGCGGCTTCGACGGCGCCGAGGTCGTTGTAGGGCAGCACGAGCGTCTCGGCGGCGGTCGCGGCGGTGACCCCGGCCGAGCCGGGCAGCGCGAGGGTCGCCAGGCCGGAGCCTGCGGCGGCGAGGAGGCCGTCGAGGTGGCCGTGGTAGCAGCCGGCGAACTTGATGATCAGATTGCGGCCGGTGAAGCCGCGGGCGAGCCGGACGGCCGTCATGGTCGCCTCGGTGCCGGTGGAGACCATCCGGACGCGCTCGGCGGCCGGGACGCGCTCCTTGACGATTGCGGCAAGGTTGGCCTCGTCCGGCGTGGAGGCACCGAAGGAGAGACCGCGGTCGACGGCGGCGTGCACGGCCGCCAGGACCTCCGGGTGGGCGTGCCCCAGCAGCGCCGGGCCCCAGGAGCAGACGAGGTCGACGTAGTCGGCACCGTCGGCGTCGGTCAGGTAGGCACCCTTGGCGGACACCATGAACCGCGGCGTCCCGCCCACGGAGCCGAAGGCGCGCACGGGCGAGTTCACGCCGCCCGGCATCAGCTGGCGGGCACGGTCAAAGAGTTCCTCGTTGCGAGGCATGCTGGAAGTCATGGTTTCTATTCTTTCAGTTCGCGGCGAGGTCTGTTCGCGGCCAGTTCAGTTGGCGCTAAGCAACGCGGCCACGCGGGGCGCCACTTCGGTGCCGAACAGCTCAATGGAGCGCATCATGGCCGTGTGCGGCAGGGTGCCGTTGCTGTACTTGAGGTCAAAGCGGTCCACGCCCAGGTTCTTTTTGAGCAGGGCAATCTTCGCGGCCACGGTTTCCGGCGACCCGACATAGAGGGCTCCCTCGGGCGTACACATCGCGTCGAACTCGCCCCGGCTGGCGGGGCCCCAGCCGCGTTCGGCCCCGATCCGGTTCCGCTGCTGTAGCCAGTGCGGGAAGAACTCCTCGCGGGCGTCCTCATCCGTGGCGGCAACGTGGCCGGGCGAATGCGTGGCCATCTGCTGCATCGGGTGCCCGTACTTGGCCATGGCCTCACGGTAGAGGTTGGCGAGGGGCGCGAACGACCGCGGCTGGCCGCCGATGATCGCGAAGATGATCGGGTAGCCGTACTCGGCACAGCGCAGCACCGACTCGGGGGTGCCGCCCACGCCGATCCACGTCGGCAGAAGGTGGTGTTCCAGCGGCGGATAGACGCTCAGGCCGCTGATGGCCGGCCGGGTGCGTCCCTCCCAGTGGACCGGTTTCTGCGCCCGGACCTTGTCGAAGAGCTCGAGCTTTTCCTCGAAGAGGACCTCGTAGTCCGCCAGGTCCAGGCCGAACAGCGGGAAAGACTCGATGAAGGACCCGCGGCCCAGCATGACCTCTGCCCGGCCGCCGGAGATGGCGTCCACGGTGGCGAAGCGCTGGAACACCCGTATCGGGTCATCGGAGCTGAGCACTGTCACGGCCGAGCCGAGCCGGATGTTCTTGGTCCGGGCAGCCGCCGCGGCCAGGAATACCTCCGGGGCGGAGACAGCGAAGTCGCGGCGGTGGTGCTCCCCCACCGCGAAGGCGTGCAGGCCGACCTGGTCCGCGAGTTCGGCCTGTTCCAGGAGCTGGCGCAGCACCTGGGCGTGCGGGACGGGATGGCCGTCCGGGAAGACCCCGACGTCGCCGAACGTGTTCAGGCCCAGGAGGATGCGGTTGGGCCCCACCGGCGCGGTGGGTGTGGACTTGAGCGGGGCGTCCGCGGATTCGGGGGCCGTGTTCATCGGGTTTCCTTCAGCCAGCCGGCGAGCTCGCTCGCCCAGTAGGTCAGCACCATGTTGGCGCCGGCGCGTTTGATGCCCAGGACGGACTCGGTGATGGCGGCCCGGCGGTCGATCCAGCCGTTTGCGGCGGCGGCCTCGATCATCGAGTACTCGCCGGAAATCTGGTAGGCAGCCACGGGGACCGGGCTCATGGCGGCGACGTCGGCGAGGATGTCCAGGTAGCTCATGGCAGGCTTCACCATGACCATGTCGGCGCCTTCGGCCAGGTCCAGGTCCACCTCGAGGATGGCCTCCCGGCGGTTGGCGGCGTCCATCTGGTAGGTGCGGCGGTCGCCGGTCAGCTGCGAGTCGACGGCCTCGCGGAACGGGCCGTAGAACGCGGAGGCATATTTCGCGGCGTAGGCCACGATGGCGGTGTTGGCGTGCCCGGCGTCCTCGAGGGCCTGCCGGATCACGGCGACCTGGCCGTCCATCATGCCCGACGGGCCCAGGACGTGGGCGCCGGCGTCGGCCTGGGCAACCGCCATCTGGCCGTAGATTTCCAGGGTGGCATCGTTGTCGACGTAGCCGTTGGCGTCCAGGACACCGCAGTGGCCGTGGTCGGTGAATTCGTCGAGGCACACGTCGCTCATGACCACGAGGTCGCCGCCGACCTCGGCGCGGACGTCCCGGATGGCCTTGTTCAGCACGCCGTCGGGGTCCAGCGACGCCGTCCCGCGCGCGTCCCGGACGGCGGGGACGCCGAACAGCATGATGCCGCCGACGCCCAGCTGGACAGCCTCGGCCGCGGCACGCCTGAGCGAATCGGTGGTGTGCTGCTGCACGCCGGGCATCGAGGCGATCGGGTTGGGCTCACTCAGGCCTTCGCGGATGAAGGCCGGCAGGATGAGCTCCGAGGCTGAGAGCCGGTGTTCGGCCGTCAGCCGGCGCATGGCCGGGGTGGTGCGGAGCCGGCGGGGGCGGTGGGTCGGGAAGCTCATATGGTGTCCTTTGCTGAGGGCTCTACGGCTGACGGAGGCGGTGGGGGCTGCTGGTGGTCAAGGGACCGCACGACGGCGGCAACCAGGCCGGACGCCGTCGGCTCTTCGGCGACGGCGTCGACGCTGAGTCCGAGGGAGGCCGCCTCGGCCGCCGTCGAGCGTCCGATGGCGACGAAACGGCAGGTGCCCAGCGGGCCGAGGTCCGCGTGGATGCGGCGGGCGGCGCTCGGGGAGGCGGCGACGACGGCGTGCAGCCGGCCGGCCACGATTTCGGCTTTCGCCTCGGCCGTGGTGAGCACGGTGGGCGGCGGCGCGTCCTGCCCGGCCGGACTGATCCCCTGCGACAAGGTCGCTTGCGGCGGGGCCGGCGGGAATGCGGGCAGGGCCCGGCGCGGATCGGCAGGATAGTCGACGGTGTTGTACGCGGTGACGGCCTGGACGGCCGCACCGCGGGCCTCGAGGCCCTTGCGGAGCCGCGGGTCCGCTATGTCCGCCTGGGGCAGGAGCACGCTGCCCTGGTTCGCGGGCCAGATGTCGAGCAGGCCTGTGCCGGATTGCTGGCCCGTGGGTGCAAGGTCGACGCTGATGCCCCGGGACTCCAGCTCACGGCGGGTCGCCGGGCCGATCGTGGCCACGAGGATGCTGCCGGGCAGCCAGCTGCTGAGGGAGGCGCCGCGTTCCGCGGCTTTCGCCTCAAGTGCCTGGACTGTGGTCACGCTGCTGATCACGAGCCACGTGTAGGCCCCGGCGCCGAGAGCGTCGAAGGCGACGTCGAGGGAGTGCTGGTCGCTGGCCTGCTCAAAGTCAATCAGCGGGAGCAGCAACGGCTCGGCGCCGACACGGCGGAGGGCCGTGACGAGTTCCCCCGCGCGGTCCGGGCTGCGGGCAACCAGCACGCGGGCGCCCTCCGGCACCCTCATGCCGGTTGGGCCGCCCGTGTGGTTGCGGTCGCTGTGCCGTGCCATGAAGTGGTGGATCCGCGGTTCAGGAAGCTGCCAGGTCCGCGATGTCCGCGGCGCCGCGGGCCAGCAGGACTTCCGCCAGCTCGATCCCGAGCAGCGTTGCCCCGACCTCGGTGAGGCCGTCGGTGGCTTTCTTGTCGCGGACGGTTGCCGTGCCGTCGACGGCGCAGACCACCGCCTCGAGGTGCAGCATGCTGCCCTTGCGGTAGGCGTAGGCGCCCACCGGGGCGGCGCATCCGGCCTCCAGCCGGGCCAGCAAAGCCCGTTCGGCCGTGACGGCGAGCCGGGTGTCCGGATCATCGAGGGCCGCGAGGGCCTGCGCCAGCACGCCCTGGGAGCCTTCCGTGGACCCGGCCCGGCGGGGAGCGTCGGCGGTGCGGCATTCGATCGCCAGGGCCCCCTGCCCGGCGGCCGGCAGCATGATGTCCGTCTCGAGGTATTCGCTGACCGCGTCGAGCCGGCCGATCCGGTGCAGTCCGGCGGCTGCGAGCACGACGGCGTCGAGGTCGTTTGACTTGCCGTCAACGACGGCGTCGTTCGTGTTGCCCGACAGCCCGGGGACGCGTCCCAACCGGGTGTCCACGTTCCCGCGGATGTCGCGGATGTCCAGGTCCGGACGCACGGCGCGGAGCTGGGCCGCGCGGCGCGGGGAGCCGGTGCCGACGCTCGCGCCGCTCGGCAGGTCGGCGAGCTTCAGCCCGTCGCGGGCGCACAGCACGTCCCGGACGTCGACGCGTTGGGGTGTGGCCGCGAGGCTCAGGCCGAGGGCCGGACCGGTCGGGAGGTCCTTGAGCGAATGCACGGCGATATCGCAGACGTCCTGCAACAGGGCGTCGCGGAGCGCGGCGACGAAGACGCCGGTACCGCCCATCTGGGACAGCGAGCCTTTGAGGACGTCGCCGTCGGTCCGGATATGGACCAGCTCCACGGGGAACCCGCCGACGGCGGCCAGCTGGTCCGCGGTCTGCTGGGTCTGGGTCAGGGCGAGTTTGCTGGCGCGCGTGCCGATCCGGACGCTCATGCGGTTCCCTGGCCCGCCGCCGCAGCAGCCGAACCCGAAGCCACAGGTGCGGCCGGGTAGGGATCGTGTCCGGTCCCGACGGTGGTGTCGGCTCCGGCGATGGTGGGCTTTTCGCCGCGGAAGTTAGCGCAGCAGCCGGGACGGCAGACGTCGTACCAGGGGCCGAGCGTGGTCAGGTGCGGCCGCTCGGCGATGTTGTTCGCGACGGTCCGCTCGCAGATGAGGTCCACAAGCCCGGCGACAAACTTGCGGTGCGTTCCGGGCGTGGGGACGCGGGTTGCGGCCAGTTCCAGCCGGGCGCAGGTCTCAAGCGCCTCGGTGTCCAGATCCCAGACCACTTCCATGTGGTCGCTGACAAAGCCCAGCGGCACAATCACGATGCCCTTGACGCCCTGGCCTGCGAGCTCCTCGATGGCGTCGTTGATGTCCGGTTCGAGCCACGGCACGTGCGGGGCGCCGGAGCGGGACTGGTAGACGAGGGACCAGGGTGCGGTCAGGCCGGTCGCGTCTTCCACCCGGCGGATGATCTCGGTGCCGGAGGCCAGGTGCTGTGCGGCGTAGGCGGAGTCTTCCTCAAAAGTGCGCGGCTCGCCCTCGGACCGGCCGGCGGCCTCGGCATCGCGGGTCGGGATGGAGTGCGTCGCGAACAGGATGTGCACGGGGGCGTCCGGGGTGCCGGCGGCGGCCAGCTGGGCACGGACGTCGGCGAGGCCGGCGGCGGTGCCCTCGATGAAGGGCTCCACGAACCCGGGGTGGTCGAAGTACTGGCGCACCTTGTCGACCTCGAGCTTGCCGTCGAGCCCGGTTTCGGTAAGCGCCATGCCGATGTCCTCGCGGTACTGGCGGCAGCTGGAGTAACAGGAGTAGGCGCTCGTGGTGAGCATGAGCACCTTGCGGTGGCCGGCGTCGTACATCTCCTGCAGGGTCTGCGGGATGTACGGATCCCAGTTGCGGTTGCCCCAGAACACCGGCAGCGCGATGCCGCGGGCTGCAAGTTCGGCCTCGATGCCGGCCTTGAGCTGACGGTTCTGTCCGTTGATGGGGCTGATGCCGCCGTTGGCGCGGTAGTGGTGCGAGACCTCTTCGAGCCGTTCGTCAGGGATGCCGCGGCCGCGGGTGACGTTGCGGAGGAACGGGATGACGTCCTCCTGGCCTTCGGGGCCGCCGAAGGAGGCGAGGAGCACTGCGTCGTACTCCTTGGGGGCCATCCGGCCGGCCTCGGTGACGGTGTTCACGGCGGTTACCGGGGCGGCGGATTCCTGCGGATCGAGCGGGCTCATGCCAGGACCTCGGCAATCTCGGCGGCGGTGACGCGGCGGCCGGTGTAGAAGGGGATTTCCTCGCGGACGTGGTGCCGGGCTTCGGTGGCGCGCAGGTGGCGCATCAGGTCCACGAGGTCCACGAGCTCGGGGGCTTCCAGTCCGAGGATCCATTCCCAGTCGCCGAGGGCGAACGAGGAGACGGTGTTGGAGATGACCTGGGGGAAATCGCGGCCCAGCATGCCGTGGTCGCGGAGCATGGCGCCGCGCTCGGCATCCGGGAGCAGGTACCACTCGTAGGAGCGGACGAAGGGGTAGACGCAGAGCCATTCCGCCGGTTCAACGCCGCGGGAAAACGCCGGGGTGTGGTTCTTGGCGAACTCGGCTTCCCGGTGCACGCCCATGGCGGACCAGACGATCTCGGTGCCGGCGAACAGTTTGCTGCGCCGGATGTCCCGCACTGCCCGCTGCAGCGCTTCCGGCCGGGGACCGTGCAACCAGACCATAATGTCCGCGTCGGCCCGCATCGCCGAGACGTCGTAGCTGCCGCGGTGGACAACTCCGGCGTCGGCGAGGCTTTTCATCAGGGCCTCGAAGTCCTCAGCGGCATCGGCACCGCGCAGGATGTCCGCTGACCGCTTGAATACGGTCCAAAGGGTGAAGAACTGCTCAGTTGAATCTTCGGGCGCCGATGCCCCGGCGACTGATTCTCCGGGGGCTGACATTCCGGTTTTAGTGACAGATTCGGCAGAAGTGTGGCTCATGCATACCAGTCTGCCTCCTCTCCCCAGCTAAGTCGAAAAAAAGCACTTCTACAGCGCGTAGAAGTGCTTTATTTCACATGCGGGGCACGGGAGGTGGGGGCGCGTCCGCGGGAGGCGGGTCTGCGGGAGGGTGCGCATCCGCGGGAGGCGGGTCCTGTCAGCTCCGGCGCATCCGGAGGACCACGGCGCCGGCGCCGAGCGAGAGCGCCACCAGGCCGATGCCCCAGCCGACCAGCGGGGACAGGCCGGCCGGTTCCAACGTCGAGGTTGCCTCGAGGGAGGAGTTGCCGGAGTGGCCCTTGGCCGGAGCCGGCGCCTGGGTCCAGCCGGCTGTGTTTGAACCCGTTGGGGACGGGTGCGGTGTGGCCGACGTCGAGGCCGACGCCTGCGCGCCGGCACCGTTGCCCGCGGCCGGCACCGCGGTGCCGGACTGTGGATCGGCGGCCGGGTCGGCGGCCGCGCTGCCCGGTGCCGGCCGGCCCGGGGCCTGTCCGGTGGGGGCAGACCCGGCGGATCCGCCTGCGGCGGGAGCTCCCGGAGCCGGGGCGGCGGGCGGCGCGGCGGGGTCCTGCGGCCCGCCGGGCGGCGCAACCTTCGAGGGCGGGGTGCTCGACGCCGGTGGAGTGCTGGTGCGCGGGGCCGTGGGTTCGGGATTGCTGGGCTCGGGGTCGCTGGGTTCCGGGTCGCTGGGCTCGGGGTCGCTGGGTTCCGGGCTGCTGCCGTGCGACGGCGGCGGCTGCGACGGGGAGGACTCGCCCGAGCCGGCGGACGGCGAGGGGCTCGGCGTCGTCGAGGAACCCAGCAGGCTGTCCAGCACGTCGCCGAGGCCGAGGGTCAGCGAACCCTTCGCGGACGGTGCGGTGGACGCCGCCGCGGACAACCCTGCGGCCGCCTGCGAGGCAGGAGCCCCGGCGGTGCCAGCCAGTACGGCCCCGAGCGCGACCGCCGCCGCGCCGCTTCGAAGGCCCCGATGGCGGCCGGTCTTCGTTGTTGACACCTTGGACCTGAAAATAAACATGGTCATCGAGCCTAGCCGGAATCGACCAGCAGGAAAAACTTGCAAGTACCGCGAATTTCCGGCACGAAACCGCCGTGACCGGAGGGGTTCAGGGTGCCTTTGGAACCGCTGTGATTCCTGTGACTGAAGGTGTGCTTGGGACTCGGAAACCTCGTTCGGAACAGCCACATTCAGGGTCACCGAATTCAGCGCAGGCACATTGAGGCAACCACATTCAGCGCAGCCACGTTCAGCGCAGCCACGTTGAGGACAACGTTCAGGACAACAGGGCGCGGACCTGCTGCGGGGTGTCGGCCACGATCGCTGCCAGGCCATTGCCGGACAGCCAGCCGCCCACCACGGCAAGCGTGCCGTCCGCGGCGCAGACGCTCCGGACGGCCGCGACGCGCTGCCTGTGGCCCAGGGACGCAAACGGCAGCGCGCCGGCCCAGCGGACCACGTCCCAATCGGCCACGTCCCCGGCGCCGACTGGCACCGCCAGCAGGGCCGACGCATCAGCCAGGGCTGCGCGGAAAAGTTCATCGTCGGAGCGCGGCGCCGCGGCCAGTCCGCCGCCGCGGGGCTCGGGCAATGCCCGGGGAGTAACAGCCCCTGGAGCTGCACTCCGCCCGTAGGAGAGCCGGAGCACATGCCGTCCCGGGCCTGCCTGCTCCGCCAGCCACGCCCATTTGGCGGTGGCGTGCGTCAGCGCCTTGGCCTGCACACCCGGGCTCTGCGGCGCAACAAGCACGCCGGTGCCGCGTGGCGCCGCGTCGAGGGCCGGGAGGTCCACCACGAGCGTGACAAGGCTGACGTCGGGTCCGGCATCGGGGCGGTGGCCGGCAAGTTCCGGCACGGACTCCTCAAGCAGCCCGACGGCGGCGGGACCCTCGACCGCAACCGCGAGGAGCCCGGCGTCGAAAGTGGCCTGGTCCGTGGCCACGCGCCAGCCGTCGGCTGTGCGCCGCACTGACCGGGCCGCGGTGCCGGGCAGCAGGGTGACTCCGCGCTGACGCAGATCGGCCAGCAGGGCGGCGACGAGGGTGTGCATGCCGCCGCGCAGCCCGGCGACGGCGGAACCGGCCTTCTGGAGCCCGCCGGCCTGGCCTGTTCCGGACGGTCCGGCTGTTCCGGCTGGTCCGGGGGGTCTGCCCGTGGCGGCCGCCGCTCCCCTGCGCTGGGCCGCGACGGCGGCGGCGAGGGAACCGTGCTGGCGGATGCCGGCCCGCAGACCGGGGGCCACCATGTCGACGTCGAGCACTGAAGGGTCGGCCGAGTGGACGCCGCCGACCACCGGTGCGACGAGCCGGTCCAGGACCCGCCTGCCCATCCGCCGGCGGACAAGGGCTGACACGCTCGTTGCCCCGGCAGCGGTGCCCAGCGAGGCCGGCAGCACGGCGTCGACGGAGGCGCGGAGGGATCCCAGCAGGCCCAACGACCGGCGGACTTCCGGGTCCCACGGGCTCGCCGGGATGCCCAGCACACCGGTCCTAGGCAGTTCCCGGGGGCCGTCAGGCAACTGGACCCAGGCCCCGCCGGGATTCGGCGCAACGATCTCGCCGGCCAGCCCCAGCTCCGCGGCGAGATCGGCTACGGCGGCGGTGCGGGTGGCGAAAGACTCCGCGCCGCTGTCCAGGGTCAGTCCGGCCACGACATGGCTGCCGACGCAGCCGCCCCAGGCCTCGCCGGCCTCCAGGACGGTGGTGCGGACCCCGGCCCGGGCGAATTCCCGTGCCGCAAGCAGTCCGGAAATCCCGCCCCCGATCACGACGGCGGTACCTTCCACGGGAGTCCCGGCGGCGCCTGCGTCCACGCCCCTACTCCGGAGCGATGGAGTGGATGAGTTCGACGACGCGCGTGAGCACCTCAGGGTCCGTCTCCGGCGGCACGCCGTGGCCGAGGTTCAGGACGTGCCCGGGCGCCGCGGAGCCGGCCGCGATCACCTCTCGGACGTGGGCTTCGAGGACTTCCCACGGTGCCGAAAGCAGTGCCGGGTCGATGTTGCCCTGCAGCGGGACGGTGCCGCCGAGGCGGCGGTTGGCTTCGTCCAGCGGCAGCCGGTAGTCGACCCCCACGACGTCAACGCCGACGTCGCGCATCGCGACGAGCAGTTCCGAGGTGCCGGTGCCGAAGTGGATCAGGGGTGCGCCCAGGTGCCGGACATGGTCCAGGGCACGGGACGACGCCGGCGCAACGAAGCGCTGGTAGTCGGCCAGTCCCAGCGAACCGGCCCAGGAGTCGAAGAGCTGGCCGGCGGAGGCGCCGGCTTCCAGCTGTGCGCGGAGGAACATCCCCGAGGCATCGGCGGCCCAGTTGGCCAGGGCAGTCCAGGTTTCGGGGTCGGCGTGCATCATCGTGCGCGGGCCGAGGTGGTCGCGGGAAGGCTTGCCTTCCACCATGTACGCGGCGAGGGTAAAGGGCGCACCGGCGAAGCCGATCAGCGGGGTGCTGCCGAGCTCGGCCACCGTGAGCCGGACGGCTTCGCGGATGGGCTCCAAGGCCTCCCAGGTCAGCTGCGGCAGGGCGGCAACGTCCGCGGCCGTGCGGACCGGTTTGTCCAGGACGGGTCCGACGCCGGGCACGATGTCCACTCCGACGCCGGCCAGCTTGAGCGGGATGACAATGTCCGAGAAGAAGATGGCGGCATCGACGTCGTGGCGGCGGACCGGCTGCAGGGTGATCTCGGAAGCGAGCTCGGGGCGCAGGCACGAGTCCAGCATCGCGACGCCCTCACGGACCTTGAGATATTCGGGCAGTGAGCGGCCGGCCTGGCGCATGAACCAGACGGGACGGCGGGAGGGCTTGCCGCCGCGGTAGGCGGTGATCAGCGGCGAATCCGCGGTGCGGCCGTCCATCAGCGGGTGGCTGGCATCGAGGCCGCGGGCGGCGCCGTCTGTGGCTGCATTGCCGGCTGCGCCGTTGTCGGACGTACTGAATGTGGTCGTGCCGGCACGTGCCGCAGCGCTTGGAGTCATGACTTCGATTGTGCCCAAATTTGTGCCCAAAAGATAACGACAGCCTGTCACGCCGGCTCTGACACCGGCCCCGAGTGCCGCGTCGTGGCGGGAATCACAGGCCAGGGTGCCTGGGCCCACGCCCGGACAGTTGTTCTACACGGGCGCGAAAAAGCTATGATGGTGATGCTGTGGTTCTTTTTTCATTGGTGGCTACACACGCCGACATCGACCTCGAAACCGTTGCTCAGTTGAGCACCGGTGCTTCAGGGATCGCCACATCCGCCCTCGCCGGATCGCCGGCCGTGGCGGGTGCCGTTGTCCTTGCCACCTGCAACCGCCTTGAAATCTACGGCGAAGCCCCCCATCCGGACGCCGTCGCCGCCGCCCGGGCGGCCCTCATCACCCACATCAGCGGCGCCAGCGGACTCAACGATCAGCTCGTCTCCCGCGCCTTCAGCACCCGCACCGGCGCCGAGGTCAGCCAGCACCTCTTCTCGGTCAGTTCCGGTCTGGACTCCGCTGTGGTGGGCGAACGGGAAATTGCCGGGCAGGTCCGCCGCGCCTTGATCACGGCCCAGCACGAGGGCACCGCCAGCTCCGGCCTGGTCAGGCTGTTCCAGGCCGCGTCCAAGACCGCGAAGGACGTCGGCGCCCAGACGGCATTGGGTTCGCGCGGGCTCTCCATCGTCTCCGTGGCCCTGGACCTCGCCACTGACCTGTCGGAAAACCCGGACTGGTCCGCCAAGAAAGCCGTCGTCTTCGGGACCGGCGCCTACGCCGGTGCCACCATGTCCCTGCTGCGGGAACGTGGCTGCACCGATGTCTCTGTCTATTCCTCCTCCGGCCGCGCCGCCGGCTTCGTCGCTACCCGGGGCGGCACGGCACTGAACGAGGGCACGCTTCCGGGCGCAGTTGCCGGGGCCGACGTCATGATCGGCTGCAGCGGCTCCGACAGCCGGGTCGAAGCGGACGAACTCGCCCGGATCCGGGCGAACTCGCCCCAGCCGCTGATCGCGATCGATCTCGCTTTGACCCATGACTTCGACCCCGCCGTCGGCGACCTCGACGGCGTCGAACTGCTGACGCTGGAATCGGTCCGGCTGGCCGCACCGCAGGAACAGGCCGAGTCGCTCGAACAGGCCAGCAGCATCGTGGCCGGGGCGGCCAGCGCCTTCGAGCAGGAGCGCGAGGCCAGGAGCGTCGACTCGGCGATCGTCGCCTTGCGCCGCCACACGATGAACGTCCTGGATGCGGAAATGGAAAAGGTCCGGGCCCGGCACGGCTGCACGGCCGCCGCCGAAGAAGTCGAATTTGCCCTGCGCCGCATGGTGAAGCAGCTTCTCCACGTCCCCACCGTCCGGGCCCGCGAACTGGCCTCCAACGGACAGCAGGACGCCTACATTGCCGGTCTTGAGGCGCTGTACGGCATCACGGTGGAGCCCACCGCCGGCGCAACGGTTGCAGGTGCCGCCGGTTCCGGGGCCGCGTGCCCCGTGGACCACAACGCCGCTGTCCACAACCCCGGTGCCCACAACCCCGGCGACCCCGGCCCCGCAGCGGGCGACATCCGCGAAACCGCGTAGCTGCCCCGCGCCTCCCCGCACCGCGGCTTATCCCTGGATTATCCGGGGAAAGCGTTGATCCCGGTCATTTCGGCCGACACCTGCCACAGCCGTGTGGCCGCTTCCCGGTCCACGGCGTGGGCGTCCACTCCCCTGATCCTGGCTTCGGGCGATCCCGGCACCGTGGCTTCGGCGATGTCGCAGTCCTCGCAGTAGACGCCGCCCATTCCTTCGAGCGCCGGCGCCGTTGCGGCCCAGACCGAGGTGGCGGCGCCCTGCGCGGGTGTCTTGAACCGCGGGTCAAGTTTGCCGTGCTCGTCCATCCAGCCCGCGGCGATCATCTCCTCCCGCGGCAGGTGCCGTTGCAGCTCCGTCATGATCCCGCCGGGATGTACTGCGAAGGCGCGCACGCCAAAGTTCCGGCCCAGGGCATCGAGCTGGACGGCGAAGAGCGCGTTCGCCGTCTTGGCCTGGCCGTAGGCACGCCATTTGTCGTAGCCGGCGTCGAAATTGATGTCATCGAAGCGAATGGCCGAGAGCTTGTGGCCGGTCGAGGACAGCGAGACCACGCGGGCTCCCTGCGCCGCGGCAAGCGCCGGCCACAGCAGGTTGGTCAAGGCAAAATGACCCAGGTGGTTCGTGGCGAACTGTGATTCCCAGCCGG
The DNA here is from genome assembly GCF_056399305.1 of Arthrobacter sp. 01N444. NCBI lineage: Bacteria > Bacillati > Actinomycetota > Actinomycetes > Micrococcales > Micrococcaceae > Arthrobacter > Arthrobacter sp. 01N444. Next base: position 166,756 of record NZ_JBFTRB010000008.1, read on the forward strand.
GTCCCACCCTTTGCTCCGGACTTGCCATGATGGCGGCGTTGTTGATGAGGATGTCCAGGCTGCGGCCTGAGCCCGGCGCCGCGCCAAGTGCCGCGTCTGGTGCCGCGCCTGGTGCCGTTCCGGTCGCCGGGCCGGCCAGGAAGCCGGCGGCGAACTCCTTCACACTGTCCTGGTCCGCCAGGTCCAATTCGGCAACTTCCAGTTCGGCAACGCTGACGCCGCCGCCAGCCGTTGCCGGCGTCAGCCCCGCCGCGGCCAGGACGTCGCGGGCATGCTCGGGCCGCCGGGCCGGCACCACGACGGTGGCGCCGGCGGAGGCCAGCGCCCGCACGGTCTCCAGGCCCAGCCCCGAGTAGCCGCCCGTGACAATAGCGGTCTTCCCGGTCAGGTCGATGCCGGCAATGACGTCGGCCGCCGTCGAATCCCGGCCGAACCCGGAGCCAATCTTGCGCTGGGACGTCACTGTATTTTCTTCGCTCATGACCAAGCCTTTCGTTTTAGGGCGCCGCTCGGCGGAGCGTGTTGTGCGGTATCGCGGCCTTGCTGGCCATATGGTCCGCCGCGGCTCAATACACCGGTTTCCCGGGCTCCACGTCCCGTACCCAAGCGAGAATGCCGCCTTCAAGGTGGCTGACGCGCTCGTACCCGGCGGCGCGGGCTGCGGACAGGACGGCGGCCGATCGTGTTCCGGCCTTGCAGTGGAAGACAATTTCGGCATCCTGGGGCAGTTCCTGCCACGCCTCGCCGGCAAGGATGCGGCCTTGCGGGATCAGCTCCGACCCCTCAATGCGGACGATTTCGTATTCTCCCTGCTCCCGCACGTCCACGAGGTGGAAGTCTTTGAGGCCGGCCTTGCGGGAGGCCAGCATGGTGGCGAGCTGGGTCGCCGTCACGGTGTGCTCGGTACCGGCATCCGCCGTTGGAGTGATCCCGCAGAAGGCCTCGTAATCGGTGAGTTCGGTGATTCGTGCTGCCGCCGGGTCCTTGGTCACCTTGATCTCGCGCCAGGTGCCGCCCAGAGCGTCATAGAGCGCCAGCCGGCCCAGCAGGGACCGGCCGACGCCGGTGATCAGTTTGACCGCCTCGGTCACCATCAGCGCTCCGACGGCGGCGCACAGCATGCCGAACACGCCGCCTTCGCCGCAGGACGGCACGGATCCGGGCGGGGGTGCCTCCGGGTAGAGGTCCCGGTAGGTGGGCCCGAACTGTTCCCAAAAGACGCTGACCTGGCCGTCGAAACGGAAAATCGATCCCCAAATGTAGGGCTTGCCGAGGATGGCGGCGGCGTCGTTGACGAGGTAGCGCGTGGCAAAGTTGTCGGCGCCGTCGAGGATCAGGTCGTAGCCGGCAAAGAGCTCCAGTGCGTTGGACGCGTCGAGCCGGACGTTGTGCAGCCGGACGTCCACGAGCGGGTTCAGGGCCTTAATGGCGTCGCGGGCGGACTCGATTTTCGGCCGGCCCACATCCTCGACACCATGGATGATCTGGCGTTGGAGGTTGCTGAGGTCGACGTCGTCGTCATCGACGATGCCAAGGGTGCCGACCCCCGCGGCGGCGAGATAGAGCAGGGCCGGGGAGCCGAGGCCACCGGCACCGATCACCAGGACTTTTGCGTTCTTGAGGCGTCGCTGGCCGATCGCGCCGATCTCCGGAATGATCAGGTGCCGCGAGTAGCGTTCCACCTCGTCCGGCCTGAGGTCCGCAGCCGGGTCGACCAGCGGTCCGGGCTGCGGATCCAGCTTCGTCTGGGGGGTTGCGGGGGCACCGGCGGCGGTGAACTTGGAAGCCATACTTCAATCTATGCCCGAAGATACCACCAGGTCATATTACCCGCGCGTAAGGTGTAATTGAGTGCAAGGTAGTTCAGTACAAAATGCAAATGATTGCCATTGCGCGCAATGGGGTGGATAAGGGAAAGAAGGCCGACAGTGGTTCATCAGGCACCGTTGGAGCGGGACGAGTCCGGCAAGCCGACGGCAGGGCAGCCCCGGAGCGGACAACGCTCGGCCCGCCTCCCCCGCGACGAACGCCGGGCTCAGCTGCTGGCGGCCGCGCAGGAAGTTTTCGTGGCGAACGGCTACCACGGTGCCGCCATGGACGAGATCGCCGAGACCGCCCACGTCAGCAAGCCGGTGTTGTACCAGCACTTCCCCTCCAAGCGGGACCTCTACCTGGCTCTGCTGGACAGCCACCTCAGCAAGCTGACCGACCTCCTGCTTGGCGCCCTGAACTCCACCACCGACAATGACGAGCGCGTCCAGGCCGTCATGCGCGCCTACTTCCGCTTCATCGCGCACGACGACCAGGCCCACCGGCTCGTCTTCGAGTCGGACCTGATTAACGATCCCGACGTCAGCGCGCGGCTGGAAACGTTCAACAAGACCTTCGCCGACGCCGTCGCTCACGTCATCGCCGAGGACACCAAACTGCCTGAGCTGGAGGCCCAGCTGCTGGGCCGCGGACTCGCCGGCATGGCCCACGTGAGCGCACGGTATTGGCTGGAAACGGACGGGAACCTGGATCTCGATGTAGCCAGTGACCTCATCTACCGTTTAGCTTGGCGCGGAATCTCCCGCTTCCCCAAAGAGACCTAGACTACAACTAGAGATTGACCTTAGACATTTTTTGGACGTTGATTGGCTGGGAGGCCTTGCTGTGGAAGTAAAGATTGGTATTCAAAACATTGGCCGCGAAATTGTCCTCGAATCGGCGCAGGATGCCGAAGCCGTCGCCAAGGTAGTTGGCGACGCGATCGCCAAGGGCAGCGAACTGCGGCTGACGGACGACAAAGGCCGCCTGGTGATCGTCCCCGCCAATGTTCTGGGCTACGTGGAAATCGGCGCAGAAGAGGCCCGCCGCGTCGGCTTCGGTGCCCTCTAGCCCCGTTCTTCCCACCACCGTCCTTCATCGCAGTTTCTACATCGTGAGGTGTCCTGAATGCTTTCCCTGATTGTGGTCGCCATGGTGACCGTGGCTGCGGGTTTCGTGGTGTGGGCCAACGACAAGCGGCACCAGAAGTACGGCGTCGCCGTCCCCGCGGGAGTCGCTGCATCCGTCGGTATGCTCAGCTGGATCATCTTTATAGCGGCCGGATTCGGCTACCAGCCGGGCCTGACCTGGATCCCATGGATCCTGCCGATGGTCCTGGGCACTGCGGCCTCGATCGCGGCCGTGGTGTACCTCGGCAGGGCCCGGACGCGGCAGGACACCGAGAGGCTCACGGGCATCCTGAAGCTCTAGTTCGTTAGCCCCGCGCAGCTGTTTTCGGCGCGCAACTGTGACCACGCACCCAACGGGGTGCGTGGTCACAGTTCGTTTGGGGTTCGGCCGAGTGCGCCGTACCGGAGTCATTCCGAGGCGGAACCGTGCCCATCACTTTTGTCGGAGCCCTCAAATAGACTCGGGCCATGGAAGCCGTCAGGGATTTCATCAGGGATTTCACCGCCTGCGGGGACGAGGCGCAGGGCACGGAGCGGGGTGCAGCCCCGGTCGGGCAATCCGGTATGGACGCCGCCCTGGCCGCGCTGCGGGCGGTGGGTTCGACGGCGGTGGAGGATGCGGGGTCGTGGGGCTTCCGGGCCGCGTCGGACTTCGCCGGCGGCGTGGAGGAAGTCTCCCGCGCGGTGGAGTATCTGCAGCTCGTCGCGGCCGCCGCCGTCGACCGGACCAGGAAGCAGTCCGCCGCCACGGCCACGGGGGCGGTCACGGGGGCGGTCACCGGGTGGACCACCGGCTGGCGTGAGAGCGGCGGCGGGTGGCAGACCGGCGCACCCGGTACCGCGGAAGCTGCCGGCGCCTCCTTGGCCTCGGCTCGCGCGGGCACGTCCGCTGCTGCGGAGCCCTCCGGCACGTCCTTGTCCTTGGCTCCCTCCGGCACGTCCGTTGCGGCGGCTCCCGCCGGAAGCCCCGGAACGGTGGAACCGGCCGTGCCGGAATCGGTGCTGGATGACGGGTACCGGAACACGGTGGAGTTCCTGCGGGCGCGGCTGCGGATCGGCGCCGCGGAGGCCAGGCGCCGGCTGGCGCTGGCCGACACGCTGCTGCCCCGGCAGGGACTCGCCGGCCGGCCCATCCCGCCCGTGCACCCGGAGCTCGGAGCCGCCGTCGCGGCCGGCGAGGTCGCCTCCCGCGCCGCGACCCTCGTCACGCTCGCCCTGGACCGGGTCCGGCACAGCTG
>NZ_JBFTRB010000009.1:0-162532 GCF_056399305.1 Arthrobacter sp. 01N444
AAATAGGCGGCCACGGCGAGCTCGCGCCCGTTCAGGGTCGCGTCCCCGATCCCGGTCACGCCGTCCTCGGTGGTGATCCGCAGGGTCACGAAGTTCCGGGAGGGGCTGGTGACGAACACTTCAGCGGCAATGATTTTCACAACAGGTCCAGGCTTTCTTGGTCGGTGAATGTCGGGCGCGCCGGATAGCCGCCAGTGTGGTTCAGCACGGGTGGTTCAGCACGGGGGGCTTAGCGCTGGGTGGTTCCGCCCGGCGTGGTCGCGAGCAGTGCCAGCTCCGCACGGCCGGGCAGGCCTTCCCAGTCCCCCTCGGTGCTGACGGCGAAGGCTCCCGCCAGGGCGCCGCGCTGCAGGCGGCCGGCGACGTCGGCGCCGTCGAGCAGGGCGGACAGGTAGCCGGCGGTGAAGGCATCCCCGGCGCCCACGGTATCGATGCTGGTCACAGGCACGGCGGGCACTTCCCACCGCCCGTCGGCGGTGTGGACACCGGCGCCGGCGGCGCCGCGCTTGACCACGACTTCGCGGACGCCGCGCTCCAGCAGTTCGGCGGCCATGGCTGTTTCGGCGGTATCTGCATCTGTATCGGCATCGCCGGGGTGCGGTGATCCCTCCGGGCCAGCTCCCACCGGGTCAGCGACCAGCCCGAGCTCATCGTCGGAGGCGATCACGATGCTGGCGTGCCGGGCGAGCGGCGAGAGCGCGGCGCGGGCCTCCTCCCGGGTCCAGAGCTTGCTGCGGTAATTGACGTCGAGGGAGACCTCCATGCCTTCGGCGGCGGCGCGCTCGGCCGCGTACTCCACGGCCTTGCGGGCGTCGGGGCTGAGGGCGGCGGTGATGCCGGTCAGATGCAGGATCCGGGCCCCGGCCGCCAGGGCACGGTCCAGGTCCTCCCGGCCGAGGGTGGACCCGGCGGATCCGGCGCGGTAGTAGAAGGCCCGGGTGACATCCGCGGTGCGCTGTTCAAGGAACATCACCCCGGTGTTCCTTGCCGCGTCAATCCGGTGCCGCAGCCCGATCCCCTCGGCGCGCAGCTGCCGCAGAATGTACTCCCCGTGCGGGTCAGCGCCGACAACCCCGGCCCAGGTGACGCTGTGCCCGAGCCGGGCGACCCCGACGGCCACGTTCGATTCGGCCCCGGCCACGTGCATGCCGAGGCTGCCGCCGGCGGACAACGGGCCGGTGGACCGCAGCGAGACCATGGACTCGCCAAACGTCAGCAGGTCGACGCCCTCCCCAGCCAAAGCCGGGCCGACGGCGGCCATCACCGCAGGCTCTCCGCGCGGGGGCGGCCGAACCCGGCGGCCAGGGTCACGAAACCGCGGGCCCGCTCCCGCATCGGGGCGAGGTCGCCGCCGGAGCCGGCATCGCCGAACAGCGGTCCGCCGAGCCCCACGGCAATGGCGCCGGCTTCCCAGTAGCCCTCGGCTTCATCCAGCCCGACGCCGCCGACGGCGATGAACGGGATCCCGGGGAACGGGTCGCGGAGCGCCTTGAGGTAGCCCGGACCGCCGATGGAAGCGGGGAAGAGCTTGACGGCCGTGGCGCCGCGGTTCATGGCTTCGTGGGCTTCGCTGGGTGTCAGCGCACCGGCGAGCACAGGCAGTGCCAGCCGGGCCGACTCGGCAATCGACTCTGCCAGCGACGGGGTCACCATGAACTGGCCGCCCGCCTCGGCGACGCGGGCAACGTCCCGGGCCGTCAGCACCGTTCCGGCACCGACGAAGCAGCCCGCGGGGGCGGCCGCGCGGACTTCCCGGATGGCTTCAAGGGCCCGCGGCGTGGTGAGCGCTATTTCGACATACCGGAAGCCCTCCTCCATCGCCGCGAGGGCTGCCTTCGCGGCGGCCGCGCCGTCCGTGCCGCGCACAATGGCCACCAGCCGGCTTTCCTGGATCCCGGCCAGCAGCAGTTCGGGCGTCAGGGTGTTCTCCATGTCAGGCTTCTCCTTCGGGGCAAATACGTCAGGGCAAATACGCCGGGGCAACAGGTCCGGTCCCAGCGTTCCGGCGTTCACCACTCGGCGAAGGCGCCGTCGGGGTGCCGCCAGACGGGACCGCGCCAGGCATGCCCGCGCTTGTCCGCGGCCCGGACCACGGCCTCGTCAATCTCGATGCCCAGGCCCGGGCCGGTGAGCCGTTCGATGTGTCCGTCCACGAACTTCAGCGGGGACTTGTCCACCACGTAGTCCAGGACTTCGGCGCCCTGGTTGTAGTGGATGCCGATGCTTTGCTCCTGGATCAGGAAGTTGGGCGTCGCGAAGCCCACCTGCAGGCAGGCGGCGAGCGCCAGCGGGCCCAGCGGGCAGTGCGGGGCGAGCTGGACCTCGTAGATTTCGGCGAGCGAGGCGATTTTGCGGACCTCGGTGATGCCGCCGGCGTGGGAGAGGTCCGGTTGGGCCACGGCGATGCCGGCCTGCAGCGCGGGCAGGAATTCCTGCCGGCTGTAGAGCCGCTCACCGGTGGAGACCGGCGTCGTCGTGGAGGACGTGAACTCGCGCAGCAGGTGCGTGTTTTCCGGGACCACCGGCTCTTCGAGGAAGAAGGGCCGGTACGGTTCCAGCAGCGGCGCCACCCGGCGGGCGTTGGCGAGGCTGAAGCGGCCGTGGAAGTCCACGGCGACGTCGCGGTGGTCGCCGAGGACCTCGCGGGCGGCGGCGACGCGGCGGACGACGCCGTCGAGCTCGGCCACGGAGGCGATGGGGCTCATCCGGCCGCTGGCGTTCATCTTGACCGCCGTCAGCCCGACCTCCAGCTGCGCGCTGATCTGGTCCGCCACCTCATTGGGCTCATCCCCGCCCACCCAGCCGTACATCCGGATCCGGTCCCGGACGTGGCCGCCGAGCAGCTGGTGCACGGGCGTGTTGAAGTGCTTGCCGGCGATGTCCCAGAGGGCCTGGTCCAGGCCGGACACGGCGCTGGCCAGGATGGGCCCGCCGCGGTAGAAGGACCCTTTGGTCATGACCTGCCAGTGGTCCTCGATCCGGAGCGCGTCGTTGCCGATGAGCAGCTCGGAGAGCTGGTCGACGGCGGTGCGCACGGTTTCGCTGCGGCCTTCGCAGCTCGCCTCGCCCCAGCCGACGATCCCGCTGTCCGTCTCGATCCGGACGAAGAGCCAGCGCGGAGCGACGAGGAACGTTTCAATCCTGCTGATGAGTGTCATCTGTTGCCTAGCCCTTGGTCGCGCCGGCGGTCATGCCGGAGACGATGTACTTCTGCGTGAAGAGCGCAATGATCATGATCGGAATGGTGACCACCGTGGCGGCCGCCATGAGTCCGCCCCAGTCGATACTGGCGTAGGAGACGAAGTCGAAGATCGCGACCGGCAGGGTCTTGGTCTTGGAGCCGGAGAGCACCAGGGCGAACATGAAGTTGTTCCACGAGAAGATGAAGGACAGGATGCCGGCGGTGGCCATGCCGGCGACGGAGAGCGGCAGGGTGATGCGGCGGAAGGCGCCGATCGGGGTGAGGCCGTCCACCTGGGCCGACTCCTCCAGCTCCAGCGGCAGGGAATCGAAGTAGCTCATCATGATGTACACGATCAGCGGCAGCGCGACGAACATGTGGCTGAGGATCAGCACCTCGAAGCCGCCCACCATCTTCAGGTTGGAGAAGACGTAGTACCAGGGCACCAGCAGGGAGACGCCGGGGATGACGCGGGCCATCAGGACCACAAGGGCCGAGCGGTGCATCGTGAACCGGCTCATGGCGTAGGCGGCGGGCACGCCCAGGACCAGCGACAGGGCAGTGGAGACGAAGGCCACCCAGAAGCTGTTGAAGATGAAGACGAAGTAGTTGTTCCGCTGCAGCACATTGGCGTAGTTCTCGAACGTCGGGGTGAACAGGAACGACCTGCCGGTGTCGTAGATGTCCACGTTGGTCTTGAGGGAGGCCAGCAGCATCCAGAACAGCGGGGCGATCAGGAACAGCACCACCGCCACCAGTGCCGCCACGCGGAACACTTTGTACGCGCGGGTGCCCAGCGGCTTCCGGGGGCGCGGCGCCGGTGTGGGCCGGGCGGGGTCTGCGGTCCGGGGTTCGGTGTTTTCTGTGTTTTCTGTCAGTACGGTCATTTGCTTACCGCTTTCTTGCGCATGGTCAGCAGCCACATGGAGCCGATGATGATCATGAAGAACAGGATCAGCACCGCGGAGGAGAGCCCGTACTGGTTGTAGTCGAAGCTCAGCCCGTAGGCGTAGACGTTGAGCGTTTCCACCTCGTGGAAGGACCCGCCGCCCTTGCCCTTGGTGGCGTAGAGGATGTCGAAGGTCTTCAGGGCGTCGATGCCCCGGAGCAGGATGGCGACGATCACGGTCGGCATCATGAGGGGCAGCGTGATGAAGAAAAAGCGCTGGAAGGCGTTGGCGCCGTCCATCCGGGCCGCCTCGTCGGGTTCCTCGGAGAGCGAGGTCAGTCCGGCCAGGAGGATCAGGACCACCATGGGGGTCCACTGCCACACGTCCATGAAGATGGTGGTGCCGAGCGCCGTGTCCTGGCCGGAGAGCCAGGGCTGGGCGGGAATCCCGACCATGCCGAGCAGCTGGTTGACGAAGCCGATGTTGGGATCGAAGATCAGCCGCCACATCATGCCGACGGCCACGGGAGTGGCTACGAGCGGGAGCAGGATGGCCACGCGGACCCATTTTTCGCCGCGGAACGGGCGCCACAGCAGCAGCGCAATGCACATGCCGAGGACCACTTCGCAGACAAGGGCAACGCCGGTGAAGCTCAGCGTGCGGCCGACGGCGGGCCAGAAGCGTTCGACGTCGGAGAGGACCGTGAGGTAGTTCTGCACGCCGACAAAATCGGAGGCCGCCCGGACCGAGCCCTGCGAATCGGTCAGGCTCAGGTACAGGGTCCAGCCGAGGGGGAAAACGATCAGGACGCCGACGAAGATCATGGCGGGGACGGCGAAGAGCCATTTGCGGTGCCGGTTGGCCCAGCCGGAGAAGTTCTCGCGTGCACCGGGGGTGCGGGCGCCCTTGCGGCCGGACGGCGGCTGGGTCTGGGCGCTGCGGGGAGTGGTCAATACAGACATGGTTCACCTAAGGAGTTGGGGGTGAAGTGAAAAGCTGGCCGCGGCGGGACGGCATCGGACCGCCGTCCCGCCGGGCTGTTTGGTGCTCAGGCGCAGTGCTCAGGCGCGAAGCCTGGCTGGCGCGCCGGGGGCGCTACTTCTTTTCGCTGTCCAGGAACTTCTGGAAGGCGTCGTGCGCCGTGTCGGCTGCGGCGGACGAGTCAGAGCCGGTGATAGTGGCGACGATCGGGCCGCCCACGATTTCGCGGGCCTTGCCTACGGTGACAACCTCGGGACGGTCGTGCCCGACGCCGTTCTTGGCGCTGGCGGAGATGGCCTCGGCGAGGTCCTTCGGGTAGGTGGAGGTGCCGGCCTGGTCCGCCCAGACCGAGGCGCGGGGTCCGGGGACTCCGGCCTTCTGTGCCTCGAGGGTGCGTTCCTTACTGGTGGCCCACTGGATGAACTTCCAGGCGTTGTCCTGGTTGCTGGATGCCTGGTTGATGGCGAGGCCCCAGGACGGGATGTTGTACGGCTTGGAGCCGGCGGGGCCGGCGGGCAGTGCGGCGAAGCCGACGGTGTCGGCGACCTTGGACTTGGCCGGGTCGGTGGCGTTCTTGTAGAGCGAGTCGGCCTCCGTGTAGAAGGCGGCCTTGCCCTGGGTGAAGATCGCCATTGCCTCGGGCCAGCTCATGTCGGTGCTGACGTTGGCGGGGCCGTAGTTCTTGATCAGGCCGCCGTAGAACGCGTAGGCCTTCTTCGCAGCGTCGGAGTTGACGGCGGACTTGCCGCTGGCGTCGGTGAAGTCGCCGCCGAAGCTGTACAGGAAGCTGGAGAACTGGGTGACGGCGGCGGACTTGCCGGTGCGGGCCACGAAGCCGGCCGTGCCCGGGGAGGAAGCCTTGATGGCCTTGGCCGCGGCTTCGAGCTCGTCCATGGTCTTGGGAACCTCCAGGCCGGCGGCCTTCAGCAGGTCCTTGCGGTAGTAGAGGACTTCGCGCTCGGTGATGATCGGGACGCCGACCACCTTGCCGTCAGCGGTGGTGGCCTTGACCGGGCCCTCCTGGTAGTCCTTCCAGTCCCACGCGGCGTCCGAGGAGACCTTGGACGTCAGGTCCGCGAGGTAGCCGTTCTTCGCGAACGCCTTTCCTTCCTGGAGCGGGCGGTACATCATGACGTCGATCTCGTCGCTGCCGGCGTTGAGCTTGACGTTGTACTGGTCCGAGAGCTGGTCTTCGCCCAGCTGGGTCAGTTCGACCTTGAGCCCGCTGGACTTCTCGAATTCCGGAATGGCTGCCTTGATGCCCTCGGTCCAGACGTGGTTGGCGAGGGTGACCCGTACGGTGCCGGAGGTCTTGGCGTCGGCGCTGCCGCTGGCCCCGCCGCAGGCAGTCAGGCCCAGGGAAAGGACGGCGGCGACGGCCGCGTACTTCGCAATTGAACGTCGCTTCATTACGACTTCCTTTGGTTTTCAGGGCTGGGCGTCTCTGTCCAGCCGGCTGCAAATGCATCTTTACATCTGCTCTGGAAGTGATCTTAGGTAAATAAAGCAGATTTATACAAGACCTTGGGGGCTCCCAGTATGATTTATTTATGAAAACTCCAAAGGCGGAGCCAACAGCAGACCTGCACGCCGTGCTGCTCCAGAACCTGGGGCTTGCCATCGCCGAAGGGACGCTGGCACCGCACTCGATCCTGCGCCTGGACGAGATTGAGGCCCGGCACAACGTCTCCCGGTCCGTGGTGCGGGAAGCCACCCGCGTGCTGTCCTCCAAGGGGATGCTGGAGTCGCGGCGGCGGCTGGGGACGGTGGTGCAGCCGGAGGAATCGTGGAATGCGTACGACCCGCAGGTAATCCGCTGGCGGCTGGCCTCGTCAAAGCGGCTGGCGCAGCTGCAGGCCCTGAACGAGCTCCGCGGGGCAATCGAACCGGCGGCCGCCCGCCTCGCCGCCGGGAGGGCTTCCTGGGATGCCGGGAGCGACCTCGTCTCGCTGGCCGCTCGGCTGTGGGCATCCGGCCAGCGCGGAGACCGGGACGAGTTCCTGCGGCTCGACATCGAATTCCACGCGTCAGTACTCCGGGCCTCCGGCAACGCCATGTTCGCCCAGCTGCATAACCTGGTCACCGAGGTCCTGACCGGGCGCACCCAGCACGGCCTCATGCCGCACTTGCCACACCACGAGGCCCTGCAGCTGCACGTCGATGTGGCCAGCGCCATTCAGCGCGGCGAGGCGGACGCCGCGCACGCCGGCATGAGAAGGATCGTGGAGCAGTCCACGGAGGAAATGGGCGACATCTGGTCCAGCTATCATGCCGGCGGCCCCGCCTCCCCGGAAGGGCAGCACTCCCCCGAATGACAGCGCGGGGTCACCTCCGGCCCATCGCCACCCCCCGGACCGGCGCTACGTGACCCCGCGTTGCCTTGTTAGCCCGTTGCCTTGTTAGCGGCCGCCCTCGAGCTTCCGGCTGCGCTGTTCCTGGGCCATCGGCCCGTACGGATAGACTCCGACGCGCGGCCGGCTGGCCTCGGTCAGCCGCTCCGTCTCCCCCGCGGTGAGCCGCAGATCCGCGGCCGCGAGATTGTCCGCCAGCTGCGCGGTGGTGCGGGCGCCCAGGATCACCGAGGTGACCGCCGGCCGGTCCGCCAGCCAGGCCAGCGCCACCTGGGAAGGGCTCACGCCGTGGCGCCCGGCGGTCTGCTCCACCTCGGCAATCACGTCCCAGGTGCGCGGATCGGCGTTGCGGGCCGCCCAGGCCTCCATCCCCCGTTTCGGGTTTTCGCCCAGACGGGTGGCCCCGGCCGGCGGCTGGTCGCGCTTGTACTTGCCGGACAGCCACCCGCCGCCCAGAGGGGACCATGGCAGCAGCCCGATCCCGGCGTCGAGTGCGGCCGGCACAATTTCCGACTCGATCTCACGGACCAGCAGGCTGTACTGCGGCTGCAGCGTCACCGGGGCACTCCAGCCATGTGCCTTCGCCACATGGACCGCTTTGGTCAACTGCCAGCCCAGGAAGTTGGAGAAGCCGTAGTAGGCGATTTTGCCGCTGGTTACGGCGTCGTGCAGGAACCGGAGGGTCTCCTCGAGGGGCGTAACAGGGTCCCACGCGTGCAGCTGGTAGAGATCGATCTGTTCTACGCCGAGCCGGCGCAGCGAGTCATCGAGTGCCCGGACAAGGTGCCGGCGGGAGGTTCCGACGTCGTTGGGGGCCTGGCCCATCGGGAAGCGGCCCTTCGTGGCCACCACCGCCCGGTCCCGGACCTCGGCCCGGTCCGCCAGCCACCGGCCGATGATTTCCTCCGACACCCCCGAGCTGTAGACGTCGGCGGTGTCGATGAAGTTGCCACCGGCCGCGAAGTAGTCATCCAGGATCGCGCGGGATTGCTCCTCGGTGGCCTCGGCGCCAAAAGTCATGGTGCCCAGCGCATAGTTGGAGACGACGGCGCCGCTGTTGCCCAGGGTGCGGTATTGCATGGAGCTCCTCAAGTTGGGGTCAGTCTTCCGTGGGGGTGGTGCGCAGCGGGTGGTAGTTCCGCCAGGTGTGCTCCGGCGCGTAGCCCAGTAGCCGTTTGGCCTTGTCGATCGAGAGCATGGTCTCGTGCTCGGCCAGGTCCTTGACTACTTTGACGTTCGGGAACACCTCGGCGGCCAGGCTGGCGCTGGAGCGGCTCATCACCGTGTCCTCGTTGGCGATGATGAACGCCTCGAACCCGGGCTTGCCGTGCTCCAGGGCTCGGGCCACGGCCTGGGCGCCGTCCCGGCCGTCAATGTAGCCCCAGAGATTCCACTTGCGCGCCCGCGCGTCGTGGTCGAAGGAGGGGAATTCCTCGTAGTCCTCCGGGTCCATCACATTGGAGAACCGCAGGCCGGTGATGCTCAGGGCCGGGTCCCAGCGGGTCAGCTGGATGGCCATCTGCTCCTCAAGGTGTTTGACCAGGGAGTACGTGCTTTCCGGCCGGGCGGGGTAGTCCTCGTCCACCGGGATGTAGGGAGGGTCGACGTCGAAAGGCAGCCCCAGCACCGTCTCACTGGACGCGTAGACGATTTTCTTGATCCCGGCCCGCCGGGCAGCCTGGAACACGTTGTAGGTGGACTGCATGTTGTTCTCGAAGGTGGCGGCATCCGGGGCATGTCCCGGTGCGGGAATCGCGGCCAGGTGCACCACGGCGTCAAAGCCGGCATGGCGGTCCTCCAGGCCGAGGAACACGTCCACCACCTGGCCGTAGTTGCGCAGGTCCACCTCCGTGAAGCCCGGGCCGCGCGCACCGGTGCGGTCCAGATTGGTCACCTCGTGCCCGTCATCGCTGAGCCGCCGCACGACGTTTCGGCCCAGCTTTCCACTTCCTCCGGTAACAGCAACTTTCATCAGGAACTCCTCGGGTGGCAGGCTCGGCTGACCGTCATGGTCAGGCCGGGGGGCCGGCACCTGCTCCGGTGCCGGCGGTCACCGTTCCACCCTAAGCGGAGGCGGCCACGGTGCCCAGCCCCGCGTGACTTTCGGCCCTAGGCAGTCCCGGGGGCAGGGGCAAGGCTGGGGACCATGAACGGTGATCAGCGCATTGTCGTGGGTGTGGACGGTTCCGAGTTTTCGACGACGGCGCTCCGCCTCGCCGGGCGCATGTCCACCGCTCTGAACATCCCGTTGGAAGTCATCACATGCCTGGGAACTTCCGATTTCTTCCTGGCCTCCCACCTGCCCGAGGACAGAACGCCCACCCTCGATGAGCTGGAGGAGACCGCCGAACGCCTCGTGGACCAGGCACTGGAGCGGGCCTTCGGCGAATCGCGTCCGGAAGGACTTACCCGCTCGGTCAAGTTCGGGGCGCCCGCCAAGGTCCTCGTCGAGGAAAGCCAGCACGCCGAAATGCTCGTGGTGGGCCGGCGCGGCAAGGGCGGCTTCCTCCATCAGGTCATGGGCTCGGTGAGCGCGGCCGTCGCGGCCCACTCCCACTGCCCGGTGGTGGTGGTTGGGCCGGAATCGGATGACCCCAGGGGCCGGACCAGCGCATGAGGTCCCTCGCGTGAGCGGTCAGCACGTCCCCGGCCGGTTGCGCGGACCGCTCGCGGCGCTGGCTGCGGCATCGGCGGGCGCAGCCTACGTCCTGGCTGTCCGGCCGCGGCTCCTGCGCTGGGGGGCTACCACCCAGGAGGCCGCCGGCCCGCTCGCCGGGGACGAGATCGTGCCCGCCCCGCGCATGCAAAGCACCCGCGCGATCACTATTGCGGCCCCGGTGGCAGAGGTCTGGCCGTGGCTTGTCCAGATGGGCGCCGGGCGGGGCGGTTTCTACTCCTACGACTGGCTCGAACGCGGCGCGGGTCTGGGCATCCGGAGCGCGGACCGGATTCTTCCGGAGCTGCAGCGCCTGAAAGTTGGCGACGTCGTTCCGCTGTCCCCCGACGGCGGCCTTCCGGTCCGGCTCATCCAGTCCGGGGCGGCGCTGGGGCTGGGCGGAACCATCGATCTGCGCACGGGGAGGATGTCGCCGGCAGGGGTCCGTCCCATCGGGCGCCGGCTGGACGTCGGCTGGACGTTCGTGTTGCGACCTGCTGGGCCCCAGGCCACCAGGCTGCTGTCCCGCACCCGGTACGACTTTTCGCCCCTGGCGGAGGGTCTGGCCCTGCGTGCACTGCTGGAACCGGTGCAGTTCCTGATGGAACGGCGGATGCTCCTGGGGATCCGGTCCAGGGCAGAGGGCCGCCGGCGCTAGGGTCCGCGGGATTCGTGGTCCCGGCCCTCCCCGGTTCTGGCCACCTCAGACGCCCGCGGCCCCTCAGACGCCCGCGGCCCGCGCGCCGGCACCGTTCGGGGGAAGCAGGTAGTCGACAAACCAGTCCCGCGCCAGGATGGCCGCCGCCGCGAGCGTGCCCGGCTCTTCAAACAAGTGCGTTGCCCCCTGCACGACGGCGAGCTGGCTGGGACTGCGCATCATCGCCTTCGCCCGGCGGTTCAGTTCCAGGACCTCGTGGTCCAGGCTCCCCACAATCAGGAGCGTGGGCGCCTTGACGGCGGACAACCGCGGGCCGGCGAGGTCGGGGCGGCCGCCGCGGGACACGACAGCCGCGATCCGCGCCGACGGCTCCGACGCCGCCCACAGTGCAGCCCCGGCTCCCGTGCTCGCACCGAAGTACCCCAGAGCGCAGGAGGCCGTGTCCGCCCGGGTGGAAAGCCAGTCCGTTGCCGAGGACAGCCTGCGGGCCAGGAGTTCGATGTCAAAGACGTTGGCGCGGTGGCGCTCCTCCGCCGGCGTCAGCAGGTCCAGCAGCAGCGTGCCGAGACCGGCCTGTTGCAGGACGCCGGCCACGTACCGGTTCCGGGGGCTGTGGCGGCTGCTGCCGCTGCCATGGGCGAACAGCACCACGGCGCTGGCCGGCACCGGAAGGTGCAGCTGGGCCTGGAGCCGCACCGCGCGGGACGGGATTTCCACTTCCTCGTCGACGTCGGCGGCGTTGTCGGCGCGGATCGCCGTCGAGGTCCAGAAGGGCGGCGGTGCGGCCTCGACGCGTTTGGCCGCAAGATCGAGCAGGCGCAGCACCTCGTCGTCGTCAGTCGGCGAGAAGTCCCGGTAGTGGTATCCGACGGCGGTGAACTGGCGCGGCGTCGCCAGGCAGACCACTTCGTCCGGTTCCGTCAGGTCGGCGAGGGTCTCGGCGGGGGCAACCGGAACGGCCAGGATCACGCGGGCCGCACCCTGTTTGCGGGCGACCCGGCAGGCCACGCGGGCGGTGGAGCCGGTGGCGATCCCGTCGTCGACGATCACCGCGATGCGTCCGGTCAGGTCGTGCCGGGTCCGGCCCTTCCGGAACAGGACCACCCGGTTTTCCAGCACGCCGCGTTCGCGTTCTTCAACAGCTTGGAGTTCCGCACCGCTGATCCGCGCATGGGCCAGGACCTCCTCGTCCAGGACTTTGGCGCCGCCTTCACCGATAGCCCCCATGGCGAGCTCGGGCTGGTAGGGAAGCCCAAGTTTCCGCACCACAATCACATCCAGGGGAGCATCCAGGGCTGCGGCGACTTCGAAGGCCACAGGCACGCCGCCGCGCGGCAGGCCCAAGACCACAATGTCCTGGCCACGCAATTCCGCCAGACGCCTGCCGAGCTGCCTGCCGGCGTCGACCCTGTCTTCAAAAATGCTCATGGGCTATGGCTTTCAAGTCGAAGCGTGGGCCATCGGCCATCAGTCGTGTGCTGCTGAAACTGGTGCGCTCCTACGGGTTCCCCTAACCCGAACAGGACCAGGTGGCCGCTGACTCCAACTATCCGCCCGCGCCCGAAACCCTGTGAGGGCCTTTATGCCCGAGTTTGCGTCGGCGGCGCCAGCCCGGGCCACGGTGGACGAGCAGCGGCCTGGCCGCCGGGATGCTGAAGCGGGCGGCCCGGCGGGCGATGCGGTGGGTCTGGCCGCGGTGCCGGAGCGCCGCCGGCTCGCGTGAGACAGGCTGCTGGGCGGCCCGGGAGTAGAACCAGACTTTCGCCATTTCCACCAGCACCAGGTACACCACTGCCATCCCGAGCAGGGCGAGGAAGAACGGCACAGGCAGCGGATCGAAGCCCAGCACGCCGGCCAGGGGCGAGAACGGCAGGTACACCCCGAGGGCCACCACGCCCAGGGAGGCCCCGACCAGGCCCAGCGACGGCCTGCTCCGGAAAAAGGGCACGCGCCGGGTCCTGATGACGAAGATGATCAGCGTCTGCGTCACGATGGACTCGATGAACCAGCCGGCCCGGAATTCGCCCGGAACCGCGTCGAAGACGAAAAGCATGAGGGCGAAGGTCGCGAAGTCGAAGATGGAGCTGATGGGGCCAAACAGGAACATGAAACGCCGGATGAAGCCGATGTCCCAATGCGATGGGGCCACCAGCTGTTCCTTGTCCACCCGGTCGCCCGGAATGGCCAGCTGGCCGGCATCGTAGAGCAGGTTGTTGAGCAGAATCTGGCCCGGCAGCATGGGCAGGAAACTCAACACCACGGAGGCCGTGGCCGCGCTGAACATGTTGCCGAAGTTGCTGGACGTGCCCATGAGAACGTACTTGATGGTGTTGGCGAAGATCCGCCGGCCTTCCATGACGCCCTCGGCCAACACCCCCAGGTCCTTGTCGAGCAGCACGACGTCGGCAGCGTCCTTGGCGACGTCGGTGGCGCTGTCGACCGAGATGCCGATGTCCGCGGCATGCAGTGCGAGGGCGTCGTTGACGCCGTCGCCCATGAACCCGACGGCGCCGCCGCTTAGCCGCAGCAGCCGGATGATCCGCGCCTTCTGTTCCGGCGACACGCGGGCGAAGATGCTCGCCTCCCGTGCGGCGGCGGCCAGCTCCGGATCGGACATGGCCTCCACGGCGGCGCCGCTGAGCGTCCCGCCGGAGAGCACGCCGAGTTCGTCACAGACCTTTTCGGCGACCCTGGCGTTGTCGCCGGTGGCGATCTTGACCGTAATGCCGAGCGCCTCGAGCTGGTCAAGGGAGGCCCGTGCATTGGCTTTGGGCCGGTCCAGGAAGATGAGGAAACCGGCAAGGACCAGATCCTTCTCGTCGGGCGGCGTCAGGTCCTCCAGGCCGCCAGCGGGTCGCGTTCCGACAGCCACCACCCGGGATCCGGCGTCGAACTGCTTGTCCAGCACCGCCTGCACGTCCGCCGGCGTGCCCACGCAGAGGGCCAGGACGTCTTCCGGCGAGCCCTTTGTGATGATGCGGGCAGGTCCGTTCGCTTCGCGCACCAGCACGCTGGTCCGGCGGCGCTGGTGGTCGAAGTCTATGACGTCCAGGCGTTCGTAGCGCTCCGGCCGGAAGCCCGCCGCGTCGGGTGATTCCCAGAGGGCTGCATCCAAGGGGTTCAGGCCAACCGTAGAGAGCCTCGCCTCGGCGTATTCGGCCTCTGTCGCCAGCAGTCCGAGCGTGAGCAGCTCAGCGGGCTCGATGCCCGCGCCGACGGGCAGCGCGGCGGTGAAGCTGATCCGGCCCTCGGTCAGCGTCCCGGTCTTGTCCGTGACCAGGATGTCCATGTCGCCCAGGTCCTCGATGCAGACCAGGCGCTTCACCAGGACCTTGCGCCGGGCCAGCTGCCGGGTGCCCGTGGCCAGGCTGGTGCTGACCACCGCGGGCAGCAGCTGCGGAGTGATGCCGACCGCGATCGCCAGGGAGAACAGCAGGGATTCGATCACGGGCCGGTGCAGCAGCAGGTTCGCGACGAAGATGAGCGAGCTCAGCCCGATGGCCACCTGCAGCAGCAGGAAGGAGAACCGTTTGAGGCCCAGCTGGAACTCGGTCTGCGGCTGCCGTTCGCCCAGGCCCAGTGCAATCCGGCCGAATTCCGCCCGGCCTCCGGTGGCGACCACCACTGCCGTGCAGCTGCCGGACTGGAGCACGGTCCCCATGAAGACGCAGCTGGTCAGGTCCGCCAGCGGGGCATCCTGCGGCACGGGCGCAGGATCCTTGGCGACCGGCAGCGATTCCCCGGTCAGGATGCTTTCATCACACAGGAGGTCCTTGGCCGTCAGCACCCGCATGTCCGCCGGAATGATCGCGCCGATCCCCAGGTGGACGACGTCGCCGGGCACCAGCGCGGTGACCTCGATTTCGCCCGGACTTCCGTCGCGGACGACGACGGCGCGGTGCGTGACGCGGGAATGCAAGGCCTCCGCAGCGCGTTCGGCCCGGTATTCGTTGCTGAACCCCAGCCCGACGCTGACCAGCAGGATCACGCCGATGACGATCGCGTTCGTGGCGTCCCCGAGAAACAGTGAAAGCCCGGCGGTGATGAGCAGGAGGAGCAGGATGGGGCTGGCCAGCTGCCGGCCGAGCACCGACCACCCGCTGGCCATGTGTGTCCGCACCGCATTCGGCCCCATTTGGGTCAGGCGCCTGCCCGCTTCGGCACCCGTCAGTCCGTTCCCGCCCGAGCCCAGCTCGGCCAACACGGCGGCAACGGGCCGGCCCGCGGCGCGGGCGATCGCCAGCGGGGCGGAGGGTAAGTCCTTGACGTCCAGCTCTGGCATACGGAATCCGTTCGCGACATTTCGCCTAAGGCACAGCTTATGCCCGGGACGAACGGTTCAGGAGCCGTCGGGGCCGGAGCCCGTGTGGAACCTGCGTTTCCCGGATGTATATACTCTCCCGGTACGGTTTTGCAGCGAGCCGTTGGATTGTTCTTCGATCCGGCCGCTGCCGTATCCGCCCCTTGCCGCGGCGGGAAGCACAGCCGGGTCGTCTTGACCTGAGTGAAACGGCACAACAGATAAGTGGTCAGCGAGTCAACCGCAAATTCAATAAACCAGCAGCTGCATGAACTGGTGCTCAGCAGCTCCGACGTCGAGGACTTCCTCGGGGAGCTGGCCCGCGTATCCGCGCGCAGCCTGTCCGAGCCCGGGGACGAGATCCTGTGCGGCATCACGCTCCTGCGGGAAAAGAAGGCGGCCACCGTCGCGAGCAGCAGCCCCGCCGCGCAGGCCATGGACGAAATCCAGTACACCTTCGGTGACGGCCCTTGCATGACGGCTTCCCGGGAACAGGTAACCGTCCACGTTGGGGACCTTGAACTCGATGGCCGTTGGCCGCAGTACGCCGCGGCGGTGCGGGGGCACGGCTTCCGGTCGATCCTGGCGCTGCCGTTCCTGCTGGAAGGCGAGACCCGGGCCGCCCTGAACCTCTATTCGCACCGGCCGGGCCGGTTCGATCACCGCGCCACGGAGCTGGCCCGTGACTTCGTCCACCAGACGTCCATGGCGCTGCGCCTCGCCGTCCGGTTCGCGCACAGCAGCGATACAGCCGCCAACCTCAAGGCCACTCTGGAGACGCGGACCGTGATCGACGTCGCCGTCGGCATCATCATGGCGCAGAACCGCTGCAGCCAGGACGAGGCGTTCGAGCTGCTGAAGTCGGCCTCGAGCGCCCGGAACATCAAGCTCCACGCCGTCGCGGCCGGCGTGGTCGAGTCACTCGGGCAGGGCCCCACCCGGACCCACTTCGACGTCTAACCCCGGCCCCGAGCAGCCAGTGCGGTCAGGCCGGGCTTCCGGGCAGCGGCTCGCCCGCCGCCGCGCCAAGGCCCGTGAACGCCAGAATGCCGTCCCGCACTTCGAGGGCCCGGTTGTGCTGGACGACATGCCCGGTTCCCTGCACTTCCAGCAGCCGCCCGCGGCTGGCGAGCCCGGCCAGCCGGCGGCACCAGTCTGCATCCGCGATGGGGTCATTGGCGCCGCGCACCACGAGGACCGGTGCGCTGACGCCGGCGATCTTCTGTTCCATCGGGTACTCCATCATGACCTGCAGGGTCTTGAAGTACCAGGACGGGCCGCAACGCAGGTAGTCGGTGAAAACCAAGGCGTTCGAGGAGGGACTCTCGTAGAACAGGCAGTCACGGCCCAGCGCCAGGCCCATCTGTGCCACGGTGCCGTGTCTGGGGTCCACCACGGGACCCATCAGCACCACATTCGAGATCTGTTCCGGCTGCTGAAGGGCCGCCTCGAGAGCCATCTGTGTTCCCATTGAGTGCCCCACCAGCACTATTTCCGCAACGCCAAGCTGTTCCATGGCGCCGAGGATGTAACGGGCGTGGTCGGCAATGGACAGCTGGTACGCGGGCTTGGGGGTGGCACCGAATCCCGGCAGGTCGATGGAGTAGGTCTCCCTCGACCCGGCCAGGAGCCGGTGCAGCCGGCGCAAGTAGCGGTGTGACGCGCCGATTCCGTGGATGAGCACGACGGCGGGCGCGGACCCGCCGGCCATTTCGCGCGAGGCGAAGACGTGGCCGGCGTGGCCCGCGGCTGAAATCTCCAGGCGGACCGGACCGGTCATGCTGTAAACGACCGCGGCGGGGAGCACGGGTACAGGAGGGACCGCGTGGCAGCTGCCGGGGTCATGAAGGGCTCGTTTCGTCGCCGGGTGGTCAGCCCATTCTAGTAAGCCTGCTGGCTAGAACCCTGACGCCGTGCGGGGCGGCCGGCCCTTCAGGATGATCGGGCGGATCAGTTGTCCCGTTTGTCCCGCTCCTCGAACTCCTCATCGAGGTCATAGTGCCGGAATTCCGTCTCCGGATTCGGCTCGCCCTCCACCACGTACTCATAGTCCAATTGGCGCTCGACTTGGCTGTCGAGGACCTGAAGATCCTTGTCCGGCA
Organism: Arthrobacter sp. 01N444; assembly: GCF_056399305.1. Taxonomy (NCBI): domain Bacteria; kingdom Bacillati; phylum Actinomycetota; class Actinomycetes; order Micrococcales; family Micrococcaceae; genus Arthrobacter; species Arthrobacter sp. 01N444. The sequence goes on from NZ_JBFTRB010000009.1 coordinate 17,120, forward strand.
ACTTGCTGAGATCCTCCGGGAAGTCATCTTCCGGGCTGAGGTGCAGCTTCTCGGTCATTGCATGGCTCCCTTGGCCAGGGGATGGACTCGCGCTTGCACTGTCCTGGCTGCATTCAGGATAGCCCTTACTGCCGGCGCGGCCGAGGGCCCGTTTTAGGCGGGCTCGGAGCCTACGTTTACCAGCCAGTCCACACCAAACCGGTCCTTGCACATGCCGAAGACGTCGCCCCAGGGTGCCTTCTCCAGCGGCATGGCGACTGTGCCGCCATCGGCCAGCTTGTCGAAGTAGCCGCGGAGCTCAGCTTCGTTGGCTCCGCTCAGGGACACGGAAAAGTTGTTGCCCGCGGTGTAGTCCATGCTGTTGGGCGTGTCCGCGCCCATCAGCACCATGCCGGCGTCCGTCCTGAGCTGGGCATGCATGATTTTCTCCTGCTCCGCCGGGTCTTCGCTGGCGTGGTATTCGGCGAAGGTACTCATGGTCAGTTCCCCGCCGAACACCGACTGGTAGAAGGTCATGGCGTCTTTCGCGTTGTTGCGGAAGCCGAGGTAGGGATTGAGCGTAGTCATGTCCGAAACTCCTTGCTGTTGGGGGCGCCGGCCGGGCGGCAACGACGACGTTGCACGGTACAGGGCATATCCTGCCGCAAAACCAACAGCGTGGGTAGATGTCCGGCCGCGGAACCGGGCAGCCGGCGACTAAGCAGGTGAACGGCCGGCCGAATGCGTCCGACGGCGGCCGGTGCCGCCGTCGGACGCTGCGGCGGGATTGCGGCTACGGCGTCTGGCCTGCGTGCTCGCCTTCGGCGATTTCCTCAAGGAGTTTGGCGTTGAAGGCCGGAAGGTCACGCGGGCTGCGGCTGGTCACCAGGCCCTGGTCCACCACGACCTCCTCGTCAGTCCAGATCGCGCCGGCATTCCTCAGGTCCGTCTGCAGCGTGTGGTAGGAAGTCAGGTTCCTGCCGCTGACCACGCCGGCGTCGATGAGCAGCCACGGCCCGTGGCAGATGGCGGCGACGGGCTTGTGCTGCTCGAAGAAGGCACGCGTGAACGCCTGGGCCTCCTTGTCGACCCTGAGGTGATCGGCGTTGACCACGCCGCCGGGGATGACCAGGGCGTGGAAATCGGCGGCGTCGGCCCGCCCCACGGCGAGGTCGACGGCGAACCGCTGTCCCTTTTCGGTGCCGTCATAGCCCTGCAGCTCTCCGCTCTTCGGCGAGACCAGGGTTGGCACACCGCCGGCTTCCTTGACGGCATCCCACGGGCTGGTCAGCTCCACTTGCTCCACACCGTCCGTCAGCAGGAACGCGACTTTCTTGCCGGAAAGATTGTGCTCTGACATGTGTCCTCCTCGTGCCGGGCGCGGGCCGGGCAATATTCGTTCAGTGCCGGCGCCACGCGCAGTGTCCCACTTGGTTTGCAGTGTTAACTCTAGAAAGCCGCCAAGTCGTAAGCAAGCTGATGATGCATTGCAGGGATCCCGCCGGCACCGGACGGGAAGCTGAGAGAATGGGCCCATGGAAGTCGCTTTCGGGCTGCTGGCCCTCGTCGCCATCGTCTGTGCCTGCAGCGCACTGGGCCAAAGGATCAACATCTCCGTCCCACTGCTGCTGGTGCTGGCCGGCGTGGTGTGCTCGTTCCTGCCGTTCGTTCCGACCATCGAGCTGAACCCCGAAATCGTTCTGGTCGGGCTGTTGCCGCCGCTGCTCTATGCGGCGGCGCTGCAGTCCTCGCTGTTCGATTTCCGTTCCAACCGCCGCTCCATCGGCCTGTTGTCGGTCGGCTACGTCATTTTCGGCACCGTCAGCGTCGGGCTGGTGGTCGCCTGGCTGTTTCCCGAGATCCCGCTGGCGGCCGCCATGGCCCTGGGCGCCGTCGTCGCGCCCCCTGACGCCGTGGCGGCGACGGCGATTGCGCGAAAGGTGGGCATGCCCCGCCGGGTTGTCACCATCCTGGAGGGCGAATCGCTGGTCAACGACGCCACGGCGCTGGTCTGCCTGCGTGCTGCCATCGCCGCGATCGCCGGAGTTGTCTCCGCCGCGGAGATTGCCGGCGGCTTCGTCCTGGCGGTTGGCGGAGGCGTGGCGGTGGGCGTTGCCGCGGCCTTCGTGCTCACAGCGCTCCGCAAGCGGATCCGCAACGTGGCCATCAACACTTCCACTTCCCTGATCGCCCCGCTTGTCGCCTACCTCCCGGCGGAAGCGATCCACGCCTCCGGCGTCCTGGCCGTCGTCGTCACCGGGCTGATCATGGGGACCAAGGCGCCGTCCATGCCAAACGGGGCGGCCCGGCTGAGCCAGCGCAGCAATTGGCACACGGTCCAGTTCCTGCTGGAGAACTCCGTTTTCCTGCTGATCGGGCTGCAGGTCCGGACCATCATCGAGGGCGTCCGGGATGACTCGCTGGGGCCGGAACGGATCTGGTTCGGCTGTGCCGCCGTGCTGCTGGCCGTGCTGGTCCTGCGCCCCGTCTGGGTCTTCCCCGCAACGTACCTGCCGCGGCTCATTCCCGCGGTCCGGCGCAAGGATCCCGCGCCGCCCTGGCAATTTCCGGCGATCGTCTCCTGGGCCGGCATGCGCGGCGTGGTGACGCTTGCCGCCGTCCTGGTCCTGCCGGCGGAGCTGGAGCACCGCTCGGTCCTGATCCTGATGGCCCTCGTGGTGGTGGCCGGCACGCTGACCCTGCAGGGTTTCACGCTCCCGGCCCTGGTCCGGTTGCTGCACGTGAAGGGACCGGACCCGCGCGAGGACGCGCTCAACGAGGCCTCGCTGATGCAGATGGCGACGGCGGCGGGCGTGCAGCGGCTCCAGGAACTGCGTTCGGACGCCGATCCCCCCGAAGTCGTGGCGATGCTCAAACGGCGCACCCAGGAGCGCGGGCTGGCCGCATGGGAGCGGCTGGGCCGGCCGTCCGCCGAAGCCGCCACCCCCAGCCAGCGGTACGCCCAACTCCGGCTGGCGATGCTGGACGCCGAGCGCACCAAGGTCCTCGAGCTGCGGCGCGGCGGCGGATACGCGCACGAGGTCCTGGTCAACGTCCTTGACCGCCTCGACGTCGAAGAGTCCATGCTGGACGCCGCACTGGAGGAACCGGACGCGGACGGCAGCGGCGGCGAGGGAATCGCCCGGCCCCGCGGCGTTTGTCCGCACCTGGAGGCCGCCCCCGATCCCACCGTCCCGTCTGGTCCCTTCTGCGAGGCGTGCGAACGGGAGGGGACGACGACGGTGCATCTGCGGATGTGCCTGCAGTGCGGCAACGTGGCCTGCTGCGATTCCTCGCCGGGAACCCACGCGTACAAACACTTCCAGCTCAGCGGCCACCCCGTCATGCGCAGCGTCGAGCCCGGCGAGGACTGGCGCTGGTGCTACCCGGACGAACTTCTTGGCTAGGCCGCAGGCGCCGGCCAGTGCCGTCCGGCGTCGGTCCCGGGCGCCCCTGTTCACCGCACCATCCCCTCCGTAGGCTGGAAGGGGACCTGCTGGAAGTGGACCCTGCGAAGAGAAGGCTGCCTGCCGCCGTCGGACGAAAAGAGGACACCATGGACAATCAAGACATCCTGGAGCGCATCAAGGCCCTGGTGGAGGAGGAACACGGCCTCCGCGAAGGCTCAACCCAGTCTGGCGGGACCGGAGGCCCGGACATCCTCCGGCTGCAGCAGGTGGAAGAACAACTGGATCAGTGCTGGGACCTGCTCCGCCAGCGGCGCGCGAAAAAAGACTATGGCGAGAACCCCGACGAGGCGGAAGTGCGGCCGGTCAGCGAGGTCGAAGGCTACCAAAGCTAGCCCCCGGGCCCTGACCTGACAGGCAGGCAGGCAGTCCATGCTGATCGCGCTGCTGGGAGACGTCATGCTGGGCCGGCTGGTGAACCGGCACCTGGCAGCGGCCAGGCCTGCCTATCCGTGGGGCGACACGCTGGCGGTCCTGGAGCAGGCGGACGTCCGCGTCGCCAACCTCGAGTGTGTCCTGGCGGCCGGCGGCGAGCCCGAACCCGGCAAGATCTTCCATTTCCGCTCGGACCCGAAGAATGTGGCCAGCCTCCTCGCGGCCGGGATCGACGTCGTCTCGCTGGCCAACAACCACGTCCTGGATTTCGGCCAGGACGCGTTCGGGGAGATGCTGCCGGCGCTGGACGGCTGCGGCATCCTCCATGCCGGGGCCGGCCCCGACCTGGAGGCCGCCCGCCGCCCGGCCGTGTGGCGCGTGGGCGCCGTCGCCGTCGGATTCATTGCCTTCACGGACAACGAGCCCGGCTGGGAGGCGGGCACCGCGGCTCCCGGGGTCTACTACGTCCCGGTGGAGGATGTCCCCATCGATGACGCCGGCCGGCGCGGCGGGACACGATTGGACGGACTCTTGGAACTGGTCGCCAGGACCAAGGCCCGCGTCCAGGTCCTCATCGTGTCAGCCCATTGGGGCGGCAACTGGGGCTACGACGTCCCGGCCGGGCACCAGGACCTTGCCCGGAACCTCATCGAGGCCGGGGCCGACGTCGTGTTCGGCCACTCGCCGCACATATTTCGCGGCGTCGGCATCCACCGGAACCGTCCCATCATCTACAGTGCCGGGGACTTCATTGACGACTACGCTGTGGACCCGGTCGAGCGCAATGACCAGTCTTTCGTGTTCATGCTCGACACCGACGCCGGCGCGCCCCGAACGCTTCGGCTGCATCCGACCACCATCGACGGATTCCAGGCGCGCCTGGCCCGCGGATCGGCACCCGATATTGCCGCCCGGATGCAGCGGCTGAGCGGTCAGCTGGGCACGCTGGGCTACTGGAACGCCTCCGGCCGCTGCCTTGAGATTCCGCTGGACCAAAACTGAATCGCTGTAGTGGGCCAGCCGGCGGGCTGATTGTCAGACTGGTTGCTTGCCGGTCCGGCTGCTCACCAGGGCGGCCGAGACCTCCCTGTTGACGGCGGGCATGATCTCCGTGGCCAGCAGTTCAATCGACCGGGCCGTCTCGGCAAAGGGTAGGCCGCCCAGTCCGATCTGGGCCAGGTATCGCGAGTTCCCCAGAGTCTGGTGGATCTCCAGGAGCTTCTCGGTGATCTGCTGCGGGCTCCCCACCAGCAACCCGCCGCCGGGCTCGGTCCAGGAATCGAAGGTGGATCGGGGGAAGTGGTCTACGGGTCGCGGCATGTTTTGTTCGAAGTAGGCCCGGTAGTAGGGGTAGAACGTGTCGCGCGCCTGCTGTGACGTCGGCGCCGCGTAGAAGTGACCGCCGGCCCCCACCGGCAGCGCGCCGGCATCGTGGCCGGCCTCGGCAGCGCTCTCGCGGTAGAGCTCAACAAGGCGGCGGAAGCGGGCCGGCCCTGACAGCAGGGCGATGAAAAGAGGAAGCCCGAGCCTGCCCGCCCGGGAAAAACTGGCCGGGGTGCCACCGACGCCCACCCAGACTGGCAGCTTCGCCTGCACCGGGCGCGGGGCGATGTCCATGTCCGGGATGCTCTGAGTCAGTCTTCCGGCCCACTGCACTGTGGAGTTGTCCCGGGCGTTGTCCCGCAGTTCCAGCAGCAGGCGCAGCTTCTCATCAAACAGGGCGTCGTAGTCGTCGAGCTTGTGGCCGAACAATGGATACGACTCCACGAACGCGCCGCGGCCCGCAATGATCTCGGCCCGGCCGTCGGAGATCAGGTCCAGAGTGGCGAACTGTTCAAAGAGCCGCACGGGGTCCTGGGTGGAGAGCACAGTCACGGCCGTGCCCAGCCGGAGATTGGATGTTTCCCGGGCGATCGCGGCGAGGACGACTTCCGGGGTCGAGAGGGCAAAGTCGCGCCGATGATGCTCCCCCAACCCCAGGAACCCGAGGCCCGCCTGATCGGCCAGCTTGGCGAGTTCGATGATCTCTTTTAGCCGCTGCTGCGGGGACAGCGCGATGCCGGTGCTGCTATCGCGGGTGAGCTCGCCGAAAGTGAAGATACCAAAGTCCATATTTATTGAACATTCAATCATTTGAATTCATTCCTGGCCCCACCCGGCAGCATCAAAACCGGCGGGCATATGAGGCCGCGTTTACATTCCTGAAACATGCCGGTCACGCGAACTTCACGCCGTCGCGATTCCCGTAACGTGCCCGCAACTTTTCGCCTCACTGCCGGAAACATGGCTCCGCGAGGATTAAATCCGGATCGGGGGGCCGGCGGCGACGTGTCCCGGTACGAAAGACTGACGAGAAGGGACCCGCCGGTGGAGCTCACTGCTGGAAGCGTCTGGATGATTGTGTCGGCAGCGATGGTTCTGCTGATGACCCCGGCCCTGGGCCTGTTTTACGGCGGGATGACCCGGGCCAAGGCCTCGCTCAACATGATGATGATGAGCTTCGTCTCGGTGGGGATCGTGGGCGTGGTGTGGGTCCTCTGGGGCTACTCGATGAGCACCGGGCAAGGTGTCCTCGGCGTGTTCGGCAACCCGTTCGCGAGCTTCGGCCTGAGCAGCCTCATCGGTTCGCCGGACCTGATCAAGGCCGGCTACAGCGCCACTTTTGCCATCCTCACCGTGGCCCTCATCAGCGGCGCCATCGCGGACCGCGCGAAGTTCACCTCCTGGGCCCTCTTCGTCCCCATCTGGATCACCCTCGTGTACTGCCCCCTGGCCTTCATGGTCTGGGGCGGAGGCCTCATGAGTGCCGGCGGCGCGGTAAGTGCCGTCTTCGGCCAGGTCATCGACTTCGCCGGCGGCACCGTAGTGGAAATCGCGTCCGGAACCGCGGCGCTGGTCCTGGTCCTGATCCTGGGCAACCGGCACGGCTTCGGCAAGGACCCCGGCCACCGCCCCCACAACATCCCCTTCATTATGCTCGGCGCGGGCATCCTGTGGTTCGGCTGGTTCGGCTTCAACGCCGGCGCCGCCACCACAGTGGAGCAGGCCGGCCTGATCTGGGTGAACACCCTGGCCGCCCCTGCCGCAGCCATGATCAGCTGGCTGGTGACGGAGAAGGTCCGCCACGGCCACCACACCTCCTTGGGCGCGGCGTCCGGCGCCGTCGCCGGCCTGGTGGCGATCACGCCGTCGTGCGCCAACATCAGCCCGCTCGCCGCTCTGGGCCTTGGCTTCGTGGCCGGTGCGGCCTGCGCTGTGTTCGTGGATCTGAAATTCAAGTTTGGCTTCGATGACTCGCTCGACGTCGTCGGCGTCCACCTCGGCGGCGGCCTGATCGGCACGCTCGCCCTCGGTTTCATTGCGCTCCCGGTGGACGGTGCCGGCGGCGGGCTGTTCTACGGCGGCGGGCTCCGCCAGGTCATCGCCCAGGCCGTGGCCGTCCTCATCACAGTGGCCGCGTCCGGCCTCGGGACCGCGGTGATCGGACTCGCCATCCACAAGACGCTGGGTTTCCGGGTCAGCCGCGAGGACGAACTCGCCGGAGTCGACCGGTCCGAACACGCCGAGACCGCGTATGCCTTTGCCGAGCTCGGTTTCAGCCGGTTCAACCCGTTCGGCCACCACACCGGTGCGGCCCACGCCGCGACGCCTGCCCACGCCGCGACGTCGGCCCACGCGGCCGGCCGGGCACCGGAAAATGCCTCCGCACGCGCAAAGGAAGACAGCCTCGTCTGAGCCGGCCGCTGGGGCCGGCTCAAGTTTTTCCAAAGGGCCCGGGTGTAAGACGCGGTCGGAGGCTTAAGATATGGGCGGGGGGCACTCGAATTAGCGAACTCGCTTAATGGGAGGCCACGATGTTCAGCCAAGCCAGCCGCAAGGCATCAAAACCGAAGCTAACATCGGTGGCGCGGACCCCGCGCAGACACCGGCGCAGCTCCCTTCCCAGACCGGACACATTTTGGTTCGGGCGCGGGCTGGCCTCGCTGGCGGCATTTGCCCTGGCGGCGGGCGGCGGCCTGGTGGCGGCAGCTCCTTCGAACGCCGCCAACCCGGCACAAAACTACATCGTGGTGCTCAAGGACGGCGTCGTGGACGCCGGAGCGGCGGCGGCCGCCCAGCAAAGCGCCTACGGATTCACGGCATCGAAGGTCTACCGCAACGCTGTGAACGGCTACTCTGCCACCCTGACGGCGGCCCAGGCGCAACGCGTCAAGGCCGACCCCAACGTCGACTTCGTCACGGCAGGCCGGACCTTCCAGCAACCGCGGGATCTTGGAACCGCGGCCACCCAGGAGACGCCGTTTTGGCGCAAGCGGATCGCCGGAACCAGCTCAGACGTCCGGAAGGCCCTCGACCGGGGGCCAAGCCGGATCAACGTCAACGTAGCGGTGATCGACAGCGGCATCGATGCGACCCACCCGGACCTGAACGTCAAGGGCGGCGTCGACTGCCAGTCCGGCTCGCCCGTCGATGTGACCCCCGTTGACGTCCTGGGGCACGGAACATTCGTCGCGGGCGTGATCGGCGCCCGGAACAACCGCCTGGGCGTCATCGGGACCGCCCCGGGCACTCCGCTGTGGTCTGTCCGGGTGGTTGACGACAACGGCCTGATCTCCGAGCAAAGCCTGATCTGCGCGATTGACTGGGTGACCTCGACGCGCAAGGACCATGACGACAGCAACGACATCGCCGTGGCCAACATCAGCATCGCCGGCGGCGCCGCGGACACGCCCAACTGCGGCAAGGGCACGGACCCAATGCACTACGCCATCTGCCGCTCGGTCCGGGCCGGTGTCACCTATGCCGTCGCGGCCGGCAACGCCGGTGAGGACTTCGCCAACACAGTGCCGGCCACGTACGACCAAGTACTGACCGCCACCGCCATGGGCGATTTCGACGGAAAGTCCGGCGGGGATGCCGCCCCGATCTGCGGCCCTGACGACTTTTCGAAGTACGGGCAAAAGGATGACCAGCCTGCATTCTTCTCCAACTTCGCCACCACGAGTGACGACAAGGCCCACACGGTCGCCGGACCCGGTGTGTGCATGCTCTCCACCTGGCCCGGAGGCTACAACGTAAGCAACGGCACCAGCTTCGCCAGCCCGGCCGTGGCAGGGTCCGTGGCCCTCTGTATCAGCCAGAAGGCCTGCACGGGCTCAGCCGAGCACGTCATGGAGCAGTACCTGGACCTGACAAAGTCGTACTCGAAGCGGCACCACGACTACGGCTTCGGCGGCGATCCCATCCACCCAATCGGGGGACAGTACTACGGATACCTGACCCAGACGGTGAGCTTCTGACGCTGCGGCGGTGAGGAATCCGGCGGCGCAAGTCGCCGTGCCAGCGGCCCTCGGCGAGTCTCAGCCGGGGGCCCAGCCGCGTCTCAGCCCAACAGCTGGTTTCAGCCCAGCAGCCGGCGCTCATAGGCGAAGGCCACCAGTTGGAGCCGGGTCCCGAGGCCCAGCTTGCCCAGCACGCTCCTGAGGTGCGTCTTGACCGTCGCCTCGGACACGAACAGGCTTCCGGCGATCTCACCGTTGGCCAGCCCCTTGGCCGCGAGCAGGAAGACGTCCCGTTCCCGGACAGACAGCACCTCCAGCGCGGACAGGTCCGGTCCCCCGGCCGGCACGGTCCGGGCGGCATGCTGGAACAAATCCTGCACTGATCCCGGCGCAATCACGGAGTACCCGGAGTACACCGTCCGGATCGCGGCGAGCAGGAACTCCGGTTCGGCGCTCTTGAGCAGGTAGCCGCTGGCCCCGGCGTGCACGGCGTCAACCACAGCCTGGTCCCGGTTGAAGGTGGTCAGGGCGATGATCTTCGGCGCGCCGGTGCCTGCGGCCTCCGCCTGCCGCACGATCCGCCGTGTGGCGCCGACGCCGTCAAGGACCGGCATGCGCAGGTCCATTAGCATCACGTCGGGGCACCGTTCGACGGCGAATGCCGCCGCCTGCGCGCCGTCGCCGGCTTCCCAGGCCATCGCCATGTCCGGCTGGCTCTCCACCAGCATCCGGATTCCCGCACGGAACAGGGCCTGGTCATCGACAATCGCCACGGTAATGGCCGCCCCGGCATCAGCCACGGTCGCCGGCTTCGGCCAGCGGCATTCCCGGGCGCGCTGCAGGGCTTCCCGCGGGAACCAGGTCCGGCTCCGCGCTGGCTGCGGCAGCATCGGCGTCGGCCGTCCTTGTGCCGTAGGGGATAAAGACTGTCACCCGGTACTGCTCGCCATCCGGGCCGGACGTCATCCAGCCTCCTGCGAGGTGGGCGCGTTCCCGCATCCCGGCGAGGCCGCGGCCCACCCGCGTTTCGGCGGCGGGGTCCGGGCTGTCCCTGCCTGTGGTCTCCGGGATCCCGGACGCTGCATGCAGGGTCAGCCCCGGGCCGCTCCAGTCCAGGTGCAGCCGCACCGCGGTGCCGCGGCCGCCGTGTTTCAGTGCGTTGGTCAGGCATTCCTGGATGATCCGGAACACGGCGAGCTGCTGCCCGGCGGAGAGCTCGGCGGGCGTGCCGGACTCGCTTTGTTCGATCTCGAGGCTGCCCTGCATGCGCGCCACTAGGGGCCCGACGTCGCTGAGCCGGGGCTGGGGCGTGACCATGCCGTCGTCGTGCACCCCCTCGATGACGCGCTGCGCGTCCACCAGGGCGCTCCGGGCCGACGTCGCGATGTTCTCCAGGGCGTTTAGCACTGCCCTCGGCTGGTCCTTGCTCAGGTAGCGGGTGCCATCCGCCTGCGCCGCGATCACGGCGAGTGAGTGGGCCAGGACGTCGTGCAGGTCCCGGCCGATCCGGGTCCGTTCCTGCTCCACGATCAGGTCCACCTCGGCTTCCCTGAGGCTGGTCTGGGCGATGGTCCTGGCCTGGAACAGGCTGCCGCGTTCCTGGTACATCGCCAGCAGAAGTCCGACGGCGGCGCAGGCTGCCGCGATCACCAGCAGCAGCGAAAAGAGTTGCCAGCCGTAGGCTTGAAAGGTCCACCGGTCGCCCATGTACAGCGGAAGGAACCAGCCGACGCCGTTGCCGTAGCGCCAGGACAGCATCAGGAAGGCCATGGCGCCGGCGAACACCACGTTGGCGGCCGCCGCGATGAAGCGTGTCCTTCGCCGGGCCGTCCATTGGATGAAAGCCAGGGACACGAACGCCCCGAGGTAGATGGCCCAGTGGTTGGCGTGCATCGCGGGAATGGCGTACCCCAGTTGGCCCGCGAGCAGCCCTGCCGTGAATCCAAGCGACGCGTAGGGCTTCCAGGCGGCGCAGGCAATCGCTGCCGTCATGAGGATCAGCGGCCACGTCCCCTCCCAGGTGTGGAGGCCGGGGCCCATCCGCCCGGCCTCGGCCACGCACCACAACGTGAAGAAGAGAACGGCCGCCGCGGGGGCGCCCCAATGCCGCAAAACTTTCAGTAGTGGTTCCATGCTGTCACCCTATCCACGGCGGCTGTCACAGGCAGGTCACATCCGGCCGCGCTCCACCTTGGGGCCAGAAGATTCATCTTTCGAGCCAGCCCTCCGTCGATAGCGGGCGTAGTATGGCGGCCATGACCAAGGCAGCGGTTGAGGTCACAGCTCCCGCCGAAGCGGTGCCGTACTCCGTGCTGGACAGCGTGTTCTTCGTGGTGGGCGGCGTTGCGGCTGTGTGGCTGACCGCGCTGCTGGTGCAGTTGAGCTTCGAATGGGGCTGGGCGCAGGTCTGGTTCCTCTTCATCTTCTGGGCCCTGCTCGCCTATCTGGTGCTTCCCCGTCTGCACCGGATCCTGACCCGGCTCTACGTTCCGGACTACTTCATCGGCCGGGCGCGCACCAGCGACGGGCTGCTGGGCGATCCCGTGAACATCGCCCTGCTTGGATCGGAACCGCAGATCCATGGCGTGATGCGGTCCGCGGGCTGGACGAGGGCCGATGACGTGACCCTGGCCAGCAGCCGGCGGATCGTCTCCTCCACCCTCCTGCGCCGCAGCTATCTCGAGGCCCCGGTCAGTCCGCTGTTCCTGTTCGGCCGCCAGCAGGATTTTGCCTACCAGCAGGAAGTCGACGGCACCCCGGGCAAACGGCACCACGTCCGCTTCTGGCGGTGCCCGCCCGGCTGGCTGCTGCCGGGCGGGCTGGCCGTCGACTGGTTGGCGGCCGGCACGTATGACCGCAGCGTCGGGCTGTCCCTGTTTACCCTGCAGATCACCCACAAGATCGATGAGAACACCGACGCCGAACGCGACCATGTGGTCGGCGCCATTACCGGGGCCGATCCCGCGGCCGGGCTCAGGGTGATCCGTGATTTTTCCACCGGCTATCACGCGCGCAACGGCGGGGGCGACACCATCACCACCGACGGCAATCTCCCCATCGTCGATCTCAGGCAGACCGTCGCGGAGCCGACCGCTGCGGGCTCGCTTGGGAGCGACACGCCCCCGGGCGAGGGCCGCGCCAGGCGTCCTTCGACCACGATTGTCGGGGCGATCTTCGTCGGTGCCCGCGCGGCGGCGGCCGCGCTGCTGGCCCTGTCCCTGGTGCTCTTCAAGGACGCGCACGTCGGCTCACTGGTGCAGCCCGTAGCCGGCCCGGCGGTCACGGAGGCCCAGGCGGAATTGGCCGTCAGCGCCGCAACGGTGGTTGTCCTGCTCTTTGCCGTGGCCGAGATCCTGCTGGCGTGGTTCGTGTTCCTCGGCCGAAACTGGGCCCGGACGGTGGCCATGGCACTGAGCACGGCCGCCATCTGCTTCCAGGCCGTCGATGTTTTCCACGGCGGCCCGGACATCACCCTGAAGTCCAATCTCCCCGGCCTGACCCTGGACATCCTGTTGCTTCTGGCGCTCTCCAGCAAGCGGTCCCGCGACTATGCCCTGCGCCCCCGCAAGGTAATCAACCGGGATTCCAGCCGTCCCGGCGGCCGGACGCCCGTCTGAATCCGCAGGATCAACGGGCCCTTGACAGCCCTCTCGCAGCGGGAGCTAGATGTTCAAATAGCCAGCAATCCACCGCAGGAGCAGCTAAGGAGCGGACATGAGCGACGACTCACAGGCGCCGGAGCGCCACCACAGCGAGACCCCGGCCGAAGGTGATGCAACGGCTGAACCCTTCGACGACCGCGCCCATTCCCAGGACGCGGCAGAAGGCCCGGACACCGACGACGAACCGGGCCCCACGGCCTAGCCTCCCTAGGCGCCAGCCTCTCTACGATCGAATTCGCCGGAACCCTGCGGGCTCGCCGGAACTTTCCGGCGAGCGGGGAGGCTTCCGGCGATTTGGACTCGCCTGCCCCGACCGGTGTCCTGTCGGTCCCCGGCGCACACAGTCCTTAACAGGCGAAATATCTTCGCTTGCCCGGCTGTTGCTCCGGCATGACAACTATCGGAATCATCGGTGCAGGACACATTGGCAGCCAGATCGCCCGCAAGGCCGTGGAGGTCGGCTACGACGTCGTGATCAGCAACTCGCGCGGGCCGGAAACCCTGACGGAGCTCGTCGCGGAACTGGGGCCCAGGGCCCGGGCCGCAACGCCGGCCGAGGCGGCCGCAGCCGGCGACTTCGCCGTCGTCACCGTGCCGCTCAGGAGCCTCCCGGACGTCCCCGTGGAACCGCTGGCCGGCAAGATCGTCCTCGACACCAACAACTACTACTGGGAACGCGACGGGCATATCCCGGCCCTGGATGCCGGCGAGGCCACCACGTCCGGCCTGTTGCAGGAGCACCTTCCCCAGTCGAAGGTGGCCAAAGCCTTCAACCACATCATGTACTCCCAGATCACCACGGACGGGACGCCGGCCGGCACCCCGAACCGCCGGGCCCTGGCCACGGCGAGCGATTTCCCGGAGGCGGCCGAGCTGGTGACCAGGCTCTACGACGAATTCGGCTTCGACACCGTCAACATGGGCCCGCTCGCCGAAAGCTGGCGCACGGAACGGGACCGCCCGGCCTACGTGATCCGGCAGAACGCGGCCGAGCTCACAGAGAACCTGGCCAAGGCTCCGCGCACCATCTGACCCGTCCTGCCCCGGGCGCGCGAATTCGCCGGAAGCCTGCGAGGTCGCCGGACTTTTCCGGCGGGCTCGCAGCCTTCCGGCGAATCCGGGCGGCAGCGCGCGGCTACGCCACCGCAGGACCCGGGAAGCCCTGAAGGGGGACGACTCCCGGATGGTCATTCCCCTATGCGCTTTGCTGGGCTCCGGACCCTGCGTCCCGGAACTCTGACGGACGCGACGACGACGGCGGCCGAACCTCCCGCCGTCGGGGTCCGCTGGCCGCGTCACCTGTCGCGGGCGGGCGCGTCCTTCCCGAACCATGCACTGACCAGCAGCCACACGGACCACACGAGGATGAGGACAATCCCAGCGAGTGTAGGAATGGAGTTGGCCGGAGAGAAGCCTTCGGCGCCGACGATCCAGCCCTGCGCGAGGTAGGCGAGCCCGGACAGCGCCATAAGGTAGCCGATCAGCCGGGAGACGCGGCGCGCCCCGACAACCACGACACCGGTCAGGACCAGGGCCACGCCCAGCACAAAGCTCTGGTAACTGCGCATGCCCCACTCCAGCCAACGGATACCCTCGGCCGTCGCAAACCGCGCAGCTTTCTCCGGCTCCGGAGCCGCAACCCAGGCGTCCACTGCGTGCTTGAGGGCAACGCCGTCGACGGCTTGGAGCGCGGCGTAAACTGCCAGCGCGGCGACCGCAGCGACAGCACCGAAGCAGGCCGTCCAGGCCATGGCCCCGTCCGGTGCTTTCAAGACCACCAGCAGGACCAGCAGCCCGGAGATGAGAAGCGCCATGCCGGCGAACTGGCCGAGGTGGACCGCCGTCCAAATACCGCTGCGGGCGTACTCCGCGAACGTCGCCGGGTGGTCATTTGCGCTGGCCGTATCGGCATGGAGCAACCCGGCGACCACGGACAGCGCGAAGCCGGCAAACGCCAGGGTGGCGGCCAGGCGAAGCGGTGCACGGTCTGATGCCGGGCGCCCAGACCCGGCCGAAGCCGCCGGCCGCGGATTATGATCAGTGCCGTATTTCTTCATGGCATCGCCCGTTTCGTGCCGACGCGCGGGTGCGCGAAGTGCGCGCCTAAGCGCAGGCTACGCCGATTGCGTCCCCGGAGCCACGGGCCTTTGACCGGCATGTGGCGGCGGCACGTGTGACCCGGCGGGACCGCCCGTTAATCTGGACACCGCCGCACCCACTAGGACTGCGCTCGTCCGTGGCCCAACCGCGCAGCGAAGCGCGCGACCGCGTCTTCCGGAGTTGGCGCGGGGCCGAAGAGTTCTGCCTGGCGGCTGGTGTTGGCCACGTAGCGGCCGGTTTCGAACCACGCCGCCATGGCTCCCATGTCGCTCATGCGCGAGCCGGACTTTCCCGAAATCTTGCCTATCCTGAGGAGCAGTCCGGTGGGAAGGGAGAGCACCCTAATTTTCTTGTTCGCCAGCCGCGACGCCAGTTCAGCGCCTTCCCGCATGCTGATGGGGCGCGTCCAGCCGATTTCGATGCGTTCGCCGTCGGCGATGTCGGCGTCGACGGCTTCGGCGAGGTAGGTTGCGAGGTCGCTGGTCAGAACGAACGTCAGGGGGACGCTCTTTGAGCCGAGCCAGATGATGCGGCCCTTCTCGAACGGGTCACCGCCGAGCCGGGCAATCTGGTCGAAAAATGCTCCGGGGCGCAGCGCGACGAACGGGACGTTGAGTTCTTCGAGCTTGTCCTCGGCGAGCTTCTTGTGCCAGAAATGCGGCACACCGGGTGTCTGGTCACTCGTGAGGATGCTGGTGAGCACGAAGCGCGGCACCCCGGTTTTGCTGGCGGCGATGGCGAGATTGGCGTTGCCACGCGTGTCGATCTCGTGGGCGTTCTTGTTCTTCCCGGTGTACCCGGCCGCCGTCGTGATCACAGCGGCGGCGCCGGTCATCGCGGCGACGAGCGAATCGAGGTCGAGCATGTCGCCGCGGGCTATCTCGACGCCCTTGGCCTCGAGTTTGCCCGCGTCCGAGCTCGGGCGGACAAGCGCCCGCACCTTCTTGCCCCGGTCAAGAAGCCGGTCGACGACCTGCCCACCGAGCGATCCCGTTGCACCGACCACCAGCACGGGTTCCTGTTCAGACATTGTTATCTCCTAAATGTTATCTCTGCGGCAGTTGCGAAGGGCCGGCCCCCGGGTAATGAGCCGAAGGAGTTCGACGGCGCCCGTAGCCTGTGAGCGTTTAGTTCGGCGGCGCCTGGCCCGCCCCGCTCCACAGCCGCCGCCACCAGGGCCGCTTCGGCTCCGGCTCCGGAGGGGCGATGGCGGCCGCGGCAGCCCGGCGACCCCGCCAGCGGTCCAGTTCGGCGTCGACGTCCCGCGTTTTGGTGATCACGGGCGGCCCGCCCTGGAGCTGCCGCCGGGCATCGATGACCCGGGCATTGAAGTCCTCCACGATCTCGCGGACCTGCTTTTCGCTGAACTGGGCATCGAGCCGCGCGTCGAGCTCGGCGTCCTCGGTGCGGAGCAGGATCGCCTTCGGGCCCAGACCGGAGATGTTCTCCCGCTGGATCAGGCCCTTGACCCACCAGTCGGGGTCGTACGCCTCGCCCAGCCCGGGAATGGGTTTGCCGGCGTACTTGAGGTTGTCGAACTTGCCCTGCGCCATGGCATCCCGGATCAGGTACTCGGCCTTGGCGGCGTCGTCGATCTTGGCGCGCTTTTGCCGGAGTTCCTCCTCGGCGGCGTTGAGCTCGTCGTTCTCCTGCGCCGTGCTGCCCGAGGCCCGCACGGCCCGGAGTTCCGCGGCACGCTCCACCCGGCGCCGGAAAGCGCTGTTGGAACCACTGACCCCGCTGCTCATCAGTCACCACCGTCCTCGCCTGTCGGAATCGCGGATCTGCCTTCCAGTATGAGGAACAGCGGGGCGGCGGCAAAAGGTCCGCGCGGCGGCGAACCGCGACGATGGCAACCCGCCCCCTCGCCGAGACGGGATCCTTACACTCCCGTAACCCGGCGTTAACCCACCCGTGCGAAGCTGGGGACTTCGGATAAAACTAAGCATCCTTCCCATCTTTTCTGCACAGCAGATCCCGAGGAGTTGCAGCCGTGAACAGCCAAAACCAGAGCGCGTCCGGAAGCCCCCTACAAACCAGCCGCGAGGAAGCGCCAGAGGATCAGAGCAGCACGCACGTCACGCATGTCCGCGAAGACGTGGCCATGGCGGGCCGGTGCGCCAACGTCCACCTGCCCACCGGGCGCACGTGCACGTTGCCCAAGCGCCACCCCGGCTCGTGCAATTTCGTCGGGCCCGAGGACGCGGAGCACGTTGCAAAGCAATAGATCAAAGCAGTAGGACGAAGCGCACGCCCTCCGCAGTTTTGCGCAAGGATTCCGGCGGCTCCGGTCACTGGTGCCATGCCGCGGCTACGCTGATCGGACATTGAGCACCGGATCTAGCTGAGGGAGATCACGTGCCTCGAGAGAACCTGCGTGAAGATCTGCGGCAGCGCGCCGAGAACGTATCGGCTCAAGGGCTGTCCGCCGGAACCACATCCGCCGCGCCGCGGCCCGTACCACTGGACGCCACAGCCCTGACCCGGGCCGGCATTGCCGGCTGGGCCGCCCGGCTCGGACCTCCCGGAGCGGAAGCACCCCGGTCCCGGAGGCTGGCCCATGTGGGCGGTATCGCGGCCATCGCCGCCCTGGTCCTCTACGTGACGTGGCGCGTCCTGTTCACGATGCCGTCGGGGGAATGGAACCTGGCCATCGCCTGGATCCTGGTTACCTTCGAGGCCTTGCCGCTGGCCGGCCTCATCCTGAAGGCGTGGTCCGTGTGGAACATTGACAGCCATCCGCCGGCGCCCGTGACGGAGGCCCCGAACGGCATGCGGGTGGCGGTGCTGATCCCCACGTACAACGAGCCCATCGAGGTTCTGACGCCCACGGTCGCGGCGGCCTGCGAGCTGGCCCCGGCGCATGAGACGTGGGTCCTCGACGACGGCGACCGGCCTTGGGTCAAAGAAATGTGCGTCGCCTACGGCGCCCGGTATGTCCGACGGGCCGTCCACGACCACGCCAAGGCCGGCAACATGAACCACGCCTTGGGCCTGATGGCCTCGGAGAAGGCCGCCGGCGGCCCCGGCATCGACATCATCGCCGTCCTGGACTGCGACCACGTCCCGCTGCCCACGTTCCTCAGCGCCACCCTGGGCTGGTTCGAAGACCCCGGGATCGCACTGATCCAGGGTCCGCAGTCGTTCTACAACGGCGGCGCGTTCGACGACGACGGCATCACGGGTGAGCAGGGCACCTTCTTCAACGTCCTCATGGCGTCCCGCAACGTACCCGGCGCCGGACCCTTCTGGTGCGGGTCGACGTCGTTGTTGCGTCTGAGCGCCCTGCAGGAGGTGGGCGGCGTGGCGACCGAGACCATCACCGAGGACATGCACACCACGCTCAAACTCATCCGGCGCGGCTGGCGGACCGTCTACCACCACCAGACGCTCGCCGTCGGGCTCGCGCCGGCGACGCCGGACCAGTACTTGCTGCAGCGCCGGCGCTGGGGCATGGGTGCCATGCAGATCCTCGTCCACGAGAAGCTGTGGGCGGCGAAGGGGTGGCTGTCGTGGCGGAATTACCACGAGTACCTCAACGGCACGCTGTGGTGGCTGGAGGGCATCGCCACGCTGGTGGCCTTCCTGATTCCGGTGGTGATCATGCTGTCCGGGGCGCAGACCTCCACTGCCGGGCCGCTGCTTTTCACCGGGGTCTTCCTGGTCATGTTCACCGTGCGCCTGTGGGGGTCCAAGCAGCTGATGCGCAACGAAATCCACTGGCCCACGGCCTTCGCCCTGCGGATTTTCCGCGTCCCGGTCGGCCTGGCGTGCCTCTGGTGGCTCATGTCCCGGAACATCCTGGAGTTCCAGGTGACGCCCAAGGGCGCCGCCGACCTCCGGCTCCGGGGCCGGACGCCGCGCATCCTGATCGTGATGGTTGTCCTGATCACCGCGGTGATTCTGTATGCGGCGGCCGGGTTGGCCGGGCTGGTGCCCTGGCGCACGACGCCCGGTTCCACGGTGGCGTCCGGTGCCTGGCTGGTGCTCGCCGGCGCGGTCCTGGTGCTCGGGACGCGCAGGATCCGGGCCGCCGAATTCGCCACATCCCGCCGCAACGCCTACCGGATGGAGGTGTCCTCGCCGGTCGAGGCCGAGGGCACCAGCGGAGAGCTGCTGGACATTTCGGTCGGCGGCGCCGCAGTCCGCTTCCCGCACGGCACGCTGCCGGCTTCGGGGTCCGTCATGCTCCGGTTGCCGGAGGCCGCGCCGGTCCGGCTGCAGGTCATCCGCACCACCGGGCAACCCGACGGCACCGAGATCGCGTCCCTGCGGGCGGCCGACGACGACTGGGCCACCTACCGTGCGCTCTCGTTGTGGATCTTCCACACGCCCGCAGGGGCGCTGCCCGATTTCCCGCCCGGCGTCCCGGCCGCGGCGTCGCTGCGGGGGCGCTGAGGGCTGGAGGCCGGTGGTCCCGCCCGCTCATTCCCCCTCGAGGCAGAGGATGAACCCGGGAAACACATGCCGGCCGGGGCGTCCGCCCACCTCGTCGATGGCCCGGCGGATCTGCCGGAGCTGCTCGACGGTCATCTGCAGCGGTGGTTCGTCGGGCTGGTAGGTGGTGAAGATCGGATAGTCGACGCCGGGCTGCTGCGACATTTCGATGTGGCAGCCCAGGACATGGGTGACGGGGTGGGTGGCGCAGAACCCGATCAGCCGGTCGATGGTGCTCACAAACGCTGGCCAGTCCTGGATGTAGAGCCGGCCGGGATAGACCGTGTCACCGGTGAGCAGGAACCCGGTGTGGGGATCGTAGAACGTCACGGCCGCGTTGTGGTGCCCCGGGCTGGGCCAGCATGCCAGGACGCGCCCGCCGAGGTCCACCTGCGCCGGCTGAACGGCGTCGCCGCCGGCGTCCGGGTCGCCGGCGTCCAGGGCACCCGCGGCAGTGAATCCGAAAAATTCCCAGGCATTGTCCCGGGCCGCGTCCACCAGAACGGTGTCGGGACGGCCCGCGAACTGGGCATCGCCCGCGACATGATCGCCATGCGGGTGGGTGTGGAGGACAAGGAGACCGTAGCCGTCGCGGGGATGGGCGGCAAGCCAGGCCTCCACAAGTCCGTCGACAACGCGGCGCAGCGGGAAGAAGTCCGCGGATGCGGTCGCGCCGGTATCGATGAGGACGGCCCGCGCGTTGCCGAACAGCAGGAACATGAACGGCGCCTCGTAGTTGACCGCCATGTTCTGGCGCAGGATGAACGTGTGCCCGTCGTAGGCGTGGACCTGGATGTCCGGGTCCGTATTGTGCTTCGCCGATTCCGAGCCGTGGATCCAGGCCGCCTCCAGGTCTCCCGACCGGGCGCGGCCTGCGGTGAAGTCGATCAGGTCCGGGGGCGTCTCCATGGGTTCTCCTAGGGGCGTCAGCGCCAGTGGCGGCGGGTGCGGCGGACGTCGGGTTCCGCAATGACGCACCAACACTCCATGATGACCGGTCCCCCTCCGGTCCTCAATCCCCGTCGGTCGCTCCGTAGATGCCCTTTTGACGAGTGATTACGGCACCTACGGAGCAATCGATGGGGCCCCGCAGCTCCGCAGACCTCGCCTTGGTCCACAGACCTAAAACGGGCCGCGTAATTTAGGAGCTTTTCCATACTTTCGGCGATGTCTGCTGGATAGGCTGAGGTGTCCGGACAAAGCCGTCCGGGCGGGTGCCGATCTCAGAAAGAAGCCCATGGCCGCAGCTACAGTGGACGACATCCTCGCGGATCTTCCGCTGGGTTTCGCCAGCCTGATGCTTCGGCCGTCCCGCACGGATGCTGCGATCGAACGCTTTCTGATCGTCGACGCTGACGACGAGACCGCCGACGGCGCGACTGCGTTCGTCCTGCTGATCGGCGTTCGCGGACGCTCCGCGTTGCCCGCAGTGCGGCGCCTCTTGAAACGCCCGCCCCTGGTCCTGGCCGTCAAGGGCAGCCCCGACGAACTGGCGGAAGCCGAAGAGCTGCTACGCGCCGCCGGAACCGGGCTGCTGCTGGTGGACCCGGCGGCAGACTGGGACCGATTGCTGTCCATCGCTAAGGACCGAATCCAGCCGCCCAGCTACCAGCGCGAAGTGCTGACCCTGCTCGAAGAAGACCTCTTCGCCATCGCCCAGACCACGGCCCGCCTGACCTCCAGCCACGTGGTGATCGAGGACGCCGCCAACAAGGTCCTGGCTTACTCCACGGTCACCAACGCCATTGACGAACTGCGAAAGGCCTCGATTCTGGCCCGGCGCGGCCCGCGCAAATACGAACTCCTCCTCAAGGACCTCGGCGCCTACCGCGAGCTGCACCGGACGCGCCTGCCGGTCCGGGTTCCCGCCCGGCCCCAGGACGGCCTGCGGGAGCGCGTCGCCATCAGCCTGTTCGCCGGCGACCGCATCATGGGCTACATCTGGCTCCAGGAAACCGGCGGCGGCTTCGGCGACGACGTCGACTATGTGCTCACCGGCTCGGCCGCGCGGGCCTCCGCCGAGCTGATCCGGTACCGCAACCAGCAATCCGTGCACATGCGCGAGGACCGGATCGTGCGCCTCCTTTCGGGTCCCGCCGAGGCTGCGGCGAGCGCGCACAGCGAGAAAATCCCTCCGGACCGCCCCGCGGCCCTGATCCTGATTGGCCTCTCGGCGTCCGAAGCCCAGGAGAACGACGCCGCACTCAAACACGGCGAGCTGGCCAACCTCGCTTCAATCCATGCAGCCGCCTACAAGCCCTCAGCCATCGTGGGACAGTTTCACGGCGACACCGCCGTGATCCTTCCCGGGCTGCAGTCCGCCAACGCCGGGGCCGGTCTGCGGAGTCTGGCCGAGGCAATCGTCAAGGACGCCAACAAGCACCTCGGCATCAGCCCCTTTGCCGCCGTCGGCCCCGCTGTTCCCGATCTGCTATCAATCCATTCCGTGACCGGAATATGCGAAGCGCTGCTGGGCTGCATGCGCCGCTCGGGCGAAGTTTCGGTTGCCACGGTGGACGACTTCGAAGCCGAGATCCTCTTCCACGACGCCGTGGAGAACTTTACGACGGCGGCCTTTCGGCACCGCAGCCTCTGGGCCCTGCTCCGCGACGACGCGGAACTGGCCGTAACCCTGCGTGCCTTCTTCGACGCGTCACTCGACGTGGCCGAGTGCGCGAAGCGGATGCAGCTGCATAAGAACACCGTCTACTACCGGATCGGCAAGGTCAGCCGGGTCACCGGCCTGGACTTCGGCAATCCCCGCCATGCACTGGTCGCGCTGCTGCATGTTCAGGAGTGGTCCGGCACGCAGAAGGAGCATGTGGGCAAGAAATGATGACAACACTTGATTCGCCGCCGCTTGCCTTATTACTGGATGACATTGTCCGCGGCCACCGGCCCCGGACGGAAGCGGGGTCAGTCCCCGCAAACATTCCCCACCTGCAGTCCCCGCCGTTCGACCGTTTCGGCATCGCGGTTGCCACGACGTCCGGGGAACTATTCAGTTCCGGCGACGCCGATCTTCCGTTCTCAATCCAGAGCATCTCCAAGGTCTTCACCCTGGCGATGGCGCTCAGCGCCGATAACTCCGGCTCGTTGTGGTCCAGGGTCCTTCGCGAGCCTTCAGGGACGCCCTTCAACTCTTTGGTCCAGCTTGAAGTCGAGCACGGGATCCCACGGAACCCCTTCATCAACTCGGGCGCCCTGGTGGTCACCGACCATCTGATGGAAAGAACTCCCGACGCCGCCGCCCAGGTCCTGCGTTTCCTCACCGGCCAGGTGGGACACCAGAATGGAAGACAGGGCCCTTTCATCGACGAGATCGCCGCAAAGAGTGAACTCTCCAGCAGCAGCCGCAACCTGGCCCTCGCCCACTTCCTGAAGGAATTCGGCAACCTGCGGCAGCCCGCAGAGGCAGTGGTCGAGAACTACGTCAGGCAGTGCTCAATCATGATGACCTGCGCGGAGGTGGCCAAGGCGGGTCTATTCCTCGCGCAGGATGGTCGTGGAGTACAAGGCGCGGTGATCTCCAGGAGCGAGGCTAAGCGCATCGGTTCCATCATGCTGACCTGCGGCATGTATGACGCAGCCGGCGAGTTCGCCTACCGCGTGGGACTTCCCGGGAAAAGCGGTGTAGGCGGCGGCATCCTGGCGATTGTCCCCGGCCAGTGCGCCATCTGCGTCTGGAGCCCGCGGCTGGATTCCAAAGGAAATTCCCTGGCAGGCACGGCGGCTCTCGCTGACCTGTCCGACCGGACCGGGTGGTCGATTTTCTGATCTGACGCCCGGCTGTCCCCACAATCTCCCTCCAGAACCCCATTTAGATCTCTGACAGATCGAAAGGAACACCCATGCCCAACAACCCCAATGACGAGGTTGGCTTGTACCAGGCCGATGGCGGCCACGCCCACGCTTCGGATGCCCTGATCCACGCGGAGGACTCGGGCTATCACAAGAGCCTGAAGCCCCGGCAGATCCAGATGATCGCGATCGGCGGGGCCATCGGGACAGGCCTGTTCCTGGGTGCCGGCGGCCGGCTCAACGCGGCAGGCCCGTCACTGGTCATCGCCTACGCAGTCTGCGGCTTCTTCGCGTTCCTGATCCTGCGCGCCCTGGGTGAACTGGTGCTGCACCGGCCCTCGTCAGGATCGTTCGTGTCCTACGCCCGCGAATTCTACGGAGAGAAAGCCGCGTTCATCTCCGGCTGGTTCTATTGGATCAACTGGGCCACCACCACCATCGTGGACATCACCGCCGCGGCCCTTTACATGAACTTCTTCGGCAAATACATCCCCTGGATGGGGGCCGTACCGCAGTGGGCGTGGGCGCTGATCGCCCTCGTCGTGGTCCTTTGCCTCAACCTCGTCTCCGTCAAGGTGTTCGGCGAGCTCGAGTTCTGGTTCGCCCTGATCAAGGTCGCGGCCCTGGTCGCATTCCTGTTGGTCGGCACCTACTTCGTCATGTTCGGCACGCCCGTGGAAGGCCAGGAAGTCGGATTCAGCCTCATCACCGACAATGGCGGCCTCTTCCCCAACGGCCTGCTGCCCATGATCATCCTTATGCAGGGCGTGCTGTTCGCCTACGCCTCGATCGAACTGATCGGTACCGCCGCCGGCGAAACCGAAAACCCCGAAAAAATCATGCCCAAGGCCATCAACTCCGTGGTCTTCCGGATCGCCGTCTTCTACGTCGGCTCGGTCATTCTGCTCGCCCTGCTGCTGCCCTACACCTCGTATGAAAAAGGCGTCAGCCCGTTTGTGACGTTCTTCGGATCCATCGGTATCCAGGGCGTGGACGTCATCATGAACCTCGTGGTCCTCACGGCCGCCCTGTCCTCGCTGAACGCCGGTCTCTACTCCACCGGCCGCATCCTGCGTTCCATGTCAGTGGCCGGATCGGCCCCGAAGTTCGCCCAGCGGATGAACAAGGCCGGTGTCCCCTACGGCGGCATCGCTATCACCGCCGGCGTCTCCCTCCTCGGGGTCCCGCTGAACTACCTGGTCCCCGGCCAGGCTTTCGAGATCGTCCTGAACGTCGCCGCCGTAGGCATCGTCGTCACTTGGGCCACCATTGTGCTCTGCCAGATCCAGCTCAAACGGTGGGCAGACAAAGGCTGGCTTGAGCGCCCCAGTTTCCGGATGTTCGGCGCCCCCTACACCGGTTACCTCTCCCTGGTATTCCTGCTCGGCGTCCTCGTCATGGTCTTCATCGATTCCCCGCTCACATTGCTGGTGACCCTGGTGGCCTGCGCGCTGATGGTAGGCGGCTGGTACGCCTGCCGGAAACAAATCCACGACATCGCCGAAACCCGCGACGGCTTCACGGGCGCCGCGCCTGTGCTGGCCAACCGGACCCCAATCCGCTAATCGAACGTCCCAGTGCCGACCAATCCCGCAACCCGGCACCCAACGCGAAAGCCTTCATGAAGCCACGAAACCCGCTGAGTCCCGGCCGCCCTAGCGCTCTGCAGGAGCGCCACCCGCCAGACGCGCACAAAGGCAAGCCGCCGGCGTCGACCGACAGTTGCGAGGACGGCTGCTTCTTCTGCACCGGACCGGAAACAGACTAGCCACCGTTCCGCTGGATTCAGTGGACATGCCATGCCCGCCAACCCAACCCAAGAAGACAAGTAGTGATGAAAACCGAGTCTGCATCCACAATGACCGCAACCGACACGCACCCAGTTGAAGGCGACACCATCAAACCCCTGCAGACGGCCCCAGGGGCTGTCCTGGATAACCGCAACGGCGCCAGCACCCTCAAGTCCGCCGGACACGTGATTGTTGATTCGCTCGCGGCGCACGGGGTGGAACGCACCTTTGTTGTCCCGGGGGAAAGCTTCCTGGACGTCCTCGACGGGCTGCACGGCTCTGAGATCGAGACCGTGGTCTGCCGGCACGAGGGCGGCGCCGCCTACATGGCCGAGGCCGACGGCAAGATGAACCAGCGCCCCGGCGTCGCCATGGTCACCCGCGGCCCCGGGGCAGCGAACGCCCATGTGGGCCTGCACACCGCGTGGCAGGACTCCACCCCGATGCTGCTCTTCGTCGGACTGATTCCGTTCGCGCACCGGGACCGCGAGGCGTTCCAGGAGTTCGACATCAAGGCGTGGTTCGACACCGGCGCCAAACGCGTGATGGTCCTCGACCACCCCGAGCGGGCCTCCGAAATTGTCGCGGAGGCAATGTTCGCGGCCATGAGCGGCCGTCCCGGGCCCGTGGTGGTGGGCCTGCCGGAGGACATCATCCGGGTCCCCATTGATCCGGCCCTGCACCCGGCCATCCCGGTTGCCGCGGGCGGCATGAGCAGCACCGATGCCGGTGCGCTGGCTGAGGCGCTGGCACAGTCGAAGAAGCCGCTCTTTGTCACCGGCGGGAACGACTGGACCCAGGAAGCCGCCTCGGAACTAACCCGCTGGCTCGAAAAGCACCACATCCCGGCCGCGGCGGAGTGGCGTACACAGGGGACCGTCTCCTTTGATTCGCCCAGCTACGTGGGGCCGATCGGCTACGGCCGGCCCCGCCCCACCTATGACCTCCTGGAGGAAACCGATCTGCTCGTTTTCGTCGGGACGGTCCCGGGGGACGTGATCACGGACGGTTTCGTCTGCCGGCAGGACTGGAACAAGAACAACTTCCTCGTCAGCATCGATCCCTCGCTGCGCGGCCGCTCCGGTCCGGTCTCCCGCCAGATCCTGGCCAAGCCGGACGCCTTCGTCCGGGACTTGGTCAACATCGACCTGCCCGTCAGGCAGGAGTGGAAGGCCTGGACGGCCCGGATGCGCGCCGAGCAGTGCTCTTTCGCCAGCCTGCCGCCGTCGGTCCCCGGAGCCGGTCCCGCGAAGATGGACACCCTGATGGCCAACCTCGTCCCGCTGCTGCCGCAGGACGCCCTGGTGACATTCGGGGCGGGCGAGCACACCAACTGGGCGCACCGGTACTTCCCCACCCGGCGCTACGCCTCGATGATCAGTGCCCGGAACGGTTCCATGGGGTACTCGGTGCCCTCGGCCATCGCCGCCTCACTGGCCAGCCCGGAGCGCCGGGTGGTCACCATCGCCGGCGACGGGGAATTCCTGATGAACGGCCAGGAGCTCGCCACGGCCGCCCAGTACGGAGCCACGCCGCTGATCATCGTGATGGACAACCAGGAGTACGGCACCATCCGCACCCATCAGGAACGCCACTACCCGTCCCGGGTGTCGGGCACGCAGCTGAAGAACCCCGACTTCGGCATGATGGCCCGGGCGTTCGGCGGTTTCGGCATCACCGTCACCGAGGATAAGGATGTGCCGGCCGCCCTCGAGGCGGCGCTGGCCGCCATCGACCGGGACGGTGTGTTCGCCCTGGTCCACCTCATCGTCGAACAGCGGGTCAAGGCCTACTAAATCCACCCTGCCTAACCTGGTTGCGCTATCAGTCCTGGTCGTCATTCGGCGTCCATAACCGCCAAGACTGATAGCGCAACGGGTGGTTGGAGGGGTGCCTCGAGGCTACTCCCCCGTTTCTCCGCCTATTCCCCCGTCTCGCCGTCTAGGGCCTCGCGGAGGAGATCGGCATGGCCGTTGTGCCGGGCATACTCCTCGATCATGTGGCACAGGATCCAGCGCAGGCTCGGTGCCGAACCGTCCGGCCACGGGCGACGGGCTAATTGGTCCAGGCCACCGGCGGCCAGGGCCTCCGTGACGCTGGCCCGGGACCGGTCCACGGCGTCCTGCCACAAGGTGCGCAGCTGGTCCGGGGTGTCCCCGGCGGCGGAATGCCACTCCCAGTCCGGGTCGGCCTTCCAATCCACGGCGGCAAACGGGGCCTCCCGGTCCCGGGCGTGCAGGGAACGGGAGAACCATTCGCTCTCCACATAGGCCATGTGCTTCAGGAGCCCACCCAGTGTCATCGATGAGGCAGCGGTAGTAGCCACAAAGCCGGCCGCGTCCAGCCCGGCGCATTTCCACGCCAGCGTGGCCCGCTGGTAGTCCAGGAAACCCAGGAGGGTCGCGGTTTCATCGGCGGCAAGGGGAGGCTCCGGGCGGCCTTGATCGTCCACAATTGTCATGCGCGTGAGTCTAGCCGCCCGGCGTCCACGTCGCCGGAAACCGTCCGCTTCGCCGGAAAAGTACGGCGAGCCGGCACGCTTCCGGCGACTTCGACGACGGCGGCAGCAGACACGGGGACGACGGCGGCAGGCACGGGGAGGACGGCAGGGACCCGCACGGTCCGCCTGGCGCGCCGGTGGATGACGTACTCGGCCACCGCAAGGTTGATCACCCAGGCTGCCCCCAGGAGCACAGCCCGGGTCGGCTCGTCGGGCGGGCCCACCAGCAGCATCCACGGCAGCCCCGTCAGCGCCTGCGTTCCCGCGGCAACGCCGATCGCGTAGCCGCGCGTCATCCACGCGCCGTGCCGCACAAAATCCCGGCGCACAACCGCCACGACTCCCAGGACAATGCTCGCCGCCATGGCCGAGCCGAAGACCAGCCGCAGTACCAACAGCGCCGGTCCGTCCCCGGGCGGCAGCGGATAGAAGACGGCCATCCACAGGCCGGACAGGGCGGCCAGCAGGCCCGCCGGCGCGAGGATGCGGCCGGCGATGCGGTGCCAGCCCCGGCGGCCCCGCAGCGCGGGGAGGAACTGGAACGCACCGAGCAGGCTGTAGGTGGTGACACTGAGGATGTGGGTCACCACGGGCACGGGTGAGGCGAAGAACCGGGCGTTCTGGGCGGTGACGGCGGCACCGCCGGTCAGTTCCGTCAGCCGCGCCGCACCGGCGATCACCGGGATGAGGCTGAGAAGGATCAATCCGGCTGGCACTGGCCACTGGGGGCGGCGGCGGACTCGGGGGACGGGGGCGCTGCTGGCGTGTGTTGTCACGGCGTGGTCCTTGGCTGGGATGGCTGGCGGCGGCGGTACATGAGACGCGAGGTGTACGGCGAGGTGTACGGCGTACACCTGATGCGGCCACGTTAGGTGTACGGCGTACACTTGTCAATAGGGAACCGTTAGGGAAGGGTGGCCGGATGACCCAGCAAGCGGAGCGAACGCGCCGGATTCCGTTGAGTCGGGACCGCGTCCTGGCTGCCGCCGTCGTGCTGGCCGATCATGTGGGGATCGAGGCGCTGAGCATGCGCCGGCTGGCGCAGGAACTCGGCGTCGTGCCGATGGCGCTTTACAAGCACGTGGCCAACAAGGAGGAACTCCTTGATGGCATGGTGGACGCCCTTGTCAGCGAGATCGATCCTCCCGTCCGCGATGCCGGCTGGAAGGACGCCGTGCGCCTGAGGGTGCTCTCGGCGCGGGGGGCGCTGCTGCGGCATCCGTGGGCCCGGCAAGTGCTGGAATCGCGCACGAATAAAACTCCAGCGGTCCTTGGCTACATGGACTCGTTCATCGGCATGTTCCTGGCCGGAGGCTTCTCCGTGGACCTGACCCATCACGTCATGCACGCCCTCGGCAGCCGCATGTGGGGGTTTACCCAGGAGCTGTTCGACGACTCCGCCGGCGGGAACGCCGCAGGGCTGGCCACCCTTCCGCCGGAGGCGCAGGCGGCCATGTTCCAGGAGATGGCCGAGCGGTATCCGAACATCCTGAAGGTCGCCACCGCCTCCGCGCACCAGGACTCCGTGGTGGGCCAGGGGTGCGATGACCAGTTCGAGTTCGAGTTCGCCCTCGATCTGCTCCTGGACGGCTTCGAGCGGCTGCACCGGCAGCACTGGACCTCCAGTCCGGCACAGACCAGCCCGGCGCAGACCTCGACGCCGGCGAGGCCCTGACCGGCCCCTACTCCTCCAGGAACCGCAGCAGGTACGGGAGAGTGGTCCGCATGGCCCGCAGGTCACCACCGCTCGCGGCCAGCTCGCCCAAATAATCGCCGTGGGTACCCGGCACGATCATCAGGCGCGCGCCGGGAATGACCCGTGACATCCGCACGGCGTGGTCAGCGCTGACGACGTCGCGGTCTGCGCTCAGCACCAGGGTGCGGGCCGTGATGCGGCGCAGGTCCTCGTCCGACCAGCCGGGGAAGCTCAGGATCCGCTGGCGGTCCAGTTCGAACATCCGCTCGAGGTGTCCGGGGTCCGGGTTCAGCCGGCGGTCCGCGTCCTGGTACACCTCCGGCATGTCATCGAGGGTTGCCTTTTCCATCCCCTCCCAGAATTCATCGCCCACAGCGTCGCGGCTGGCGAAGGTGGAGGCGGCAATCAGGCACCGCACCATGGACGGATGCCTCATGGCCAGCGCGAGCGCGGTGTGGCCCCCGGCGCTGAACCCGAGCACGTCCACGGAGTCCACGTTGAGCGCATCGAGCACGGCCTTGATGTCCCCTGCCGATCCTTCGGCGGTGAGCGGCCGGGCGGTAGCCGCGGTCCGGCCGTGGCCTTCCTCTTCGACGGCGATCACCTGCAGGCTCTCGGCCAGCAGCGCGGGGATGAGGCCGGCGAAATTGGTCTCGATGCTCGAGCCTCCGCCGGGAATCAGCAACAGCGGGGGCTCGCCGACCCGCGGGTGGCCATGGACCTCGTAGTACATGCGGAGGTCGCCGTTCGCCGCGTAACCGTGGGTGAATGTCACACGGCATGTTACCGCCGCTAATACCGGGCTGAACAGGGCCTTGCGGACGACGGCGGGAGATTCCCGCCGTCGTCGTGTTGCGTTGCAGGTCAGGCGTTGACGGACTCGGCGATGATCGCGTCGACCTGGCCCAGCGCCTCCCTCATGCCTTCTTCCATGCCCATGGCGACGATCTTCTCCATCTGCTCCTCCGCCTCGAAGGTGGACAGGATGGTCATTCGGGTGCGGTCGCCGATTGGCTCCAATGTCACAACTCCGTGGATCGTTCCCATATCGGCCACGGGGTCGCCGTTGTCGTCCGCGAAGCCATCATCGAACTCCAGCCGGTGCGGAGCGTTGATGGTCACGAACCGCCACCAGCCGCGGGCCTTCTCCCCCTCGGGTCCCGTCATGTAGTAGCTGGCCTCGCCGCCCGGGACGAACTCGTGCTTCTCGAAGGTGGCCGGCCACGTGGGCGGCCCCCACCAGCGCTCGAGCTGGCGCGGGTCTTCCCAGATTTGCCAGACGCGTCCCACTCCGGCATCGAACTCGGCGACCACGGTGAGGCTCAGCGCCTCAAGATTCTTGACTGAACTGACAACCGTCATGACGAACTCTCCTATCCTTCAGTTTCCTTCAGCTTGGCCTTGCGATTTCTTGATTGGTCTGGCGCCTGCCTGCGTCTCGTCAGATTCCGGGGCGGCCCCTTCGGCAAGCAGGTCCGCAATCCGGTCGGCGCGCTGGCGCCAAATGACCTCGTAGTCGTCCAGCAGGCGGCGGGCCCGCTGCAGGCCGTCATGGTTGGCCCGCACGATCTGCTCCCTTCCCCGCTTCTCCTTCGAGACAAGGGAAGCGCGTTCCAGCACCGCCACATGCTTCTGGACGGCCGCGAAACTCATGGCGTAGAGGGCGGCGAGCCCGGAGACCGAGTACTCGCCCACTGTCACCCGGCGCACGATGTCCCTGCGGGTCGCGTCGGCGAACGCGTGGAAAAGGCGGTCGAGTTCGTCGTCGTTGAGCTGGGTTCTGAGCTGATCTACAACCATTTGGTTGTAGAATAGTCCGACCGCTCGGGGGTGTCAATGGGCCACGAAACGACGCCGGTGGAGACAAGGACCGGGCGGCAAGAGGCCGGTGTGCGGAGCGTGTGCCGAGCGTAGAGTGAGCCCATGAAGCGTGTGGTGATCGACCGCTTCGGCGGCCCCGAGGTCCTGCAGGTGGTGGAGGTCGACGATCCACGGCCCGGCCCGGGCGAAGTCCGCGTCAGGGTCCTGGCTTCGGGGGTCTCTTTCACCGATGCCCAGCTGCGCGCCGGCACCTACCTCGGCGGACCGAAGCCGCCTTTCACGCCCGGCTATGAGCTCGTCGGCATCGTTGATGAGCTCGGGCCCGGTTGCTCGCGGGTACGGGTCGGGGACCGCATCGGCGCGCTGACGGTGTGGGGCGCCAACGCCGAGCGCGTCTGTGTGCCAGAGGCATACGCGGTGGATGTGCCTGAGGACCTCGACCCGGCCGAGGTCGTAAGCCTCGTCTTCCCCTACATGACCGCTTACCAGCTGCTGCACCGGACGGCCCAGGCGAAGCCCGGGGAGAGTGTTCTGGTTCACGGCGCGGCAGGCAGGGTAGGGGCCGCCATCCTCGAGCTCGGAGCATTGGCCCGCCTCCGCCTCTACGGGACCGCCGCCGGCCGGGACCGCGCCGCAGTGGAGCGGCTGGGCGCGGTGGCTATCGACTATCAGAACGAGGATTTCCTGGCCCGGGTGCGCGGGCTCACCGGCGACGGCGTAGACATTGCCCTCGACGGGATCGGTGGGCCACTGTCTCTGCGCTCCTTCCGCGCGCTGCGGCCCGGCGGTCGGCTCGTTGTGTTTGGCCGCTACGCCACCATCGCGCAGGGGCGCAAGAACTGGCCCGGAGTGATCGCCTGGTACGCGGCAACGGGGAGCGTCGCCCTCTGGGGCTGGCTGTCACCCCGTCGAAAAGTGTTGTCCTACCGGATCCAGAAGCTGCGCATCCACCACCAGGACTGGTTCAGGGCAGACTTCTTCGCGCTGCTCGAGTTGCTTCGCCGCGGCGAGATTCACCCGGTGGTGGCCGAGCGCCTGCCGCTTTCCGACGTTCGCCGCGCCCATGAGCTGCTGGGGAGCACCGCGTCGAAAGGGAAGATCGTGCTCGTACCCTGATGAGGCCCCGCCGAGTTCGCGGGAAGCTTGCGAGATCGCCGCAAGGTTACGGCGTGTCCGCACGTTTCCGGCGACTTGGCGCGCCGGCGCCACGAGGGAGGATAGTTTTAGGGCATGACGGCAAGCTACAGGTACGACGTCGAGATTCTGCACCTCCTTGTCTCGCCGGCACACGCCTACTTCGGCCGCGCCCGCGATGGTGCGGCGCAGGTCCCCACGACGGACGCGGACCAAGTGGAGCTGGTGGCCGGCAAGGGCATCGTCGGCGACCGGTTCTTCGGCAAGGCCGCGCACATGGACGCCGCCGTCACCCTCCTCTCGATCGAGGCCCTCGAGGCGATGGCCAAGGAACTGGCAGCCGGCCCCTTTGACCCGCTCCTGACCCGGCGCAATGTGGTCCTCCGGGGCGCCCACCTCGCTCCCCTGCTCGGCGAAGAGTTCGCGCTCGAGTCGAGGGGCAACGTGGTCCGGCTCCGGGCCGGACGGCCAGCCCACCCCTGCGCCTGGATGGACCGGATGCTTGCCCCCGGCGCGCACGCCGCCATGCGCGGCCGGGGAGGCGTGCGCTGCCAGCCGCTTTCGACCGGCCTCCTGAGCCGCGGCCCGGCCGTGCTGGTCAGCCCCGTCCCGCTCGACCCCGGGCAGGCCGGCGTCCCCACACTGCTGCGCCCCTCCCGGCTGCCGTAGCGCGGCGGACGACGGCGAGCGGCGATCATGTTCTTTGCCGCGGAGGTGGAACAAATGCTCATCCGAATCGTCGGCAGGAAATAGGCTCGGACTCATCGATCAGGCGGCCGCACGGCAACCGTCAAGCGCAAAAACCGGTGAAGGAGCCAGGGTGGACACCCGAAAGCTGAAGTATTTTCTGGCTGTTGTTGACCACGACGGGTTCAGCCGGGCCGCGGAGCACCTGCTCATCGCCCAGCCATCGCTCTCGCAGACCATCGCCGCCCTCGAGAAGGAGCTGGGCGTGCCGCTCTTCCACCGGATCGGGCGGCGGGCGGTGCTCACCGAGGCGGGCAAGGAGCTGATCGGGCCGGCCCGGCTCGTGATGCGCAACCTCGATGCTGCGCAGTCCGCGGTGCAGTCGGTGCGTGGGTTGCGCAGCGGACGGCTGGACATTGTCACGATGCCCTCACCCGGGATCGAGCCCCTGTCCTCGATGATCGCCGCCTTCACCCGGGCGCATCCCCTGGTCAGGCTCAATGTCAGCGCCGCCTTCACCCCGGAGGACGTCATCGAGTCTGTCCGAAGCGGCAGCACGGAGATCGGGCTGGCAGGCTCCCCCACGCCCATCAAGGTTCCCGGCGTTGAGGTGCTGGAGCTCGATCGCCAGCCGCTGATCCTTCTCGTCAATCCCCAGTCCGATACGTTTGGCGCCGCAACAACGATCCAACGCGAGGAGCTGGCCGGCCACCGCCTGGTCGCGAGCCAGCGCGGTTCGCTGATGCGCTGGCTTGTGGACGACGCACTGGCGCGGGGGATCGACGCCGAAATCGTCGTCGAGGTCGCCCACCGGACCTCGATCCTGCCGTTGGTCCTGGCCGGGGTCGGCCACGCCGTGATGCCGTCGTCGTGGGCGCCCCTGGCCCACAAATCGGGGCTGCGGACGCTGCTGATCGAACCCGTGTCCTACCTGGATGTTGCCGTTCTCAGCCGGAGGGACGACCTGACCCCCGCAGCCCGGTCCTTCCTGGCGGTGGCGCGGCTGCACGCGGCCCCGCAACCGCAAGGAGGGACAGAAACGCCTCCCCCGGCGCATCATCAATAGGCTGAACCTATCTAGCGGATCGGATCTTGGTCTTGGACGGCATGTGGTGCCGGCCCGTCTACTTGAAGAGGAAGGCAGTGTGACGCTGCTAACACACTCAACGAGGAGGTAGGCACATGAGCGCCACCCAGACATTCAGCATCGCTTCAATCCCCGCAGACGGAGTCGGCAAAGAGGTCGTCTCCGCCGGACGCCGGGTCCTGGACGCCCTGGCGCAGAATTCCGGCGGCAAGTTCGCCTTCGAATGGACCGAGTTCCCATGGGGCTGCGAGTACTACGCCAAGACCGGCCAGATGATGGACCCCGACGGGCTGGACACCCTCAAGGACTTCGACGCCATCTACTTCGGCGCTGTCGGCTGGGAAAACGTCCCGGACCACATCAGCCTCTGGGGCCTGCGCCTGAATATCACGCAGAACTTTGACCAGTGGGCGAACATCCGTCCGGTGAAGTTCCTCCCGGGCGTCCAGTCCCCGCTGCGCAAGGCCGACACCACCGAGCTCGACTGGATTGTGGTCCGCGAAAACAGCGAAGGCGAGTACGCCGGCCTCGGCGGGCGCAACCTCAGCGGCCGCGGCCCGGGCAACGAGGTCGCCCTGCAGACCGCACTGTTCACCGAGAAGGGCTGCGAGCGCATCATGCGCTTCGCGTTCGATCTGGCCCGGACCCGCACGGTGAAGAAGGTCTCCTCCGTCACCAAGTCCAACGCCCAGCAGTACGGCATGGTCCTCTGGGACGAAACCTTCCAGCGTGTTGCCCTGGACTACCCCGATGTCGCCACCGAGAGCGTCCTGGTCGACGCGATGAGCGCCAAGTTCATCCTCCACCCGGAAGACCTCTCCGTGGTCGTCGCCTCCAACCTGAACGCCGACATCCTCTCCGACCTCGGCTCGGCCCTGGCCGGCAGCCTCGGCCTGGCGGCCAGCGCAAACCTGAACCCGGAGCGCCGCTTCCCGTCCATGTTCGAGCCGGTGCACGGCTCGGCCCCGGACATCGCGGGCAAGGGCATCAGCAACCCGATCGGCGCGATCGCCAGCGCAGCCCTGATGCTGGACCACTTCGGCCTGCACGAGGAAGCCCGCCGCGTCGAGGCCGCCATCGAAGAGGCAACCGGCGCCGGCCACCTGACCCGCGACGTCGGTGGCGACGCCACCACCGCGGACGTCACCGACGCCATCATCGAGGCCCTGGCCCGCACCCTGGCGGCCGTCTAACGCTTCCGTCTGCCGCTGCGGCGCACTGAAACGGACGACGGCACTGAAACGGACGACGCCGGCCGCGCGGCCGGCGTCGAACGCTACACACTGCACGGGGCGGCTGCGCCGAACTGGCACCCGCCCCGTGCAAACCCCCACACTTAAAGCATCTCCAGAGACATTCCACAATGAGGTAGGAATCATGGGACACATCACCACCGCGGGCACGGAAATCCCGGCCCCCAAGAAACGCTGGTACAGGCAGCTGTACTTCTGGGTATTGACCGGCATCGTCCTCGGCATTCTGGTGGGCTGGCTGGCCCCGGCCGCGGGCATCGCCATGGAACCGATCGGCACCACCTTCGTCAACGCCATGAGAATGCTGATCGGCCCGATCGTGTTCCTGACCATCGTCGGCGGCATCGCCAGCGTCGCGGATCTGAAGAAGGTCGGCATGACCGGGCTGAAGGCCTTGACGTATTTCCAGATCGGCACGATCTTTGCCCTGCTCTTTGGCCTGGTCGCCATCAACGTCTTCCGCCTCGGCGACGGCGTCAACGCAGACGCCAGCGCGATCAAGACGACGGACTCCGCGGCCAAACTCATCGACGCCGGCGCCCACCAGGAATGGTGGCAGTTCCTGACCCACATCATCCCCACCAGCGTTGTCGCGCCCTTCGTGGAAGGCGACATCCTCCAGATCATCTTCATCGCCGTGATCTTCGGCGTCGCGCTGAACGCCATGGGCAAGGTCGGGGCGCCCGTCCTGGACGGTGTCCAGCGCCTCACCGGGGTCATGTTCAAAATCCTGGGCTTCATCATGAAGGCCGCCCCGCTGGGCGCGTTCGGCGCGATGGCCTTCGCCGTCGGCAAGTACGGCGTCTCTTCCCTCTCCAGCATGGGCGGGCTGATCGCCCTCTTCTACGCCACCTCGATCCTCTTCGTCGTCGTGGTCCTCGGCTCCGTCATGGCTTTCCTGAAGCTGAACATCTTCAAGATGATCCGCCACCTCAAAGAGGAGTACCTGCTTATTCTGGGCACCTCCACTGCCGAACCGGCCCT
Source organism: Arthrobacter sp. 01N444 (assembly GCF_056399305.1). Classification (NCBI taxonomy): domain Bacteria; kingdom Bacillati; phylum Actinomycetota; class Actinomycetes; order Micrococcales; family Micrococcaceae; genus Arthrobacter; species Arthrobacter sp. 01N444. Next base: position 53,175 of record NZ_JBFTRB010000009.1, read on the forward strand.
CCCGGGCCTGATGCGCAAGCTCGAGCACGCCGGTGTGAAGAAGGAAACGGTCGGGCTCGTGGTCCCCACGGGCTACAGCTTCAACCTCGACGGCGCCGCCATCTACCTTTCGCTGGCCGCCGTCTACATCGCCCAGGCAACCAACACGAACCTGACCATCGGCCAGCAACTGGGCCTCATCGCGGTCATGCTGCTCACCTCCAAGGGCGCGGCAGGCGTCGCCGGCGGCGGCTTCATCGCCCTGACCGCCACCCTGTCCACGCTCGGCACCATCCCTGCCGCCGGCATCATGCTTATCTTCGGCATCGACAAGTTCATGTCCGAGTGCCGGGCCCTGGTGAACTTCACCGGTAATGCCGTCGCCACCTTGTTCATCGCCTGGTGGGACCGCACCCTGGACGCGGACCGCGTCCGCCGCGTCTTCAACGGCGAAACTGTTGAGCCGCTGCCCAGCGAGGACCCGGTCCTCCCGGACGGCTACGGCGACATCGACGATGACCTGATCGAATACGGCCACCACACGCACCCGGAGCGCACAGAAGCCGCCGATGCCGATTCGACGGCCAAGGACACCCGCCGCCCTGCCTACTCAGAAACCATCTGACATGTTCAACACCACCGCCCCGAAAACCGTGCGGACCCTCATCGCACCGGACAAGTTCAAAGGCAGCCTCACGGCCGGCGAGGTGGCCGACGCCCTGGCCGCAGGGCTCCGCGCCGGAGCCGGCTCCACCGGCGGGGCCGGAGCGGTCCACTGCGAGCTGCTTCCCCTGGCCGACGGCGGGGACGGCAGTGTGGACGCCGCCGTCGCCGCCGGCTTCACCCGGCACCGCCACACTGTCACCGGGCCCACCGGCCGGCCCGTCCCGGCCGGCATCGCGTTCGACGGCACCACCGCCGTCGTCGAGGTCGCCAACACCTGCGGCCTGGCGCACCTGCCGGCGGGCCAGCTGGAACCCTTGGCGGCCTCCAGCCGGGGCTTTGGGGAAGCGATCCTGTTCGCCCTCAGTCTCAACCCGGCCAGGATCGTCCTGGCGCTGGGCGGAAGTGCCAGCACCGACGGCGGCATGGGAATGCTCACCGCCCTGGGCTACGGCTTCCACGACGCCCGCGGCCGGCAGCTCCACGGCAGCGGAGAGTCACTGGCGCAGATCCACACCATCCGCCGGACCAGGTTCCCCGAACTGGACAGCACGGAACTCGTGGTCGCCAGCGACGTCCACAATCCACTGCTCGGGCCCGGCGGCGCGCCGGCGGTCTTCGGACCCCAAAAGGGCGCCGGACCGCAGGACGTTGCGGCACTGGAGCACGGGCTGGCGCACCTCGTCGCCACGATGACGGACGCCGGATTTGAGGACGCCGCCGAACTGGCGCAGCGCGAGGGCGCCGGAAGCGCCGGCGGGATCGGCTTCGCCTGCCTGCTGCTGGGCGCCAAGCAGGTCTCGGGCGCCGACTACTTCCTGGACCTGCTCGATTTCAACAACCGCAGGGACAGTTGCGACATCGTCATCACCGGCGAAGGCAGCATCGACGAACAGACCCTCGCCGGCAAGCTTCCCGCCGCCGTCGCCCGGAGGTCCGGAACCCGCCCGATCATCGCGGTGGCCGGCCGTTCACTCCTCCCCCGGGAAAGATGGTCCGAACTGGCGCTCACCCGGGTCTACACCCTGGCCGAGTACACCGACCAGGACTCCGCCAAAGACCCCGGACTTTCCGCCGCCCTGCTGCAGAGGATCGGGAGGGACATCGCGGCAAGCCTGCTGTAGGCAGCAGCGGAATCTGGCCCCGCGGTCTTACTGCCTAATCCGGCCCTGACTCTTCCCGCTCCGCGATTCCTTTCACGCTCTTCACCAGGCTGTCCCACATGTCCTTGGAGTGGTCGGCGTCCTCGGCACTGGCGTTGTTGTCCTGGGCGAGCGTCAGTTGCGTGGCACCGGCCTGGTCCTCGAGCGTCCAGGTCAGCGTGTGGTAGTTCTCCGGCGCATCCGCCTGGCCGCTCAACGGGCTGAAGTGCGTGACAACAAGCCGCCGTCCGGGTTCAAACTCGAGGATGCTGCCCCTGTCCTCGTACTCCTTGCCGTCCCAGGTGCCCCGCCACAGGATGGGTCCGCCTACCGTCCAGTCGGTCACGAGTTCGGTGCCGAACATGAACTCCTTGGCGGCATCGGGATCGGTGATCACGGACCATACGCGGCTCGCGGGCGCCCCGATGGTGATGGTCGAGGTCGCCACATACATTCCAGGCATAGCCTTCCTTTCCTCGCGGAGTCGCTCGGCGCCGGCAGCGCCCGGCACCGAGACTACTCCGCCGGGCGGAACGTGCGGAAGCTCCCTAGGCCGGGTAGATCGCGATGGCGGCGGCCTTGATGACGAAGTAGACGCTCATTCCGGGGATGAGGCCGAGGTCGGCTGACGCGGCCGGGGTGATGTCGGCGGAGAGCCGACCGGCACGGACACGGATCTGATCGCCGTGGGGCTCCAGGTCCGTGATGATCACTTGGAATGAGTTTCGCGGACTGCCGTGCTCTTCGGTGAGGAACACCGATACCGCCGACGGCGGAAAGACCGCTACTCCGTCCTGCCCGGGCTCGATGGTCTCGTCCCGGTGGCCCGCGACGACCATGCCCTGGGCGGTGGTCACCCCGGCGTCGCTGACAGTCCCCGCCACCAGGTTCAGCCCGGCCAGCCCGGCGGCGAACCGGCTGCGCGGTTTTTCCAGGACTTCGCGGGTGGGGCCCTGTTCGGTGATCCGGCCGTCCTCGAGGACGATCACCCGGTCGGCCAGCATGAGGGCGTCGAGGATGTCGTGGGTGATGATGATGGCCCGGCGGCCGGCGAGGACGCGCTTGAGGAGCCGGCGGAGCAGCGGGGCGGCATGGATGTCGAGCGCGGCCATGGGCTCGTCCAGGAGCAGCAGGTCGGGGTCGGCGGCGAGGGCGCGGGCCACGGCCACCCGCTGGGCCTGTCCGCCGGAGAGCTGTCCGGGGCGCCGCGAGGCGAGGGAGCCGGCGTCGACTTCGCTGAGCCAGTGCATGGCCGTTTCGCGGGCAGCGGCGCTGGAGGCGCCGGCGCTGCGTGGCCCGAACGCGACGTTGTCCAGTGCGCTGAGGTGCGGAAACAGGAGGGCTTCCTGGGCCAGCAGCGCCGTGCCCCGGGTGTGCGGGGCACGCCAGATGCTGGTGTCCGCGCTCAGGTCGAAGAGGACTTTTTCGCCGATCGTGGCTTTGCCGGCATCGGGGCGCAGCAGGCCCGAGATGATCGAGAGGAGCGTAGATTTACCGGCCCCGTTGGGCCCGAGGATGGCGATTGTCTCGGCCGGTCCGAGGCTGAAGGAGACCTCGAAGCCCCGTGCGGCAAGGGTTGCGTCCAGCTGAAAGGTCACCGGAATGCTCCTTCCGGTGCCACGCCAAGGCGCGGGCGCCGGTAGGAGAGCCCGACGACGGCCACCGCCACGGCGACCAGCAGGAGGGAGAGCGCGACGGCGGCGTCGGCGTCGGTTTCGCGCTGCAGATAGATCTCCAGCGGCAGGGTGCGGGTGACGCCCTGCAGGCTGCCGGCGAAGGTCAGGGTGGCACCGAATTCGCCCAGGCTGCGGGCGAAGGACAGAACGGCGCCGGAGGCCAGGCCGGGGAGCACCAGCGGGATGGTCACCCGGCGCAGCACCGTGCCCGGGCGCGCCCCGAGGGTCGCGGCGACCGCCTCGTACTTGTTGCCGGCGGTGCGCAGGGCGCCTTCGAGGCTGACCACCAGGAACGGCAGGGCAACGTACGTCTGGGCGAGGACGACCGCGGTGGTGGAGAAGGCGATCTGGATTCCGGCCAGTTCCAGGCTTTTGCCCAGCAGTCCCTGGCGGCCGAAGGTGTAGAGCAGGGCGATGCCTCCCACCACGGGGGGCAGGACCAGCGGCAGCAGGACGAAGGCCCGGAGCAGGCGCTGGCCCGGGAACGGGCTTCGGGCCAGGATGAGTGCGAGCGGCACGCCGAGGACGATGCAGGAGGCGGTGCTCGCCGCGGAGGTACGCAGGCTCAGGCCGAGCGCGGTGAGTGAGGATTCGGAGGTGATCAGCGGGATGAACTGGGACCAGTTGACCTTGGCGACCATTGCAACCAGCGGCAGCAGGACGAAGAGTGCCCCTGCTGCCGCGATGGCGTAAATCCATGCCGGGATGCCTGTGTACCCGGTGCCGCTGCGCCTGTGCATGCCGTTTACGGGGTGCCGAATCCGGCGTCGCTCAGCACCGTCTTGCCCTCGCCGCCGGTGACCGCGGCGATGAAGGCAGCGGCGAGCTCCTTGTTCTTGCTCGTGCCGACCGTGGCGATCGGGTAGGTGTTTACGGCCTGGTCCGACTCGGCGAAGGGGATGCCTTTGACCTTGTCTCCGGCGTTCCTGACATCCGTGACATAGACCAGCCCGGCGTCGGCCTCACCCGAGGTGACCTTGCCCAGGACATCCGTGACGGACGATTCCTCGCTGACCGGCGCCAGGGTGGTGCCGGTGGCTTTTTCGACGGTCTCGGCAGCGGCGCCGCAGGGAACCTGCGGTGCGCAGACCACCACCTTCACGCCCGGTTTGGCGAGGTCGGCGAAGGAGCTGATCGATGCCGGGTTGGACGGCGGAACCGCGATCTCCAGGACGTTCGTGGCGAAGTTGGCCGGGGCGCCGTCGATCAGTTCCGCATCGGTCAGCTTGGTCATGTTCTTAGTGTCGGCGGAGGCAAAGACGTCGGCCGGGGCGCCCTGGGTGATCTGCGTGACCAGGTCCGAGGAGCCGGCAAAGTTCAAAGTGATTTTGGTGTCGGGGTTCTTCGCCTCGAAGTCGCTGGCCAGCTTGGTGAAGGTCGATTTCAGCGAGGCCGCGGCGTACACGGTGATCGCTCCGGACAGCGTGGGGGTCTCACTGGCCCCGGCGCTGGAGTTGGAGCCGGTTCCGGCTGCCCCGGGTGTGCCGCCGGCACAGCCGGCCAGGCCCGCGGCCAGGGCGCCGGCCGCCAGCAGTGCGGGGACGTGCTTGCGGGCGGTCCTCATATGAGGCTCTTTCCGTGGGGCGTTTCGATGATGACGGTGGTGGCTTTGACCACGGCGGTCGCCACGGATCCAAGTTCCAGGCCCAGTTCCCGGACGGCTTCGCTGCTCATCAGGGACACGACGCGGAAGGGCCCGCACTGCAGCTCAACCTGTGCCATGACTTTGTCAGCGGTGATGCCCGTGACCAGGCCGACGAACCGGTTGCGGGCGGAGCGGCCTATCTTGGTGGGGTCATCGGGAAGCTGTGCCTGGTCGCGGGCCAGGTGGGCAAGTTCCAGGCCGTCCACGGCCAGCCGGCCGGAGTCATCCTTGACCGGGGTCAGTATCCCATTCTCGGTCCAGCGCCGGACGGTGTCGTCACTGACCCCGAGAAATCGTGCTGCTTCGGAAATGCGGATTTTCGGCATACCTCCATAATCACCTATTTGCGGCAATTATGGGGAAACTGATCCGCAAATCAGTAAAGAATCCTCGTTTGGGGTCATCCGAGGCGCAGCCGGGTCCGGCCCCCGGGATCCTCGAACTCAAGGCGCATTTCAGGCCGGCCGGTGGCGCCGCCGCCGGGCGCCGCCCGCTGGCTGGTCACCAGGAGCGACGGCGGGTCGATTTTCCCGCCGCCCGGGACGATAATCGGAGGTGACCGGACAGCTTCTGCCGAGAGGAGCCGGCCGTGGCCCCCACCACCCTGCTGGCAGGATTCAGATCTGCGATCGCCGCCCTCACGCTGGGGGTGCTGCTGACCGGAACCGGCTGCTCCTCCGACAACCCCGCGGAAACCACGAAGATCACGCCGGCGACCAACGGGATCAACACCGTGGTCGGTCCGATGAAGCTGGCGGACATGCTCATCCTCTCCCACGGAGCGGACCAGCCCGGACGGATCATGGGCACGGTTTTCAACACGTCCGCCAAAGACGCGGTTGTCACCATCTCCGGCGCTTCCGGATCGACGGTATCGATTCCGGTCAAGGCCAACGGCGAAACGTCTTTGGTCCAGCCTCCGGCCATGATGCTGGACCCCACCACGGGATCCCCCGGGTCCCTGGTCACGGTCCGGGTGAGCGAGGACTCCACAGGTAAGTCGGCCGAGCTGCAGCTTCCGGTCCTCGACTCCACGCTGCCCGAATACCAGTCGTACATGCCCGCGACGCCCGGATCCGGGACTGCCTCCGGCAGCCCGTCACCCACGCTGCCCGGGAACATCACCGCCCCATCCGGGACCGGGTCCCCCAGCCCCTCCCCCAGCCCGTAGCCCGAAGCCCGGCCCCAAGCGCCCGACAACCATGGATCTGGCCCCAAAGGCGGCCCCGCCGGCGCAGGAGCAGGACGGGGCTTAGGCAGGCAGGGCCGGTGAACGCCGTCCCTGCCTGCCTGGCAGTCTCGGTGGCTCTGGCTAGGAGAAGCGTCCCGGCCGGAAGGTGGCCAGCATCGGGTGCTTCGTGCCGGTCATGATCTCGCCCGCGAGAAGTTCTCCTGCGATGAGGCCCAGCGTGGCCCCCGAGTGTGTGAAGGCCACGAAGCAGCCGGGCACCTGGCCGAGTTCGCCGAGGACCGGTTCGCCGTCGCCCGGGATGGGCTTGTAGCCGATCTTCCAGGAGGCCGGTTTGAGGTCGGGGTTGCCGCCGATGAGCTTGGATGCTTCATCGGCGAGTTCCTGGACCACGTCATCGGGGATGCTGAAGGAGCCGTCGGCGTGTTCGGCGATGTGCCCTTCATACCAGTCGTGGTCCAGGGCAAGGGTGTTTCCGGGGTTGGGCCGGACGGCGGCCCGGGGGGTGTTCAGCACGGCCTTCAGCTCGTGCTCGACGGGTTTGGTCAGCACCAGCATGGAGACCGGGGATCCGTTGGGGATCTTGACGCCGAGGGAGGCGACGACGGCGGGAGTTGCGGCACCGCATGCCACGAGGACAGCGTCTGACTCGTGGGTTTCGCCTGCGGCCGTCTCGATGCCGGTGGCCCGGCCGCCGTCGACCGTCACGGACACTTTGCCGGCGTTGAGTACGAGTTCACCGCCCAGGGCGTGGAACTCCTCCATCAGGAAGTCCACCAGATCGGGCAGGCTGACCCAGCCCTCACCGGGGTTGAAGATGGCGTTCTCCGGAACGGCATCCGGTTCGATGCCGGGGGTGGCCGAGGAAACCTGTGCGGGTGTCAGAAGCTTCGAGTCATAGCCGATGGATTTCTCGTAGTAGTGGCGGGCTTCCGTGGCGGCTTCCTGGCCGGCGGGATTCCACATGAGGCCACCGCCGAACTGCAGCCAGTCCCGGCCGGGGTCCGCGGCGAAGAGCGTGCGGTAGCGGTCCACGCCGGCGACCCGGAGCTGGTGGTACGGTGTGGACCGTTCTCCGGCGGAGTTCAGCCAGGAGAGCGAGCGGCCGGTGGCCTCGCTGGCGAGGCCGTGTTCGGTCAGGAGGATGACGGAGGCGCCGTCGCGGAGCAGGTGGACGGCCGTGGAGACGCCGAGGATGCCACCGCCGATGATGGCGATGCGCTTGGTTGAGGGCGTGGAGGACATGGGTCTGCCTTTCCTAAAGTAGAGGTATCTGGGGTGTCCGTGAGGGGCACTGGGAGCCGGTGTGCGGGCTATGCGAAGGCGCGGATATTTTGGATGACGCTCAGGACGTCGAGGGACTCTTCGGGGTCGACCGGAAGTGGGCCCTTGCCACGGAGGGCAGTCGCGAGCTCTGCATAGAACAGCGGATAGGCGCCGGGTTCAGATGCGACTGGCCGCAGGTCTCCGTCGATACCCACGGTCCCCCAATGGGTTTGGGGTTCGACGCCGTAGCCCGGGTCCGTGGGTATCGTTCCGGCCGCGAGGGCCGGTTCCTGGCCGTCCAGGCCCCACTTCGTGTAGCCGGACTGGGAGCCCAGGACGTGGAAGCGTGGGCCGACCTGCGCCGTCATGCCGTTCATCCACAACCGTGAGCGGACCCCGGATTCGTGGAGCAGGGACACGAAGGCCTCGGTGTCGGCACCGGCCGGATCCGGGCCGCGGTTCGCCGTTTCGCCGTAGCTTTCGGTCACCGGGCCAAAGAGCTGGACGGCCTGGTCGATCAGGTGGGCACCGAGGTCGTTGAGGATGCCGCCGCCATCGGGCACGGCGGCGGTGTCCCCCCAGTTTCCGAAGCCCTCCGGCCGCCACCATTCGAAGCGCGACTCGAAGCTGCGGACCTCGCCCAGCGCTCCTTCCCCGATAAGCTTCTGAAGCGTCAGGAAATCGGCGTCCCAGCGCCGGTTCTGAAATACCGTGAGCTGCACGCCGGCGTCGGCCGCTCGGGAGATGAGCTCCTGCCCCTGGCCCGGTGTGGTGACGAACGGTTTGTCCACCACCACGTGGAGGCCATGGGCGATGGCCGTTGCGGCGAGGTCGAAGTGGGTCAGCGGTGGCGTTCCGAGGACCACCAGATCGAGGTCACCGGACAGCGCAAACAGGTCCTCCGGCGTCGGGACGATCCGGGTGTCCGGGTAGAGCCTTGCCGCCTCCGAGGCGCGGTCCTGATCCGCCGTGACGATCACGTCCAGCGAGTAGTTGGCATCCGCCGCGATCAGCGGTGCGTGGAAGACTTTGCCCGAGATGCCGAACCCCACGACGGCGGTGCGGATGGGTGCTGCCGCGGTGTTTCCCTTCAGGGTCTCCATCAGAGCACTTCCGAGAGGAATCGCTGGAGGCGTTCGCTTTGCGGGTTGTCGAAGAGGTCGGCGGGCGTGCCGGACTCGACGACCTCGCCTTCGTCCATGAAGACAACCTGGTCGGCGACTTTGCGGGCAAAACCCATCTCGTGCGTGACCACCAGCATGGTCATGCCGCGGCGGCCCAGGCCTGCCATGAGGTTCAGCACGCCCTTGACCAGTTCCGGGTCCAGGGCGCTGGTGGCCTCGTCGAAGAGCATGACTTCCGGTTCCATGGCCAGGGCTCGGGCAATCGCGACGCGCTGCTGCTGTCCGCCGGAGAGGTCGCGGGGGCGGTGGTCGGCGCGTTCGGCAAGACCGACCTCGGCTAGGCGGCGCCGGGCGCGTTCCCTGGCTTCGGCCTTGGGCATGCCCTTGACGCTCCAGAGGGCCAGCGCCACGTTCTCGAGGGCGGTGTGGTCCGGGAAGAGGTTGAAGTGCTGGAACACCATGCCGATGCGGCTGCGCAGGAGGTCCGGTTTGACCTGCAGAGCGCTCTCGCCGGCCAGGAGCACGTCCCCGCTCTTGGGTTCGTGAAGCCGGTTGACGCCGCGCAGGAGAGTGGATTTGCCGGAGCCGGAGGGCCCGATGATGCAGGTGGTGGTGCCCGGGGCGACGTTGAGGCTGACATTGCGGAGCACCTCGACGTCGCCGTAGGCCATGGTCAGGTTCTGCAGTTCCAGGCTGGAGCCGTGGAACGTCTCGATGTCCGGGACTGATTCTTTGGCATTGCTGGCGGTGTTGGTGCTGCTTGCGGTGTTGCTGGCGAGGCTCATGTGTTGCTCCCGGTGGTCAGCGGTGAAGCCGCGGCAAGTTCTTTGACTTCCTTGAGACCGCTGCTGGGTGCGGCGGGGCGGCGTCGGCCGGTGCGGAAGCGGTTATCGAAGTAATTGACCAGATGGGTCAGCGGAACCGTGATCAGCAGGTAGAAGATGCCGGCCATGACCAGGGGCGAGAGGTTGCCGGAAAGCACGGCGGCGTCCTGGCCCACGCGGAAGAGCTCGCGTTCCGTGACCAGCAGGCCCAGGAAATAAACCAGCGAGGAGTCCTTGACGATCGCGATGAACTGGTTCACCAGCGCTGGCAGGACCCGGCGGACTCCTTGCGGAACCACCACCAGGGCCATGGACTTCGCGTAGCTCATGCCCAGCGCGCGGCAGGCCTCACCCTGGCCTTTGTCCACGCTCTGGATACCGGCGCGGAAGATCTCCCCGATGTAGGCGCTGGCGATCAGGCTCAGGGCGATGATCCCCAGGGGGTAGGGCGAGGGACCGAAGATCGATTGGCTGAAGCGGGCGAAACCCTGGCCGATCAGCAGGATGGTCAGGATGGCGGGGAGTCCGCGGAAGAGGTCCGTGTAAATCCGGGCCGGAACCCGAAGCCACCGCGAGGGAGATATCCCCATCACGGCGACGACCATGCCGAGGGCAACGCCTATGATGGTCGCCGCAACGGAGATGATGAGGGTATTGAGGAGACCGACTCCCAGAAGCTGGGGCAGGACCTCGGCCATTGCGCCGAAGTCGAAGAAGGTGCGGGTGATGGTGCTTAACCAGTCCATGGTTGCTCTCAGACGTAGATAGCTTGTGGAACCCGGCGGGCCGCGCAGTGCGGCCCGCCCGGTCAGGTGGCAGCCGGGCTATGTGCCGACGTGCCGATGGTTCGGTGCCTGTTGGTTGCCGGCCGCTTACTTGCTGGGCCGTTTACTTGCTCGGCGCAGGCGTTGCCGTCTGCTCAGCTTTCGGCAGGTACTGCTCGGGCATCGGGGAGCCCGGGAACCACTTCTGGTAGAGCTTCTTCCAGGTGCCGTCCTCCATGGCTGCGGCAAGGCCCTTATTGAGGGCGTCCTTGAAAGCGGTCTTGCCCTTGGCCACGGCGAAGCCGGCGGGAGCGTCGAAGGACGGGATGTCCGCGGCGCTGATCAGCCCGTACTGCGTTTCATAGGCCTTGGCGGCCTCGTAGTCCAGGAAGTGTGCATCAACGGATCCACTGTTGACGGCGGCGATCGCGGTGTTGTTGTCCGGGAAGCGCACCAGGCTCGCGGAGGTGAAGTTCTTGACCGCGTAAGCCTCCTGCAGCGTTCCCTGCACGACGCCGAGACGCTTTCCGCCGAGGCCGTCGGCGCCGGTGATGCCCGAGGTTTTCGTGGTGATGACGGTCAAGTAGCCGGCCAGGTAGCCATCGGAGAAGTCGACGGTTTGCTTGCGCTTGTCAGTGATGCCGATCGCCGCAACGCCGGCGTCGAACTGGCCGTTGGAGACGGCCGCGAGCAGCCCGGAGAAGTCCTGTCCGGTGAAGACGACCTTGTCCACTCCGGCGCGGTGGGCGACGTCTTTGAAGAGCTCGACGTCGAAGCCGGTGAAGTTACCCTGGGCGTCGGCAAAGGTATAGGGCTTCGAATCACCCAGGCTGGCAACGCGGATGGTGCCGGCTTCAATCAGGCCGTAGGGGTTGTCCGCCGGCGAGGACGAGGCGGATGAGCTGCCTCCGCAGCCGGAGAGTGCCAGGACCGCGGCAACAGCAGCGGCGATGAGCGCCCCGGGGCGCATTTTGTTTCCTGTGTTCACAGCGTTTCCAATCGTGGGGGTGAGCAGCGGGGCAGGCAGGCAGTGGGCCCCGTGGAGTGGCACTTTATCGATGGAAGTCTTGCTGAGTCCGGTCTCAGTCCCTAGGATTGAGACCGGACTCACATCGATTGCTAGAAATGTAATCGAAGCCACATCAGGCGTCAAGGGTCCGCTACGAAAGGCCGTAATGAATAGTGATGCTTCCCGGCGCCGCGATGTCACTGTCGCCGACGTCGCCAAAGCAGCCCAGGTTTCCAAGGCCCAGGCCGCCCGCGCCCTGGGCAACTACGGGGCCGTGAGCGACGACGTGCGTGAGCGGGTGCTGGCTGCCGCCGAGGAACTGGAGTACCGGCCCAACGAGCTCGCCCGCAGCATGAACACCGGGAAATCGCACACCATCGGGGTGGTGGTCGGCGACATCGAAAACCCCCATTTCGGCCTGGCCACGCGGGGCATTACGGATACCGCCAAGCGGAGTGGATTCAATGTCATCCTGATCAATACGGACGAGGATACCGAGGCGGAAATCGACGCCGTCAGGGTGCTCCTCGACAAGCGCGTTGACGGCCTGATCGTGGCACCCGCGTCTTCCGTGGAAACGCAACATTTACGGCGCGTTTACGAATCCGGCCGTCCGCTGGTCCTTTTGGACCGCAAGGCGCCAGGGCTCGACGTCGACACCGTGGCGGTGGACATGGAGGACATCTCCCATGAATCCACCAGCTATTTGCTCAAGTCCGGCCACCGGAGGATCGCCTTCGTCTCCACGCTGAAAACAGCCGGGCCGTACCACGACGGCATGCAGCTGGACTCGTCCCAGATCTCGGACCGGCGCGACGGCATGAAACGCGCATTCGAGGAGGCGGGGCTGGACCTGCCCGTCGATCTGATCCGCCTCAACGCCGGCGACGACGAGTCCATCAAGAAGATCACCCGCGAGCTGGTGCAGCGCCCTGACCCGGCGACGGCGATCATCGCCTCCGACGGGCTGATCGGCCTCAGCGTGGTGGAAGCGATCCACGAGCTCGGCCTCTCCATTCCGGGTGATGTCTCCTTCCTCATGTATGACGACTTCGCCTGGACGCGCCTGACCACGCCCCCGCTCACGGTTATCGCCCAGCCTGTCTACGACATGGGCGTAGCAGCCGCGTCAGCCCTGATCCGGCAGATCGAAGGCCGCAAGGCACCGGCGGCCGCACCGACATTCACGGCCGCACTGATCCGCCGCGGCTCGGTCGCGGCCCCGCGGGCGGCCCGCGAGCACACTTAGTCCGCTTGCGGGCGCCATTGGGCGCCTCGACCCAAAGGACAGGGCTTAGTTCTCTGGCGCGGTCCCGGGCCGGCGGATTCACTGAACTGCAGGGGAACGTTTGGTGCAATCGGCGGAGGGAGCGTGATCCCTGTGGGCGGACCCATCCGGCTGCTGGAATCGGGCCGCCCTCACGCTGCGCCCACGGAAACGGGCGCCGATCCGCCATGGAGCTGACGGTCATTGTCCTCATCACCGCCCTCCTGTTCGCGTGGGCGCTGGTGTCGGCGCGGCTGCAGCAGGCGGACCTGACCGCTCCTATTGTGTTCACCGCTGTCGGCGCAGCCCTGGCCTGGTCCGGGCTGGTTAGTGGCCCGTCGCCCTTGGCGAGTATCACCCCGGTTGTCGAGGTCACACTGGTGTGGGTGCTCTTCTCCGACGCCGCCCGCTTGCCGCTCCAGCAATTGCGCCAAGACGTGAGCCGCTACGTGCGGCTGCTGGGAGTCGGTCTGCCGCTGACGATTGTGTTCGGGTGGGCCCTGGCCGCTTGGTTCTTTCCCCAGTTCGGGTTCTGGCTGGCCCTCCTCGTCGGTGCTGCGCTTGCCCCTACCGACGCCGCACTCGGAATACCCGTGGTGACGAATCCGGCGGTGCCGTCGCGGATCCGCCAGCTGATCACGGTCGAAAGCGGCCTCAACGACGGCATCGCCACCCCGGTCGTCATGCTCGCCATCGCCGGCGCGGCCGCCGCAGCAGGCCTGGAGAGCGCCGAAGGCCCAGGCAGCGCGGCCATGGAGCTGCTCATCGGCGCCGGTGTCGGCGCAGCGGCCGGCGCCGCGGGAGGGTGGCTGCTCCAGCTGGCCCGCCGGCGCGGGACCGCAACCGAGGATTTCGCCGGCATCGGCGTCCTGGCCCTGAGCCTGCTCTCCTACAGCGCCGCACTCGCGGTGGGCGGCAACGGCTTCGTCGCCGCGTTCTGCGCCGGGCTGGCGTTCGGCACCTGCGCCGGGGAACGGGGGCCGGCCGAACTGGCTTTCGTTGAGCAGATGAGCGGCCTGGTGTCCCTGCTCGTGTGGCTGGCCTTCGGAGCCATCACCGTGCCGATCATGCTGGAGCACTCCCTCCCCCTGACCATCGCGTATGCCGTGCTCAGCCTCACGGTGGTGCGGATGCTGCCGGTGGCGCTGGCCTCAATTGGCGCCGGCCTCGACCGGAAAACCGTCCTGTTCGTGGGCTGGTTCGGCCCGCGCGGACTGGCGTCGCTCGTGTTCGCGCTGCTGGCGCTGGAAGCCCTTGGACCATTGTCCGATCAGGCTGTGGCCGTCATTGCCGCCACCGTACTGCTCAGCGTCCTGGCCCACGGCTTCAGCGCCGCACCGTTGGCTGCCCGCTACGGACGGGCCGCTGCCGCAGCGGGACCGGAGCCCGGCGGACCGGTGCCGGTCTCTCCGGCCCCCGCCCGGGGGCTGAGCCGCATGCACATCCACCCTCCGCATTTTCGGTCGAAGCGGTCCCGACCCTAGACCGCACTGAACCGTCTGCGCTGGACTCGGGTGCCGTCGTCGCCGTCCACGTTCCGGCACAGCGGCTGTGATGAGTCTCACGCGCAAATTTCGCCATCTGGCTTGAGCCTCCCGCGCGGCGCTGTGCACTATGGAAAGGCAAGGCGGGGACTGCGACGTTCCTGCCGGTGCAGCCTGACGAATTTCTGCGACGTTCCGCGTCCGCAGTAAACGCCGGGCACCCATCCTGGTGGACGCAATGAGGCCAAACCGGTGAGCTCGCAGAGCTGCCCACGGTCTCAGGCGTTCCTGGTTTGGCCCCTACGGCGGCTCCGCATCGGTGCGGCAGCCGGACATCCGGATTCATGAAATGGAAGCACTGAACAATGACGTTTGAAACTGCCAACTCTGTAACCCACAAGCTCTGGGACCGCTCCACCATGCACCACGAGCTGGACGCGCTGGTCCACGAGCTCTCCGAGCGCCACAACACAGCCAAGAGCAACATCGCGGTCCACGCCAGCGGCCCGAACACCTTCACCCTCAGCCTGAACCACGGCGCCTAAAGCCCGGGTTCCAGGCAGCAAAGCCAAACGACGACGGCGGGAGCCACATCCCGCCGTCGTCGTTTGACCTTAAAGCCCGCGGATCAACCGGCGCCCACGGCCCCGCGCATTTCCGTCTTGACCCGGTACATGTCCTGATCTGCGGCCAGCAGCAGGGCCGTGGCCAGTTCTTTGTGCGCGGCCGGATCCGCGTCCGCCGGAACAGCCGTTTTCGCCTGGCCAACGGACATGCCCAGCCGGAGCTCGCTCCCCCCGATGGTGACGGCGCCGGCCAGGCAGCTCCGGACGCGCTCTGCAACCGCCTCGAGCTCCGCCGCGTGCTCCAGCCGAGGGATCAGGACAACGAACTCGTCCCCGCTGTAGCGCGTGACGGTGACCGCGCCGCGCACGGCCTGGGAGAGCATCAGCGCCACGTGTTCCAGGACCTGGTCGCCGGCCGCGTGGCCCAGGGTGTCGTTGACCAGCTTGAACTTGTTGACGTCGTAAAACAGCACGCCGACGCGGTTCCGCTGTTCGCCGGCGCTGGCCAGGGCCCCCAGCAGGTTTTCCTCGAGGTGCCGCCGGTTCGGCAGGCCGGTCAGCGGGTCATGCAGCGCCCGATGGTGGGCTTCCCGCAGGAGCGCGGCGCGGTCCGCCTCGGCATCCTCGAGTTGCCGGTGAGCGCTGGCCAGTTCGCGCTCATACCGCCGCCGCTCGGGGGCCGCGAAAAAGATCATCAAATCCCTCGGTTCTGCCCCGTCCACGGTCCGGGTGACGGACAGCAGGACGGGCCTGCGCTGCCCGTCCTGTCCCAACAGCTCGATCGAGAGTTCGGCGAGGTGCCCGTCGCGTTCCAGCTTCGGCCCGGCGTGCGTCCGCTACATCAGCCTGTCCCCGGGTGGGCCGCGGGCCTGGACATGCGTCTTCGCAGGTCACGCGGGGTTTCTGGCGGGGATGCTTACAGCCGAAAACTGGCCGTAGCAAGCTGTTCCTGCGCGCGCGGCCGATCCCGGATACACGTATGGACCTCCTGTTCCCGCCGTGAGGTCCGGCACACGGCGGCAACTGGGCAACCAAGCGGGCACCCCTGGCACGCGCCGCCCTCCTGCTGGCACACTGAGCCGATGAGTGATCCCCTCCCCCAGTCCCGGCGGCCTGGCATCCGTGCCGCGATGTTCGTGGACTTCGACAACGTCTATACCGGCCTGATGGCCTTGGACCCCGCGGCCGCGAAGAGATTCGCCGAGGACCCCAAGCACTGGACGGAGGCGCTGGCCGCCGGCGGCGCGGGCGAAGAATCCCGGCGCTTCCTGATCCGCAACTGCTACCTCAATCCGGTGATCTACTCCAAGTACCGGCCGTACTGGACCCGCGCGGGCTTCCGCGTGATCGACTGCCCCTCCCTGACCCAGCGGGGCAAGTCCAGCACCGACATCAACCTGGTGCTGGACGCAATGGATGCCCTGGCCGGCGCGGCACATATTGAGGAGTTCTTCGTCGCGTCTGCCGACGCCGACTTCACGTCGCTGGTCCAGCGGTTCCGGGCGGCCGACCGCATGACCACCGTCATCGCTGCCGGCGCCGTGGCGTTCGCATACCGGGAGATGGCGGACAGCGTGGTGGAGTCCCACGACTTCGTGGCAATCCTCAACGGGACCGCGGCCGGCATCCCCCGCATGGTCCCGTCCGCCGGACTTGGCACCCCGCTCCGCACCGCCCAGGGCACGCCCGGGTCCGCGACGTCGGCCGCCGACGAGGTCCGGGCCCTGGTGCAGGCCGCGCCGGGTCCGGTCACGGGAGCGGTCGCGGCGCACCGGGCCCTGACCGCGGACCCGTCGCTGAAGACCGATTGGGGCGGGCACGGCAAGTTCGGGGCCTGGATCGCCCAGATCGGCCAGGGCGTCCAATACTCGTCCACGCCGTCGCCCGGCTGGGTGTGGGACGCGAAGCGGTTCTCCCCGGAGCCCTCCTCGCTGGCCTCGGACGCCCGGCCCGCGATCGAGGAGCAGGTCACCCGGGTCACGGACGTTCCGGCGCTGTCGGCAGAACAGTTCAGACAGGTCTTCCTGTCCCTGGCGGCGAAGCTGCGCGACCACTCGGGCAACCGCAGCGAATTGGCACGGTCCGTCCGGGACGACTGCGTGGCAGCCGGGCAGCCGGTGTCCCGCTCGGCCGTCAACTTCGTGATCCAGGGCGTGGTGTACGCCGGCGGCTCCCTCGCAGCGGAGATGTCAGCGCCGGAAGTCGCTGCCGCGTGGACCAGAAACGTGGAAGAGCTGTGCCGGCTGGCCCTCATGGAGTTCGACGACGCCGAAAAGCTCGCGCTCAGGCGCTGGGCCGGCGGCGGGCTGCTGGAGTCCGGCGCCGGCGGCTCCCGGGCGTAGCGAACCTCCCGCCGTCGTGGGCTTGCGCTGGGTGCCAAACCGATCAACAGTGTGATCTATCGACATCGAGTACTAACCAAACGAATTCGGAAAGGAGCTGGAAATGCCCAACGACCTTACGGAGCTGGTCAGCGTCCGGTACATGGTGGCCGACGTCGATGCCGCGGTCGACTTCTATACAACGCATCTCGGATTCACCGTCAGGACGAGCGCCGCGCCGGCGTTCGCAGACGTCACCCGCGGCCAGTTGCGGCTCCTCCTGAGCGGGCCGGCCAGCTCGGCAGGCCGTCCCATGCCGGACGGCACGGTGCCCGTCCCGGGAGGCTGGAACCGCATTCACCTCATCGTGGGCGATATCGCGGCCGAAGTGGAGCGGTTGCGCGCCACGGGCGTCTCGTTCCGGAACGACATTGTCAAGGGCCCGGGCGGACAGCAGATCCTGCTGGAGGACCCGTCCGGGAACGTTGTCGAGTTGTTCCAGCCCGCCGGCGAATAGCGGCCGTTTAACACGCAAGCGGACGACGGCGGGATTTCTTTTCACCGAGGTCGCCTAGCTGGGCTCCCGTTCCTGTCTAATGGGGAGCCCAGCTGCGCTTGGGTCCGGCTGACGGAAGACCTGAGGAGATCTCCCGGAGCGGGGACATCTTCGCTACGGCTTCAGGACCACCTTGATGCAGCCGTCTTCCTTTTTCTGGAAGATCTCGTAGGCGGCCGCGGCACCGTCGAGGTCGACCTCGTGAGTCTTCAGGTCCATGACGCCGAGCGGGTCTGCGGAATCTTCCACGAGCGGGAGCAGCTCGTCCGTCCACCGGCGGACGTTGCACTGGCCCATCCGGAGTTGGATCTGCTTGTCGAACATGCTCAGCAGGGGCATGGGGCTCGCTGTACCCCCGTACACCCCGCTTAGCGAAACGGTGCCTCCCCGGCGCACGGAGTCGATCGCTGCATGGAGAACCGTCATGCGGTCTACACCCGCAGTCTCCATGGCCTTCTTTGCCAAGGCATCCGGCAAGAGCCCCACCGCATTCTGCGCAAAGGCGCCGACGGGCGAATTGTGCGCTTCCATGCCGACGGCGTCGACGACCGCGTCGGGGCCCCTTCCATCCGTCATATCGCGAAGCTGGTCGCTGACGTCCTTTGTGAAATCGATCGTTTCCACCCCGTGCCGCTCGGCCATGCGGCGGCGTTCCGGAACCGGCTCGATGGCGATGACGCGCTGACCCAGGTGTCGACCGACGCGGCTGGCGAACTGCCCCACCGGGCCGAGACCAAATACCGCCAGGGTGCCGCCGGCGGGGACGTCGGCGTATTTCACTCCCTGCCAGGCGGTGGGAAGAATATCGGAGAGATAGAGGTACCGCTCATCAGGCAGTTCGTGCCCGACCTTTATCGGCCCGTAGTCGGCGTGGGGCACGCGCAGGTATTCCGCCTGCCCACCGGGGACCGAACCGTAGAGCTCGGAGAACCCGAACAGGCTCGCCCCGCTGTTGTGGGCATGGACCTGGGTGGTTTCACACTGGGACTGCAGCCCCTGTTTGCACATCCAGCAATGGCCGCAGGAGATGTTGAAGGGGATGACCACCCTGTCGCCCGGCTTGAGGTTCCTGACCTCGGAGCCGACCTCCTCAACGACGCCCATGGGTTCGTGCCCCAGGATGTCGCCGGCCTTCATATAGGGGCCAAGGACCTCGTACAGGTGGAGGTCCGAGCCGCATATGGCCGATGAGGTGATCCTGACGATGGCGTCCGTCCCCTTCTCAATGACCGGATCCGGAACCATCTCCACGCTGACCGACCGCTTTCCCTGCCAGGTAAGTGCCCTCATATTCGCTCCTTCAGTCGCAACCAAATTAGTAAGTCTACTGATCAATAAGATCATTCCTTGTTCGCGCCCGGATGGGAAGGAGCGTCGGGCTGAGTCCTACGAGGACGGCGACTTAGATGGTCGGACCGGCTGGCGATGAGCTCGTTCGAAGGGCGGGTGCCCGCGGCTGAGGGCAGGGTGCGGTCACGGCCTGGCATCCGCCCTGGCCGCCCGCCCCAAATAGCCGCCCGGCGGCTCAGCGGCACCTTCGCACAAAGCGGACGACGGCGGGACTCCCGGCCGTCGTCCGTTGCGTTTGGTCTCGTTTACCTACAATGCCGGCGCTCGAGTGGTTGTGACGATTTCGGCTGCGTCCGTGCTCGCTATTATGCGAGCACCGCCGCCACTGCCACCGCCACCGCCGCCGCCGCCCTCGTTAGTCAGAACATCGTTAATTGCGTCCCAAGCGCGACCGGTGAGGTCCTTAGCCGCGTCCCATATACCCGACAGACTGAACGCAGCTGCGTCAAACCCAGGGCTCGCTGTCCTTGAGACCACGAGATCTGGCGTCTTGCGTTCTGCATCGCATTCGGCTGTTAACAGTGCTGCCCGACCGTGCACCATTGCACGAATTCGATCGCTCTGGCCGGACGCTAGAGGTTCAGATGTAAAAACACCGGGCGCGTCTGCAACCGGCTTAAAGGAATTGCTAATCATTTTCTCTCCGTTGATCCCCAGATTCGGAGCTGTCTAACAGACGCGGAAGCACGAGCTTCGGCGTAAGTGATATTCCGCAGCAGCCTAAAATTTGGCGCGGGAATAATCGGCACACATACATATTTTCGGCAGGTCAGAACTTTGAGTTATCCCCCCATCATTGACTTTCACTCGTCATGGTCCTCGCAGGAGACGCGAAAGTCAACGGGCTGTTTACACGTGATTCCGCGCGGAAGTTTTAACCAAAGCAACTCGCGAGGCAAAGCACCGGAACCAGGCCGCCGCTCCCCCGAAAATCAATCGGCTATCGATCTTCGGGGCGATGTTCAAGGGAGGTTTGTGGTGGTTATGATTCGGTCATGCCGAACCCGCGATTGTCTCTCGCCCTAGAACGGATTGGCCCTGGAGACTGGGAGATATTCGAATCGTTCGCGTCGGAGTTCTTAGCCGTCGAATATCCGACCCTGCGGACGATGGCAGCTCCGAACGGAGACAAGGGTAGAGACGCCGAAATATTCACGATTGATGGGGTGCCAAAAGTTGCATTTCAGTACTCTGTCACGGCAGGTTGGAAGTCGAAAATTGCGAGCACGCTGGACACCCTCAAGAAGAATTTTCCTTCGGTCAGCACCATGATCTACCTGACTAACCAGGTGATTGGTCCGGCTGCCGATGAACTCAGGGAAGAGTCTCGACGTGATCGGAATATAACCGTAGACATCCGGGACCGGTCGTGGTTTGTGGACCGCGAGAAGTCCTATCCGCAACGACGAGTGGCCAGTGAAGAGCTGGCTCAGCGATTTGTGGATCCGCTCCTGTCCAAACGAGGGGTCCTCGAAAGAATATCGACCTTGACCGCCGATGAGAGCAAGGTCGCGGTGCTGCACTTGGCTCTCGACGGCGAAGATCAGGCAACCGATCAGAGTCTTACCAAGAGCTGCTTCGAGTCATTGGTCTTGGCGGCGCTTCACGATTCGAACACATACAACAGGCTCAGCCTTAGCGAAATCAAAGATGGCGTCGCCCTCCGCATGCCCGTGGGGAAGCGAGGGCAGGTCGATGCTCTGACCCTGAGCGCATTGAACCGCCTGTCTCGGAAGGGCCCCATCAAGCAACACAAATCAGCGTCCGGGGCCGAGGACACGTACCATCTCAGTTTTGAGGAGGCCAAGAGGATAAATGATCAGACGGCCAAGTTCCTTCTTGATGAAGCTGCCCTCGATGCGAAACTCATTGCGGCGGTTCGAGCCGTCGAAGCACCGAAGGCACTGAGCGAAGCACAGTTGACCGAGATTTCTCGGGAACTGCGAACAGTCTTGGAAGAAACACTCCTGGAACGAGGTGAGTCTTTTGCCGAAGCCGTGGAAACAGGAGCACCGTTCCAACTCAGCCCTGTAGCCATAGCGGACCGAATCACAGCAAATGGTGGCATCCGTGAGCTCAGTTCTGATGCCGCGGCCGCGGCCATAATGCACCTACTGGAACAGCCTTCGCCGCAAACACAGTCGCATCTTCGGCGACTAGCCGACGCATACACGCTTTTCGCGTTCCTGAAACAAACCCCGGACGTCCAGAAAGTCGTGCTCAACGTCTTCAGTGAAGGCGACATATGGATGGACACCACCGCGATCCTGCCCCTTATCGGAGAGAGCCTGGTAGACGATCCGGAAGAGCGCCACTTTACGATTCTGATGCGCGCAGCGGTCGACGCAGGGTTGCTCCTATATGTAACGGACGGAGTCGTTGAAGAAGTTGAAAGACACCTCAACCTGGCGGTTGCTTATGGTCACAACAGAACGTCGACTTGGTCAGGAAGAGTGCCCTTTCTTTATTCGGCCTTCGTGCTCTCGGGCCGACCGGAGACCGAATTCCTGGACTGGCAACGGAACATCTGTGGACGAGAACAGCCGTTGCAGGACGTCAGCGACTACCTTGCCGACGAATTCTCTATCGAGACCAAGAGTCTTCTTGAGCACTCGAATGCCGCATCGACCGAACTCCGGGGTGCAGTTCAGGAACTATGGAATGAGACTCACGAGAGAAGGCGTCAACGAGGTGACTACGGAGCCGAGCAAGGGACGCGGTCTCGCTTGGTTGCCCACGACGTCGAAAACTCAGTCGGCGTCATCGAGTATCGGCGGACGATTGGACCATCACCCATGGGCTACCTTGCATGGTGGCTGACGTTCGACAGAACAGCCATGAAGATGAAGGACCACCTCCGGGAGCGCCTTGGCCCGCAAGCGCCTGCGTCGCCGGTGTTGAGCCCGGATTTCCTCACTCAATTGCTTCGGTTGGGCCCGCTCCGCACCGCCATCGAACAGGATCTGAGAGTGCAGCTACCCCTGCTCACGGACATGAGCGTCAATCACTACGCTCCGCAGGCTCTGCTCGATTTAGCCAGGGAAACGCGAGAAAAGTCGTCGAGCCAGAATGAACGGGTAGTGCGTCGCGAAGTCCGCGACGCGGTGAACCGCGCAAGGCAGCAGATGGGGCCCGCGGCGGTCGGCGGCGTTCGAGCCATGGAGGATCGAATTTCAGCTTCCATCAGACGACAGTCACCCGGATGAATCCCGCCGGCGGACGCACATAACCGGCAGTCGGACGGCAGCCAGGACTGCTGATAGCGGAATGGTTTCGCTCCGATCTGGGCTGCCGCAGCCGCACGCTCACTGCTGTCGCATGGAAGTATTCACCTATGACTATCGATAATGATGCTGCCAACCTCCCCGCGCAATTGGACTCTCACGGCACAGACGACTCGATCGAAGTCAGCCGTGGCTGGGACCACATCGGGGCCATCGTTGTCGATGCGACCCTGCAGCGACGACAGAACTACCACGCGACCGTCAGGCCGCGCATTGTCGCTTTGGTCGGGGCATGGCCTGATGCCGCCACGACCAGTGGATTCCGGCGGCGCCTCGATACCGGGACGCTTTCCGAAGTTATCAGCTGGCCTTCCCCTGGCCGTCTCGCCCAGGTAGAGGACATGACGCGCGTGTTCGAGAGCCAGGGCATCGAGACTGTAGTCGAACTCCGAGGAGCACTTGGTGACGACGCCAGCAGAGCCGTTCTCCGGGAGGCTCTTGGGGCCGTGCGGCATGTCAGTCCCAAAACGCTCGATTACATTGACACCCTGAGCGGAGTGTCCACGGGCGGGGCCGTCGAAGTGTAGAAAGCGGGGAGTGATCCAGGTTCGCCAGCGGACTCCAGGTCCACCCCGAGCGGCGGAGTTGTGGGCACTCAAACGTCGATTGTGACGATGGCACAGGAGGCTGCCGAGTCTGCACGGGCGCCGGATTTTAAGCTGACGGCCCGGGAGACGCAGCAGCACATCTTGGCTGCGGAATGCTGCTGGCGTTCGCTGTAGAAGACATCGCGGTGGTCGATGGAGCCCCGCAGGCCGAGCAAACGCACTTCACACAGTCCGCATTCGCCCTTGCGGCAGTCGAACATCATGTCGACGCCGGCGTCCTCGAGCGCTTCCAGCATGGACTTTCCGGCGGGGACGGTTGCCTCGACGCCCAGGCGAGGCACGCGCACCACGAACTCCTCGGGGTCGAACCAGCCGCTGTTGCCAAAGGTCTCGTAGCGGAGGTTTGTCACGTTGAGCGCCCGGGCATCCCAGCCCCGTTTGACGGCGTCCATGAGCCGGATGGGGCCGCACATGTACAACTCAGTGTCCGGCTCAATCGTGGCCAGCAGCTCATCTACGTTGAGTGCTGTGCCTTCATCGTCCACGTGGACTCGCAGCGCGTCGCCATGCAGCTGCTCCAATTGCGCCAGGTAGGCCATGGCGGGGCGGCTGCGGCCGGCGTACACGAAGGTGTAGTCGGCCTTGATGTTTCGGAGCACCCGGGCCATGTTGATCATGGCGGTGATGCCGATCCCGCCGGCCAGCAGGACGTAGCGCGGAGCGCCGATCCGCAGAGGGAAATTCTGCAGCGGCTGCGTGATCTCCACCCGGTCGCCTTGCTCTAGGGCCTGCATGAAGTGGGAGCCGCCCCGGGATTGAGGGGCCCTGAAGACGCTGATCGCCACACGTCGGCCGTCCCCGCTCGAATCGACGATGGAGTAGGAGCGCCTGTGCTGCTCGCCGTTGATCGAGACCATCACGTCAATGTGCGAGCCCGGCTCGGCTTTCATGGGCCTGGACTGTTCCAGGACCAGGCGCCGGGTCTTTGCGGTAATGTCCTCCGCCTCGACCACAGTGCCGATCTGCCAGACTTCGATGTTCGTTGCAGCCATGTCTTCTTCTAACTTCCTGGGATCGGGCGATCGGGTCAGGCGGTGGGGATCAGTCGGCCTTCGGCGGCGAGTTGTCGCTCTATCAGCCGTCGCACCCACATGCCGCCCGCGTCGATGTTGAGGTTGTAGAACTCGTAGTCCGGGTTGGCGTCGATAGCATTCTGCTGGGCCGCCAGCATTTCTTCGTCCTCGCCGAACACGCCGTGTACGCCGTTGCGCAGCTGGGTGGTGATCAGCTGGCTTTCCAGCCGGTAGTTGCGCATGAAGGCCCAGAAGTAGTGGCATGTTTTGGCGCTTTCCGGCGAAATCGTGTTCATCACGAAGCCGTTGACGCCCTGGCTGCGGTCGCCTTCGGGGGCGCCAGTGCCCGCCTTGGCTACTCCGACGTCGATGTTGATGGTCGAGGGCGACTGGAAGGTGATGATCTGCCAGCGGTCAACCCGCCCTTCGAAACCCGGGAACTTGTCCCGCATGTTTTTGAGCCAGAACGGCGGAGCCTCGATGTCGAGCATCCAGCGCGATACCGTGACGGTGTTGTCGTCATGGGTCACGACGAAATCGGACTCACTCAGCTCGTCCTGGCCGATCGAGGAAGAGTGGACGAATTCCTCATGGGTGAGGTCCATCAGGTTGTCCAGAACGAGCTGGTAGTTGCACGGCGCCAAAATGGTCTCGCCATCACCGGCCCAATCATCCGAGCTCATTTGGTGCATGTCCGGGATAAGGGCCGGATCCGCGAGGGTGGCATCCCCCAGCCACACCCACACATAGCGGTAGCGCTCGATCACGGGGAAAGACGGTACGGTGGCGCTGGGATTAATGGTTTCCTGGGCGGGCATGGAGACACAGCGGCCGGCGGAGTTGTAGATAATGCCGTGGTACGGGCACTGGATTTGGTCCTTGCCGAGGGTCTTGCCCATGGACAGCGGGGCTAGGCGGTGCCAGCAGGCGTCCGCCAGCGCCACTGCCTTGCCATCCTCGGTGCGGTACAGGGCGAGCGGGCGGTCCGCAATCCGGCGCGACATCGGCTTGCGGGTTACCTCGTGGTCCCACGCGGCGACATACCAGGCGTTAAGCGGATAACCAAGCACTTTGTTCGTTGTAGAGCTCATGGACTGCATCAGCGCGGTCATGATCGATCCTTCCCCTCACGGTATACCTATGCTCATAGGTAGTGGCTTGGATCACAGCATAACTATGTTGATAGGTAGTGGCAAGGCCCCCCAGCTGCCCCCATAAGCGAACCGCAGAAGGGGACGGCAAAAGGCCCGGACACCCGGGCGGGCGTCCGGGCCTTTCGGCACTCAAGACTCGAGCTTGTCTATCAGTTCCAGGCCGCGCCTGGCCCACTCGATCTCCGCTTTGGCGCGTTCGATCATGCCTTCATAGGTGAAGATTTTGTAGCCGGCAATCTTGGCCCGGTCCTCCTCAGGCGCGGCCTCGAGGCGGCGCGCAAGCGTGGGGTTGCTCCGGTCTTCCAAGGCGGCAACCATGTCCTGCCATTGCTGCGCGCGGGAGGAGTGATAGGCAATATGGGCGCGCATCTGCGCTCGCGCGGCTTCGGGGTCGGCCCACTCAAGGTAGGCCGCCTTAAGATGGATCGGGTCACGCTCCCGGGCGTAGTCCAGGGTGGTATTCATCCATGCCCGGAAAGCCTCGACTCCTTCCGGAGTGATGTGATAGCGCTTCTTTTTGCCTTTCTTGCCCCAGGGCTCTTCCACTCCGCTCAGCAGGCCATCCTTTTCCATTCGCCGGAGTTCGGGATAGATCTGCGAGTCCGGTGCGTGCCAGACGTAGCCGACGGATTGTTCAAAGTGCTTGAAAACGTCATAGCCCGTGAGGGGCTGAGACGTCAGCAGCGCAAGCAGGGCATAACGCAAACTCACCCGTAACCGATCCTCTCCGTCAGGGCGCCCTGCTGCCGATGCCTTGCGGCAGGGCCGGGCGCCGCCTCCATTAAACCCCTTGTCAACTAACTACGTTCATAGTTATGCTGTGTCCCGCGCCACATTTACCTATCAGTATAGATAGTTTCCCGGCTGCCAGCCTTCAACGACGAGGGCCGGCCTCCGCCTCCAGAAGAGCCACCAGATCTTCTGCACCTCAGTTTCAGCATCTGCCCGGACCGTCCGTGGCCTCTAGAAAGTAGTCCCATGCAACTTCAAGAACGCATCGACGCGTCCCGTATGTCTCTGTATCAATGGCTGATCGTGGGCCTGTGCATCGTCCTCAACGCCCTCGATGGCTTCGATGTGCTGGCCATGGCCTTCACCGCCAACAGCGTGACCCGGGACTTCGGCCTTAGCGGCGCCGAACTGGGTATCCTGCTAAGCGCCGGACTGGTCGGGATGGCCATCGGCTCGCTGGGCCTCGCGCCCTTTGCCGATGTCATCGGGCGCCGGCCCATGGTCCTGATTTCGGTCGGTCTCGCAACTGCCGGGATGCTGCTGGCCTCCGTAGCGCACTCTGCCGTGGAACTCGGGATTTGGCGCGTGGTCACGGGCCTCGGTATCGGCGGGATACTCGCCTGCACAAATGTCATCGCCAGCGAGTACTCGTCCAAGCGCTGGCGCGGTCTGGCCATCAGCATCTACACCGCGGGATATGGCATCGGGGCAACGCTCGGCGGCGCAGCGGCGGTGACTCTGCAGGCCAGCTTCGGCTGGCGTTCTGTGTTTCTATTCGGCGGCATCTGCACTGCCGCCGTCTTCGTACTGCTCGCTGTCCTTCTGCCCGAGTCTGTGGACTTCCTCGCTAACCGGCGTCCCCGCAATGTCTTGGACCGCCTGAACAGGATCGCGCGCAAGATCGGACAGCCCGCCGTCACCGAACTGCCCGCAGTGGCGGCCAAGAATGATCGCAGGAACAAGGTCTCCGAACTGTTCACAGCCGGCAACCGCCGCTCCACCTGGCTCGTCTGGCTTGCCTTCTTTGCCACCATGTTCGGTTTCTACTTCGTGAACAGCTGGACCCCGCGGCTCCTCGTCACGGCCGGCATGACCGAAAGCCAGGGAGTCGTCGGCGGGCTGATGCTGACCTTAGGCGGCACCTTCGGGTCGTTGCTCTATGGACTGCTGACCATCCGCTGGAACAGCCGGAAGGTGATGGTCATTTTCGCCGTCCTGTCGGCGGCCACCATGGTGATGTTCATTTCCACCGCGGGTATCCTCGTCCTCGCCTTCGTCGCGGGCGGCGTTGTCGGCATGCTCATCAACGGCTGCATCGCGGGCATGTACACAATTACCCCGGCGCTGTATGGCGCTTCCGTCCGGAGCACCGGCGTGGGCTGGGCCATCGGGATAGGCCGCGTTGGTGCCATCGTCGCTCCGCTCATCACGGGAGCCCTGCTCGACGCGCACTGGACAGCGTCCATGCTGTACATGGGCGTCGGCGTCGTAGTCCTGGTGGCAGGCGGCGCAGTTGCGGCAATGCGGCCATCCCAGCAAGATGACGGCGCCCTAATCGACGGAGAGAAGGAACTAGCTCTGCCTGCATAATCCAGGGTCAACGAGCGAGGCTCAGGCGGCCGTAGGCGATGTTGTTCCGGATGCTCCCGCCGAATCAGACGGCAGCACAACGCTATGCGCCTCAACGCCGACGAAACCAGACCCACACAGTGCGGACGACGGCGGGACTTCCCGCCGTCGTCCGCTCCTCCCTGCTGAACCCACAGCACATGACTCTGCGGCCCGCCATCCCTTGAACGCGTCGACGGTCTTGTAGCTAACCCGGTGGGGGGAGAGCGCCATAGGTATTTGCCAGCGCATGAGGATTGACGGGCCTGTCCGCGTCGGACGCGGATGGCTCCCAGGTGTCGTAGGGTCCCTCAGGTCTGGTCCTCTGTGGAGACGGCGCGCAGGTCGGGGTCCACGCCCCTGGTTCGCTGCGCATCCACCGACGGCACCGGCTCGTTATCCGCACGGTGAAAATAGAGCCAGGCCGCGACTCCCGCGCTCACCGCGACGGCCGCCACTCCGGCAATCACCCAGGCCTTCCCGGACGCCGTCCGCCGCGACTTAGCCCGCGCGGGTGCCGTGACAACACTCGGTGCAACCCGTTTCAGGCCCTCTTGAACACGGGGAGCCAGAGTTTCCACTCCACCGGCGAGGTCGTCAGCGAGCCGCCGTAGTCCGGTCTGGATCCTCGGAGACGCAGATTCAATCCCGGCATCGAGCCCGGCCACCACTCTTTTCAATGCCGCCTCGACTCCGGGAGTGGCCCACTCCCTCCCCTCGGTGAGCTGAGAGATGAGATTCTCTGAAAGATGGCGGATCTGGTCGGCCTGGTTCTTGGGTGCTGCCGTGCGCATGAGTGCCTCCTCGATGTGGTGGATGCCCATAGCCTACGGCGGTCGGCACCGTAGAAACAGGCCCTTCCGGCCGCAGCCAATACGAACGCCCGGGTTCCTCGGTGCGCTCCCCTCCTACAGGAACGCGGACGACGGCGGGACTTCCCGCCGTCGTCCGTATGTGTTTGATGCCGCTCCCCTACAGCGCGGACCAGCCGCCGTCGGAGGCGAGGATGGCGCCGTTGATGTTGGTGCCGTCGTCGCTTAGCAGGAACGTGATGGACGCGGCGAGCTGCGCGGCGGTGGCGGGCGTCGGGACGGTGGCCTGCATCAGCGGGCCGAGGCGTTCGGCCGCGAGCTGGGATCCCCAGGTGGCCACGATGTTGGTGATGGTGGGGCCGGGGGCCACGGCGTTGAAGCGCAGGCCCTTCGGCCCGTACATCACGGCCGAGTTCTTGGTCAGGCCGACGACGGCGTGCTTGGACGCGGTGTAGGCGGCGCCGGCGGCGGACCCGCGCAGGCCGGCCTCGGAGGCGACGTTGACCACGGAGCCGGTGCCTGCGTCCAGCATCAGCGGCACCACCGCGCGGGTGAGGCGCATGAGGGCGGTGACGTTGATCCGGAAGACGCGGTCCCAGAGCTCGTCGTCCACCTCGTGGATCGGGGCGAAGTTGTCCATGATCCCGGCAACGTTCGCCAGCGCGTCGATGCGTCCGCCGGCGGCAGCGACGACGGCGGCCACGGTCTCCTCGGTGGAGATGTCGCCGGCCACCGGGACCAGGTCCAGGCCGGCGTTCTCGGCCACGAGGTCATCCAGGCGTTCCTTGCTGATGTCGGCGGCGATGACGCGGCCGCCTTCCCTGGCGATCCGCAGGGCGGTGGCCTGGCCGATGCCGGAGGCGGCACCGGTGACGATGACGGTCTTGCCGGCGAACCGGCCGGTGGTGGTGGCTTCCTGCCATGAAGCTTCGTTGCCCATGATGTCCTTCCAGACGTTGCTGACGGTGATGCCGCCCAGCTTATGACACTCCGTGTCATTATGTATGGGTGAATACTGGTGGGATGCCTTCGGATGCTGTGACCACCGCTGTCCCGCGCTCCGCCGGGCGGCCGGTGACGATTGATCCCGACGCAGTGGCCGCCATCGCGCTGCGCCTGTTCGCCGAGCGCGGCTACGAGCAGACCTCCATGGAGGACATCGCCCGCGCGGCGGGAATCGGGCGCAAGAGCCTGTACCGGTACTTCTCCAGCAAGGCCGAGCTCGTCTGGGGCGGCATGGAACCGGTGGTCGAGGCCTCGGGCCTGGTACTGGATTCGGCCCGCGTTGAAGGTCCCGACGGCGACATCCTGGCGGGGCTGCGCTACGCGGCGGTCGCCGGCGTTGCTGTCCTGCCCGACCTGGCGGTCACGCGCGGCCGGCTGCGGCTGATCGCCGAGCACCCCGAGCTGGCCAGCCGGAGCTACGAGTCCCTGGCGCCGCAGCGCGAGCGGACCAGGGCCTACCTGGTGTCAGCGGGCGTCTCTGGGGACGTCGCGGGGTATCTGTGTGCCGCGTTGATCGGCGCGACGTTCGAGGCCTGGATGCAGTGGGCCGCCGGGACGGACCCGGACCCGGTGCCGTATCTGGTGGCAGCGGTGGGGGTATTGCGGGTGCCGGAGTCGACGCGGGCGGGGTGACAATGGGGAGATGAGATCCGCATCGAACCGAAGACGGCCGAACGGCCGCCGCCTGCCGGTCCGGACCCGGGGTCCCGCCGTCGTGGTTTGGCTGGTGCTGCGGTGAGCAGATTCGTCCTGATCCCCGGAGCGGGCGGCGCGGCCTGGTACTGGAGCCGCATCGTTCCGCTGCTGCAGGGGGCCGGCCACGAAGCCGTCGCTGTCGATCTGCCCGGCGACGATGATAGCGCCGGGCTGCCCGAGTACGCGCGCCTGGTGCTCGAAGCCGTCGGTGGACGCCAGGACGTGGTGCTCGTTGCGCAGTCGCTGGGTGGCTTCTCCGCCCCGCTCGTGTGCGAAAAAGCCCCCGTCGCCGGGCTTGTCCTCGTGAATGCGATGATCCCCTTACCGGGCGAGACCCCCGGCGCATGGTGGGGAAACACCGGCTGGGCTGCGGCGCAGCAAAGCGCGGCCCAGGCCCACGGGTACAGTGCCGAGTTCGACACGGACACCTATTTCCTGCACGACGTTCCGCCGAAAGTGGCCGCGGAAGGCGAACCGCATCAACGCCCTGAAGCAGAGGCGGTGTTCGAATCGGTCTGCACGTTCACGGCCTGGCCCGGGATCCCGACCCGCGTCCTGACCGGAGAGGGAGACCGCTTCTTTCCGCTGGACTTCCAACAGCGGCTCGCCCGCGAACGCCTCGGCATAGAGCCCGACGTCCTGCCCGGCGGCCATCTCCTCGCCCTGGCAAATCCCGACGGTGTGGCCGATTACCTGCTGCGCCGCTGAACGTGGGAATTCCGGCCTAGCGGCTGCTCACCTGGCCGAACAGTTTCGCGATGGGCGCGAGCACCAGCGGGCGGGCGGCGTACCATCCGGCCGCCGTGATGGCGATGGCGGCCGCGAAGAGCCAGAACCCGACCCAGTTCACCACGTCGGTGCCGCCGAACATGTGGTTCAGGTTGCGCAGCGCACCGGTCGCGAACACGAGGAACACGTGGACGAGAATGAACAGCACGAAAAACAGCATGGTCGGGAAGTGCACCGCGCGCGCAACCTCTAACGGGTAGACCTTGTTCAGCGTTTTCGCGTTCTTCGGCCAGAACTCGCTCATGCGCGCACCCGTGATCGCAGCGACGGGGGCTGCGATGAAGACCACGACGAAGTACATGATCTGTTGCAGGCTGTTGTAGTTCACCCAGCCGGTCTCAACGGGCCAGTCGAGTGTCATGTACTGCAGGAGCGCGGAGAGCGCGTTCGGGACGGCCTCCCAACTGCTCGGCACGATCCTCATCCAGCGGCCCGAGGCAAACAGCAGCACCACAAAGATGAGCCCGTTGGCCAGCCACAAAATGTCGAGCGACTGGTGCAGCCACAGGTTGATGCTGATCTTCTTGCCACCGCGCTTCGGCGTCCAGTACGCCGGCGGCTTCTGCTGCGTGCGTACCTGATAGCCGGAGCGAATGATGAGCACCATCAGGAAGATGTTCAGGAAGTGCGCCCACTGTGCCCACCACGGGAAGCCGGGCTCCACCGTATCGGGCAGGTCATAAGCGCCGGGGTATCTCTCAAGGAACTCGGGCACGCCCGGCAGCGTCGTCACGCCGCGTGCGGCGAGCACAAGAATCGCTGCGGCGGCCACTCCGCCGATGCCGAAGAGCACGACGAGCTTGATCCACTGGCCCAGGGTACGTGAGCCGTAGAGCCTTGCCTCGGCCTTGGGCTTCACGGGCTTTTCGACGGCGGCGGGCCGTGCCGCGGGCGCCGGGGCGGCGGCCGCGGGTGCGGGTGCGGGTGCGGGTGCGGGTGCGGGTGCGGGTGCACTCGACGCCGAGGGCTCCGTCTCGACGTCGGCCTTCACCACGCTGGCAGCCGGGGCAGGGACAGCGTCGGCAACGCGTTCGGGATGTGTCTGCACCGCAGGGGCGGCAGCGACCGCCGGAGCAAGCCCAGCCGGCGGCCACGGCTCGCCACCGGGAACACGGGGAAGCCCGCGACGCAGCGAGGCGGTTCCGGTCGTCCGTGTGGCAGGCGCGGCTGCCGGAGCAGCTGCAGGCGCCGCCGCCGCCGGCATTGCTGCTTTCTCAGAAGCACCAGCCACGGCAGCATCTGCGGCCACATCTACGGCAGATGCCGCCGTGGCGCCGATGGCCGGAGCCCCGGACAGAGCCGCCACCGGTACCGGAGCTTCTCCCGCTGGCGGCCAAGGTTCACCGCCCGGCACGCGCGGCAGGCCGCGGCGAAGCTGCCGCGCCACCGCGGCGCCTGGAATCACCGCCGGGACCGGCGCGGACAGCGCCGCACCCGGCGCCGTTTCCTGGACAGCAGCCGGGGCGGAGGGCGCGGCGGCAGCGGGGGCGGAGGGCGCGGCGGCAGCGGCCGATTCCACCCCGGAAACTGACGTCGACAGATCGGCCGCTTCTGCCGCTTCTGCCCCTTCTGCCGCTTCTGCCGCTTCTGCCGTGGCAATGTGTGCGGGCGCCTGGCCCGCTGGAGGCCAGGGTTCGCCACCTTCGACGCGCGGCAGGCCCCGCCGGATGGACCGAGACAGAGTTGCCATCGCTACTTCTTCCGGGCCTCAAGTGCGCTAATGAGCTGGGGAACAACCTTGAAGACGTCGCCGACCACACCGTAGTCCGCGACCTCGAAGATCGGCGCGTCCCCGTCCTTGTTGATGGCGACGATCATCTTCGCGGTCTGCATGCCGGCCCGGTGCTGGATCGCGCCGGAAATGCCCAGCGCGACATACAGCTGTGGTGACACGGAAACCCCGGTCTGGCCGACCTGATGCGACGTCGGGACGTAGCCGGCATCCACCGCGGCGCGCGACGCACCAACGGCGGCACCGAGGGTATCGGCGAGCTGTCCAACGAGTGCGAACTGTTCTTCCGAGCCGAGGCCGCGGCCACCGGCGACAACCTTCGCGGCACCACGCAGCTCCGGCCGCGAAGTGGCAGCAGGCGCCTCCTCGAAGGAGTCGATCCGCGCGGCCGGTTTCGCGGAGCTTGTCACGGCCAAGGTCTCGGACTCTTGCGGCTGAGCCGCCGCCCGCGCCTCGATGGAGCCCTGGCGGACCGTAATCACCGGTGCCCCAAACGTGGACGTCGACGTCACGTTGTAGGCGCCGCCGTAGACGGAGTGCTGTGCCACGACGCCCTCGTCATCACGGGACACACCGACCGCATCGGCGGAAATCGCCGCACGCGAACGGGCAGCGTAACGTCCGGCGAGGTCGCGCCCGTTCAGGGAATGCGAAATCAGGATGGCGTCCGGCTGCACCTGCTCCACGGCGGCTGCAAGCGCGTCAACGCCCGGCACCCCAAGCGCGGAAGGATCCGGGGTCTCCGCGATGAGTGCGCGGGCGGCACCAAGGGCCGCGGCCTCCTCGGCGGCGGCGGCGCTCCCGGCGCCGGGTGAGGCAAGTACCAATGCAATCGGAGTGCCAACGGCAGCGGCGGCACCGAAGAGCCCGGCCGCGGCCTTCTCGAGTTCACCGGATGCCCGGGCTTCTACGACGACGAGGATTGCGTCACGAGGGAATTCAGTCATGTCGTTGATCCTTAGGCCAGTCGGTTTTCGATCAGGAACTCAGCGAGCTTCTCGCCGGCATCACCCTCGTCGATGATCTTCACGCCCGCCGCGCGCGGGGGCCTCTCCGCAACGGTCAGCATGATCGAACGCGCCGCCTCCGGATTGTCGGCCGTGACCCTGAGGTCCGCGAGGGTCAGGACCTCAAGGGGCTTCTTCTTCGCGGCCATAATGCCCTTGAAGTTCGGGAAGCGCGCCTCGGGAAGTGCCTCGGTAATGGAGATCACCGCGGGCAGGTTGGCTGAGACCTTCTGCACGCCGGAGTCAACGGCCCTGGAGCCCGACACCGCACCGTCGCTGATCTCGACGGAGCTGAGGCCGGTGGCATGCGGCACGTCAAGCAATTCTGCAAGCATCGCGGGAATCATGCCGCCGGATCCGTCAGTGGAGACGTTGCCGGTGATCACCAGGTCAAATCCCATGCGGCGGATCGCTGCGGCGAGGGTTTCAGCGGTAAGTCCAAGATCCGCACCCCGGAGCGCCTCGTCAGAGACGTGGGTGGCGCTTCCCGCGCCCATCGCAAGCCCCTTGCGGATGGTTGCCGTCGCACCTTCGGGGGCGAGGGAAAGAATCGCGACCTCAGTGCCCTCGTTCGCATCGGCGTGCATCAGTGCCAGCTCCAGGGCCCGCTCACCGATCTCATCAATGACTGCCTCGCTGACTCCTCGATCGGCGAGGCCGGTTTCAAGGTTCAGTTTTCGGTCCCCGTACGTGTCGGGGACCTCCTTTACTAGGACGATAATCTTCATCGATGGCTCTTCCTGTGGCGGCTTGTCCCTGGAGAGGAGACACTGTCGAACCCATCGAGTCTACGAAACTAGTGCCCTTTCCGGCTGACAGAGCCCGTGTCGTGACGTGAAGTGCCTCGCCATGGGACCGGGATCAAGGTAAAGCCGGACGTCCCGTTGACAACTGCAAAACGTTTTGTGTAACGTGTCTCACACCAGATACAAAACGTTTTGCAAAGGGAAGTCAATGACGACAAGAGTGGGAATACGCGACGTGGCCAAGGCCGCCGGGGTCTCCGTCACCACGGTGTCGCATGCCCTGAACGACGCCACGAGCTTCCGGGTGAAGGCAGCGACGCAGCAACTCGTCCGGGACGTGGCCAGGGATCTTGGGTACGCCCCGAACAAGATGGCCAGCGGACTGCGCAACCAGCGCTCCCAGATCCTTGGCCTGGTCAGCGACGAAATCACCACCACCCCCTTTGCCGGGGCCATGATCCGCGGGGCGCAGGACGCCGCCTACGACCGCGGCTACGTGGTGATGGTGGTCAATTCGGGCCTGGACAGCGAGCTGGAAAACCGTGAAATCAATATGCTGCGGCAGCACCAGGTGGACGGCGTGGTCTACGCCAGGATGTACCACCAAAGCGTGCAGGTCCCCGCGGAACTGGAGGGACTTCCCACCGTGCTGCTGGATTCCATCACTGACGACAAGTCCATTTCCTCGGTTATCCCCGACGAGGTGGGCGCCGCCGAGACGGCCGTTGAAGCAATCATCCAGGCGGGCCACACCCGGATCGGGATGATCAACAACATCGACGACATCCCCGCCACTCACGGCCGCAGGGAGGGCTTCCTCAACGCTCTCCGGCGGCACGGCCTGCAGCACGACCCCCGCCACCTCGTGATCGGCCAGCCCGAAACCACGGGAGGCCGCGAGGCCGCCCTGGGCCTGCTCGGTCAGCCCGACCGCCCCACAGCCCTGTTCTGCTTCAGTGACAGGGTTGCAATGGGCGCCTACCAGGCGGCCACCGCATTGGGGCTGCGCATTCCGGAGGACGTGTCCATTGTGGGAATCGACAATCTCGAAATCATCGCGGACGCCCTTTGGCCGGGGCTCACCACCGTCGCCCTTCCCCACTACGAAATGGGCAGTTGGGCGGTCCACCGAATCCTGGACGACATCGAAAATCCCGGCACACCCGCAGTCCAGACGCAACTGGACTGCCCCCTGATTGAGCGGGGGTCGCTCGGGCCGCCGCCAAGTTAGCCGATTGCCGGCATCACCACACCGTTCCACTGCTCCGCCGCCCGGGGACCGCAATAAGAAGGGACGCAGCCGTTGCACCGGCCGCGTCCCGAAGGACCCGGGGCAATCTCCCACGCCCAAATTCAGCAGAAAGATTGACCATCATGAACAAGCGATTCACCCGGATCCTCGCCACCAGTGTAGCTGCGGCGGCACTTGTCGGCTCCCTGGGCGCCTGCGGCAAGGGCAGCGCCTCTGCCCCGTCCGCCGGCTCCAATGAGATCACCATGTGGACCCACAACGCGGGCAACGCCGAAGAACTCAAGGCGGTTGAAAACATCGTCGATTCCTACAACAAGAGCGCCGGTGCCAAGGCCAAGATCAAGGTCCAGGCGTTCCCGCAGGACTCCTACAACGACTCCGTGGTCTCGGCCGCGGCCGCCGGAAAGCTCCCCTGCATTGTTGACATCGATGGCCCCAATGTTCCCAACTGGGCCTGGGCGAAGTACCTGACACCCCTGAAACTCGACGCGGATGTTTCCAAGAACCTGCCGAGCACGGTGGCCAAATGGGAGGGCGAGACCTACGCCGTTGGCACCTATGACGTCGCACTGGCGATGCTCGCACGCGCCTCTGACCTCAAGGCAGCCGGTATCCGCGTCGCCACGGTCGAAAAGCCGTGGACCAAGGACGAGTTCCAGGACGCGCTGACCAAGCTCAAGGCGCTGGGCAAGTGGGAATACCCGCTGGACATGGGTACCGCCGGAACCGGCGAATGGCTGCCCTACGCCTACTCCCCGTTCCTGCAGTCCTTCGGTGGGGACCTGATCAACCGCGACGGGTTCCAGTCGGCAGACGGCGTCCTCAATGGCGACAAGGCCATCGAGTGGGCCCAGTGGTTCCGCGGCCTTGCCGACCAGGGCTTCATGGCGAAGAAGAGCGGCAAGGACTCCACCCAGGACTTCCTCAACAACAAGAGCGGCCTTCTCTACACCGGCTCCTGGGCCGCGGACAAGGCACGCGCAGCGGTAGGTAAGGACCTCGTGGTCATGCCGTCCGTGGACCTCGGGACCGGCCCCAAGATCGGCGGCGCCTCCTGGCAGTGGGGCGTGACCAGCGGCTGCAACAACTCCGCGGCAGCCATGGACTACCTGTCCTACTCGCTGAAGCCGGAAAACCTGGCCGCGGTGGCGAAGGCAACGGGCACCATCCCGGCCACCGACGAGGCCGCTGCCCTGATCCCCGCGTTCGCCAAAGGCGGCACAAACCGGATCTTCATGGAACTTTCCCGCAACTACGCGGTGATGCGCCCCGAAACCCCGGCCTATCCCTTCATCGCCACCGAATACGGCAAGGCTGTCCAGGACATCCTGGCCGGCGCCGACCCCAAGACGGCGCTGGACAAGTCGGTCAAGGCCATCGACGCCAACATCAAGTCCAACGGCGGCTACAAGAACTAGCCGGCTGCCAAACGGTACTTTCGACGGCGGTGCGCAACCGCCGTCGAAAGTACCTCAGGCCCTGACTGTCGACGGAGAAAACCATGACAACCACCCAACTCCCCTCCCCCGGCCGCCGTCTGGCGGACCCGGCCCCGGCCGCACCGCCCAGCAAACCGCGTCGCCGGCCGCGCCACCTTCGCGAACAGATCAGCGGGTGGGGCATGATCGCCCCGGCCGCGGTCCTCCTGCTCGCCTTCGTCTTTCTCCCGGCGATCCTGGGCTTCGGCCTGGCATTCACGAACGCCAGGCTTGTTTCCCCGCGGCCCGTCGAGTTTGTCGGCACGGACAACTTCGCGCGGCTCTTCGCGGATCCCGTGTTCTGGCGCTCACTGCTGAACGTCAGCTACTTCGCCGTCGTGGTGGTGCCCGTCCAGTCCGGACTCGCCCTGGCGATGGCCCTCCTGATCAACAAGAAGTTCCGCGGCGTGAACTTCTTCCGCACCATCTACTTCCTTCCCGTGGTGACGTCCATGGTGGTGGTGTCCCTGCTGTGGATGTTCATGTACCGCAAGGACGGCCTGATCAATGAGTTGCTGTCGGCGGCCAGTTTCGGCCTCATCAACGGCCCGGACTGGCTCAACGATCCCGCCACCGCCATGCCGGCCATCATTGCCCTGTCCATCTGGCAGGCCGCAGGCTTCCACATGATCATCTGGCTCGCAGGCCTGCAAAGCATTTCCGGGGAACTCTACGAGGCCGCCCAACTCGACGGGGCCAGCCGCTGGCACCAGTTCCGCTTCGTGACCTGGCCCGGCCTCACCCACACCCGCACCCTGGTCCTGGTGACCATCACCATCCAGGCGCTCGGGCTCTTCGACCAGGTCAGCGTCATGACCCAGGGCGGGCCCCTCGATTCCACCACCACCATCATCTACGAGGCGGTGCGCTCCGGCTTCAAGCAGCAGGAGACCTCCTACGCCTCGGCCATCTCGCTCGTGTTCTTCGTGCTCGTCCTGCTGATCTCCGCAGTGCAGCGCTACCTGACCCGAGAGAAGGACTGACGTGAAACAGACACTCATTTCCAAGGGTCTCGGCAATGCCGCGACCACGGCGGTCCGCCTCCTGTTCGCCGCCGTCGCCG
Organism: Arthrobacter sp. 01N444; assembly: GCF_056399305.1. Lineage (NCBI taxonomy): Bacteria > Bacillati > Actinomycetota > Actinomycetes > Micrococcales > Micrococcaceae > Arthrobacter > Arthrobacter sp. 01N444. The sequence continues at coordinate 90,979 of NZ_JBFTRB010000009.1, forward strand.
CCTTCCCCATCGTGTTCATGATGGTGTCCTCGCTCAAGCCGGACCAGCAGATCTTCGGCGACATGTCCTCGGTGGCGGCGTTCCTGCCGGTCGGCAACATTTCGCTGGACAACTACGCGGCCGTGTTCGACCGGGTGCCGGCCGCCCGCTTCCTGATGAACTCCATCGGCATTTCCGCGGTCACGGTGGTGCTAGGCATCTTCATCAACAGCCTATGCGCGTTTGCCCTGTCCCGGATGGAGGTCCGCGGCAAGCGCGTGGTGTTCACCGCGATCCTCGCCACCCTCATCGTGCCCTTCCAGACGCTGGCGCTGCCGCTGGTGTGGTGGGTCAACCAGCTGCCGTACTTTGAGCTCAACGGGTTCAGCCTCGAGATCTCGAAGGGCTGGCTGGACACCTACCAGGTCCAGATCATCCCGTTCATCGCCAACGCGTTCTCCATCTACCTGTTCCACCAGTACTTCGAGTCCATCCCGAAGGAACTGGACGAGGCTGCCCGGATCGACGGCGCGGGCTGGTTCACCATCTACCGCAAGGTGGTGATGCCGCTCGCGGGACCGGCGACCGCCACCGTGGCCATCCTGACCTTCCTGCCCGCCTGGAACTCCTACCTGTGGCCGCTCATGGTGGTCCAGTCCGAGGAACTCCGCCCGGTGATGATCGGCATCCAGTACTTCTTCCAGCTCAACGTCTCCTGGGGCGAGGTGATGGCTTACGCGTCCCTCATCACCATTCCCGTGGTGGTCCTTTTCATCGCGTTCCAGCGATCATTCATCAACAGCATCGCCTCCAGCGGCGTCAAGGGCTGACCAGCCTCCTCACGCGAAAGCCTGCAAAGAACCCTCATGAAAACACTCACAGAACTCGACTGCCAGTACCGGCCAAAGTGGCACTACTCAGCGGAGCGCAACTGGCTCAACGACCCCAACGGGCTGGTCTACGCCAACGGCATCTACCACCTCTTCTACCAGCACAACCCGCACGGCGAGGAGTGGGGCAACATGTCCTGGGGCCACGCCACCTCCACAGACCTGCAGCACTGGGACGAACAACCCGTGGCCATCGCATGCGATGAGCAGGAGGCCATCTTTTCCGGCTCCGCGGTGGTCGATGTCCACAACACCAGCGGCTTCGGCGTCGGAGGCGTGCCCCCGCTCGTGGCCATCTACACCAGCGCGTATTCGCCCGCGTCGCCGCTCGCCGGGCGCCAGGCACAGTCCCTCGCCTACAGCACGGACGACGGCGCCACCTGGACCAAGTACGCCGGGAACCCGGTACTGGACCGCGCCTCCGCGGACTTCCGTGACCCCAAAGTCTTTTGGCACGACGGCGCCGCCGGCAGCTACTGGGTGATGGTCGCCGTCGAGGCGGTCCACCACGAGGTGGTCCTCTACAAGTCGGCGGACCTGCTGACCTGGGAGTACCTGAGCACCTTCGGCCCGGCAAACGCCACGGCAGGGGTGTGGGAATGCCCGGACCTGTTCGAACTGCCGGTGGACGGCGACGCCTCCAACACCCGGTGGGTCCTGGTGGTCAACCTGAGCCCCGGCGGCATCGCCGGCGGCTCGGGCGGCCAGTACTTCATCGGAACCTTCGACGGCGTGACGTTCCGTTCCGAAACCACCGTCACCGACGGCATGCAGGCCGACGACAGCCGGATGGCCGACTACGGGTGGCTCGACTGGGGCCGGGACTACTACGCGGCCGTGTCGTTCAGCAACGTCCCGGACGGACGGCGGCTCATGATCGGCTGGATGAACAACTGGCAGTACGCCGCCTCAACGCCCTCGGACGGCTGGCGCAGCGCGATGTCCCTCGTCCGCGAGGTCAGGCTGGTGTCCCGCGGCCGGCGCCCGGTGCTGGTGCAGGAGGCGGTGGACCCGTTCCACACCCACGGTACCGAGGTGTTCGCCCTGGACCGGCAGCCGTTGGCGGACGGGGTGACCTGGCTTCCGGCCGAGGCCTGCGGTGATGTGCTGCGCATCGATGCGGACTTCGAGCCCGGCGCCGCCGGCAGGGTGGGTCTGGTGCTCCGGGCCGGCGGCGCAACGGACGGGGAATCCGGCTCCAGGTCCGGGCCCGGAGCCGGAGCCGGAGCGCGCACTGTCCTGGCCTACGACTGCCGCACGGCGGAGCTCAGCCTGGACCGGACCGAATCCGGCAACGTGGGCTTCCACGAGTCGTTCCCGTCGGTGGAGCGCGTTGCCGTGTCCTTGGAGGACGGCCGGCTAAGGCTCCGGGTCTTCCTGGACCGCTGCTCGGTCGAGGTCTTCGCGCAGGACGGCCTGGCCACCATCACCGATCTGGTCTTTCCCGCGAACTCCGGCACCGCCGTCGGACTGCTGGCCGAAGGCGACGGCGGCACCCTGGCGGGTCTCGCCGTCGTCGCCTGAGCGGCTGAAAGGGCCCAAAGCCAGCGACGGCGGGGGGAGATCCGTGTCGAAACGAAGCCGGTCCGCCGGACCGCTGCCGGCCATCTGCCGTTCACCTGCCCGTATCGGGGATTAATTACCGGGAAGTAACGTTGCGATCTCTTGTTGAGATCCAACCTTTGAGAGGCTCCCGAATGAGCACGACTCACACCCGAGGCATCCTCACGGCCGCCGCAGCAATCGTCCTGGCCGCGTCCGCAATCAGCATCACCGCGGCCGCCCAGGCCGCAGACAATCCCACCGGCGCCGGCAACCACGGTGACAGGAACACGGCCCTGGCCGACGCCTTCAACGGCGTTGACCGGAACACGAACTGGCAGCAGACGTCGAAGCTGAAGCTGAATTTCCCGACGTACCACACGGAGGGAATCGCCTACAGCCAGGACCACATCTTCCTCTCGGCCGTTCAGATCATCGAACCGACCGTGAAGTTCCCGACCCCGCAAAACGGCTTCGACCGCACCCCCGGCAAGGGCGTCGGCCACCTGTTCGTCATGGACAAGTCCGGCGCCCTGCAAAAGGACATCGTCCTGGGAGAGGGCGACATGTACCACCCCGGCGGCATCGACTTCGACGGCACCAACGTCTGGATCCCCGTGGCCCAGTACCGGCCGGACAGCAGCGCCATCATCTACCGAGTCGACGCGACCACCCTGGAAGTGCACAAGCAGTTCGAGGTGAAGGACCACTTCGGCGGCATCGTGATGGACAAGCAGACCGGCCACCTGGTCGGCAACACCTGGGGCTCGCGCCGCTTCGCCGAATGGGATCTGCAGGGCAAGCAGCTCTCGACCTGGCAGAACCCGAACTACTTCATCGACTACCAGGACTGCCAGTACGTGGCCAACTCCCGGATGCTCTGCAGCGGGATCACCAACCTCCCGCAGACCCCGGCGGCCGGCGGCACCGGCGCCACCTACGAACTCGGCGGCATGGCGATGATCGACCTCAAATCCCGCAGCGTAATCCGCGATGTCCCCTTCCAGCAGTGGTCCACCGCAGGCCATGTGGCCACGCGCAACCCGTTCAAAATGACGGCCGACGGCGGGCACCTCACCATGAAGGTGGCCCCCGACAACGGCGAGGAAGGCAACGGCACCGAAATCCTCACCTACGAGGCCACGGTCACGCCGGCCAAGTAACGCAGGCCGGTCACCCACGCAGCATACGAATGCCTGCCATCAGCCGCCGGCATCCCTGAACACCAACGATTGGCTACCCCCATGCCTCATCCAGCACAACGATTCACCCGGAAGCGGGTCGCCGCCACGGGCGCGGCAGCCCTGGCCGCCTCGGCACTGACAGCCGGAATGTTCGGTATCGGCGCAGGTCCGGCCTCCGCCGGTGAAAACCACAACGGTACCGCGACGCCAATCAAGCACGTGGTGGTGATCTTCCAGGAGAACGTTTCCTTCGACCACTACTTCGCCACCTACCCCAAGGCCGCCAATCTCCCGGGTGAAACCCAGCAGGGCACCGGCACCGCGACGGCCTCCTTCACCGCCGCCAAAAACACCCCCAAGGACATCAGCACTGTGGCCACCGCCGGCCTTCTGGCACCGAACAACCCCAACTCGGCGCAGCCTGCCCGGCTCTCGCCGGCGCAGGCCGTCACCTGCGACCAGGACCACGGATACACCGCCGAGCAGAAGGCATACAACGGCGGGGCGATGGACAAGTTCGTCGAGTTCACCAGCCGCGACGCCTGCGGCACCCACCAGTACGGCCGCCCCGGCCTCACCATGGACTACTACGACGGCAACACCGTCACCGGCATCTGGAACTACGCCCAGAACTACGCCATGAGCGACAACCACTTCAGCACTGTCTTCGGACCCTCCACACCCGGGGCGCTGAATCTGGTATCCGGCCAGACCCACGGGGCCACCGAATACACCGCCGCAGGACAACCTGTGGCCACCCCGGCGGCCGGCAGCAGTGCCGTCAGCCTGCCGGATGCGAACGGCGTCGGCACCGTCATCAACGACCCGGACCCGGTCCACGACGACTGCTCGAACAGCAGCCACGCCAAAACCGGCAACCTGGCCGGCATGAGCGGCAGGAACATCGGCGACCTGCTCAACGCCAAGGGCACGTCCTGGGGCTGGTTCCAGGGCGGTTTCACGCCGACCACCGCCGCGACCGCGGACTCCCCGGCGTCGTGCCTGTCCAGCCACACGAACGCCGCCGGCGCCAGCGTGGTTGACTACTCCCCTCACCACCAGCCGTTCCAGTACTACGCCTCCACCGCCAACCCGCACCACCTGGCACCGGCGTCCGACGCGGAAATCGGCCACAACGGACAGGCGAACCACCAGTACGACCTCACCGCGTTCAACAAGGTGGTCAACACCGACAACATGCCCGCCGTGTCGTTTCTGAAAGCGGGAATGTTCCAGGACGGCCACGCCGCCTACTCTGACCCGATCGACGAGCAGAACTTCATCACCAGTACCGTGAACCAGATCCAGAAATCCCGGAACTGGGACAACACTGCCGTGGTGCTTGCCTACGACGACTCGGACGGCTGGTACGACCACGTCGCCGCCAAGGCAAAGAACTCCTCCAACACCGCCGACGACGACGCCTGGTGCCAGCACGCCGCAGCCAGCGGCGTCCCGATGGCCGGCGGCTACGCTGACCGCTGCGGCCCCGGCCCGCGCCAGCCGCTGGTAGTCATTTCCCCCTACGCGAAGAAGAACTTTGTGGACCACACCCAGACCGACCAGGCCTCGATCCTGCGCTTCATCGAGGACAACTGGCACACCGGCCGGATCGGCGACGCCTCCGCCGACGCCACCGCCGGGTCGGTGAACGCCATGTTCAACTTCGGCAGACAGCGCAACGACCAGGTCCTGCTCAACGAACAGACCGGCGCCGTCGCCTCCACCGAACACGGCAACAACAACTCCCACAACAACTCCGGAAAGTAAACACCTGCAACAGCCCGGTCATGGACCGCCGGCAAAACACCCCCTTGGAACGCCACCCGGCCAACAGCCGGGTGGCGTTCCTGTCCGCGCCGCCTCAACGACTCGTCCTCCCCCCGAAGCATCAACAGTTTGTTGACAACAGGATGTTGATGCCAGAAGCTGGTGGTGTCGAGGGGTGCCGAGCCGACGGGAAAATGGAGTCTGGAATGAACGAGACCGACGGGACCCGTCCGGGCGGCGACGCTGCGGAGGCTCAGCGCCAAGGCCAGGCCACGCGGATGTTGCTGGACCGGGGCGCCGCCGAACTCCCGCCCCGGCCCTGGCTCGGTGAGCGGCAGCCCCCTTCGGCGAGTGACCTGATCCAGCACGTTTTGTGGCGGGCCAACGGGACCGGCCGCGGGGAGGCCGTGGATGGGCTGGATGTGCGGGCCGCCCTCACCCTTGTGTCAGCCGCGCGGGCAGAGATGGATGGCCTGGAAACGGCACTCCTGTTCCTGGCGCGGGCCGAGGGGCTGACCTGGCCCCAGATTGCCCAGAGCCTTGGTCTCCGCTCGGCGCAGGCCGCGCAGCAGAGACTGGATCGGCTGTCCGGCAGGCCCGAGACGGGTTTGGTGGGCTGACGTGGAATTCACTCCTCAGGCCAGTGCCGGAAGGGAAGGCCGCGATCCCGCCGGCGCGGTTCTCACCGGCATCGGCGCCAGCCCGGGCACCGCCTGCGGGACGGCCCGGACAGTTCACAGCGTCGACGAATTCTCCGCGGTGGCCCCCGGCGACGTTTTGGTCTGCCGCACCACTGACCCCGCCTGGACGCCACTGTTCGGGATCGCCGCTGCCGTCATCACAGAAACGGGCGGGATGCTCTCGCACGCCGCCATCGTGGCCCGCGAACAGGGCATCCCCGCCGTTCTGGGGGTAACCGGCGCGCTGACCCGCATCACGGACGGAACGACGCTCGTGGTCGACGGAACCCACGGAACCGTCCACGCGAAACCAGCAGGTCCCGGAGCGGGTCCATGAGCCCGCAGCAGCCATCCATGCTGCTCACCCTCCACGCCCTGAGGCTGCTCGGCTTCGCTGACACTGAGTCAGTTGCCGCCCGGTTTGGCCAGGATCCGCACGACGTCGAACGGCTCCTCATTGACGCCGGCGCGAACGGGTGGGCGTCGCGCTCCTCATTCGGCGGAAACCGGGGCTGGTCCCTGACCGTGGCCGGCAGGACTGAAAACGAACGGCTCCTTGCCGAGGAGCTGGACAGCGTGGGCGGCCAGGCAGCAGTCACCGCCGTGCACGCGAAGTTTGCACCCCTGAACGCAGGAGTCGTGGCCGCCTGCAGCAAACTCCAACTCCGCTGGCTCGCCGAGGGAAGTCAGTCCAACGATGGGATCGACGAGCCGACACAGCAAACCTTCACCCAGGCGTTGGCGTCCTTCAGCGATCTGGAAGTCCGCCTGACCGCTGTGTTGCCGCGGTTCAGCGGATACGCGGAACGCCTCGAGCTGGCAGTGGAAAACGCAGCCACGGAGCCGGCGTGGCTCACCGCCACAGACCGCGACTCCTTCCACCGCATCTGGTTCGAATTACACGAAGATCTCATCGCCACCCTCGGCATCCGGCGATGAACGCCCCAGCAAGACCCCAAAAGTGACAGCGGAACCGCGGTCATCCACTGCTGGATGACCCGCGCGCGGCGGCTTGGACCTGGTTGACGGGTTTGGTGGCGGGCATGCCGAGCACGGCGATGACGGTGAGGACGGCGGCGATCATGACGGCCAGGAACACGGCGGATGAGGCCGCCACGATGGTGTGGGGATCCGTGTCGCCGTGCGGGGTGCCGGCGTAGACAGCGTTCGCTATCGCGCCGAAGACGGCGACGCCGATGGAGCTGCCGATCGACCGGGCGAAAAGGTTGGTGCCAGTGACCACGCCACGCTCGTTCCATTCGACGCTCGTCTGGGCGGCGATCAGGGTCGGGGTCGCGACCAGCCCGAGTCCGAGCCCGACGATGAAGCAGCTGACGGCGACGAGCGCAACGTTGGGAACGGAGGCGGTGACGGCCAGGACCGCCGTGCCGATGACGGTGACCGTGATGCCGATCAGGGCAGTGTTCCGGAACCCGATGCGCAGATACAGGCGCCCCGATTGGGACGCACTGATGGGCCAGCCGATGGTCAGCGCCGCCAGGGCGAGCCCGGCCACGATCGGGGAGGTCGAGAGGGCTCCCACGAGGAACGTCGGAACGTACGAAGTGATGCCCAGCATGACCGCTCCGACACCGAAGGCAACCATCGCCGTCGTCGCCAGCAGCCGCCGGGATACCACCCACGGCGGCAGGACCGGCTCCGCCGCCCTCCGTTCGACGAAGAGGAACGCGACGAACAAGAGGGCACCGCCGGCGAACACTGCGTCGCTGATGGCGGAGTCCCAGGCCCAGGCCTGGCCGCCCTCGAGGGCCCCGAGAATGAGGAGGGTGAGCGAGACCGTGAGCAGCCCCGCGCCGAGATAGTCGACCCGGTGCTTTACGGGCTCGATGTTCTCGTGGAAGGACCGGACCAGCATCCAGCCGGCCACCAGGCACAGCGGGATGTTCACGAGGAAAATGCCGCGCCAGATCCCGAGCGAGGCAAACACTCCCCCGAGCGTCGGGCCCACCACCGAGGAGACAGCCCACACGCTCGCCAGGTAGCCCTGCACCTTTGCCCGCTCGGCGAGGGTGTAGATATCGCCGGCGATGGTGATGGCCATCGGCTGGACCGCGCCGGCGCCCAGGCCCTGCACTACGCGGAACGCGATGAGGACCGGCATGCTCCAGGCGACTCCGCACAGGATCGAGCCGAGCAGGAACAGGCCGATTCCGATCAGCATGATCGGCTTGCGGCCGATGGTGTCCGAGAGCTTCGCGTAGACCGGGACGGACACGGCCTGCGCCAGCAGATAGGCGGAGAACAGCCACGGGAACGACGTGAACCCGCCTATGTCGTGCACGATCGCGGGCACGGCTGTCGCCACCACGGTCGCGTCGATCGCCACCAGGCCGGTGGAGAGCATCAGGGCGATGAGGACGGGTCCGCGTTTGGAGCGGAAACCGACTCCCTCGGCAGGCATGGTGGTCACGTGCATCACTCCCATCGGCGCCCGAAGCGCGGTGCGTGAACCGGTTACGGCCCCGACAACATAACTTCCCCGTTCGACAAATTAGTCCCGGTCCAGGATCTTGCAGCCCGGGCAGACGGGAGATTGACCGGCTTGTCCCTTCAAATGGCGTTCCACCGCGGCTTCCTGATCTGTGAACTATTCCGAAGAACTCCGATGACACAAATGATCAGAAGGCTTAGCATTATGGCGGGGGACGGGCTGATCAAACCCACAGGCGTATCCGCGTGACGGTCTCATATTCGACCAGAGGATCCGCCATGAACCAAAAGCGAATTGCCGCCACCGTCTTCTGTTCCCGCCTCACGTCTCGCGACACGGGCATGGCCGTCGTCATGTATCTGTTCATGGCAAAGCTTTGGATGATGCACAGGCGCATTTCCGGCTTCCTGGTCTTTCTCGTCGGCGTCGCCGCTGCACTGACGCTGACATCGGCGGCCAGTCCTATGCCTACTCCATCTGCCACATTGAAGAGCGATGCCGAGGGGTCCAAGGCTGCTCTCGTGCGAATCGACCTCCTTGCCATCGCGGAGATCGCCCATATTGACCACAGCACAGGCGAGGTAGTGATCTCCCGTGGCCGGTCCACAGTGCCGCTCGGTTCCGCTACCGGCGTGGTCGTTTCAGCAGACGGGATTGTGGCGACCACTTGGGAGAATCTTGCCGTCGACGAGGGCGCTGTGGCCGCATACAGCGCGAACGAGCTCTTCGCCAAAGTGATCGGAGTGCCGATCGTTGGAAACGGCGGGAATCCGCTGCGGCGAGGCTCGACGCCTGATCGATACTGGGCGGCGCACCTGCAGCACTGCTACGACCAGGTGGAGCACTGTATCGTCTTTCGCGTCCCCCAGTACCGAGTGCACACTTACACGGCGGAGCCTGCGACCGTCCTGGCCGAGCTGCTCAACCACCCGACCGGGCCCAAGGACATCGCGTTGCTCAGGATCAGTGGCGGCGGTGGCGCGCCGACAGCCACGCTGGCCGCGCCGGCCGCAGCACCAGGTGCGAATCCCGTACTGGTCGGCTTCACCGAGGATCCGAGCCCTAAGGCGGGACCGGCGCAGTTTCCGGTGGCGGTGGACACCGCCGCGGGCCGAATCCGCTCTAGTCAGGACCTTGCCGGGCCACTCGACGCCGGCGTGTCCGGCGGCCCCGTGCTGGACGGGGCAACCGGCCAGGTCCTCGGCCTGATGGGGCCCCGCCAGCCAGACGGCCAGGGCACTCTGGTGCCGGCCGCGTCCATTCAAGCAGCGATGGCCGCGGCGGGCGTTGAGGCCTCCCCATCGAAGTTCGATGCCGTATTCCGGCGGGGCATCGATCACCTCTCATCGGGCATGGGCGGATCGGCCGAGAGCGCACTCGAAGAGTCCTTGACCTACTTCGATTCCGCCTTGGCGACAAGTTATCTTGAGCAGGCCCGAAAAATGAGTAGCGAGCACCCGATGGGAGACCAGGCGACCGCCGCCGCAGACGCTGGCAAGGACGGCCCCCTGCAGGCTGCCCTCCTGCCCGGCTTCGCCGGATTCCTGCTCCTGGCCGGAATCCTGGCCGTCCTGGTCCTGCGTCGCGGCAGGGCGTCAGCCGCTCGGGGCGTCGGCGGGGCCCCGCCTCGCCCCGTAGACCGTTCAAGCTCAAAGGGTGCCGAAGGGAGGCCTGTTGCCCCTCTGAAACCCCAAACCGGCGAGAGCCAGACCGCAATGACCCGGGCTGCGCGGGCTGATGAAGATCAGGTCCTGCGGCAGCAGGCCGGACACGGCGGGACGGGCCCCGTGCGGACCGAAGCAGCCGGGCACAAGAGTTCTCCTCCGTCGCAATCTCCGGCATCTGGCGGGCGAGGTCAGCCGGCTTCGGGGGCGACCGGGGACGTAAATACGGGCCCAGATGGTGGCGAAACCCGCACGGCCGGACCGCTGGCACCCCGCGCCGCGGAGAGACAGGGCAGGACGTTTTGTTCCCAGTGCGGCAGATCAGTGCGCCCCGGAGCGCGGTTCTGCTCCAGCTGCGGTTACCCGGTCGGGTGAACCGTGGAGCCCGTTCAGGATTACCTCTATCCCGGGGCAGAATTCGCGGGTTATCAGATCCAGTCCCTGGTCGCCCGCGGCGGCATGGGAGTCGTGTACCGGGCGCTGGACGTGCAGCTCGGCCGACCCGTCGCACTCAAGCTCCTGGCCCCGGAACTTGCAGCCAACGAGAAGTTCCGCCAGCGGTTTGTCCGTGAGTCCCGGCTCGCCGCCTCGGTGGACCACCCCAACATCTTGCCGATCTACGCTGCCGGGGAATGGTCGGGACTGCTCTACATCGCCATGCGCTTTGTGCACGGCACTGATCTCAAGGCAGAACTTGACGCACGCGGCCCTCTCCCGCTGACCGAGGCCTTGGGCATTCTTTCCCACACGGCCGCGGCCCTGGACGCCGCGCACGGCGCGGGCCTTGTCCACCGGGACGTCAAGCCCGGCAACATACTGCTCTCTGACGACCCGGCAAACGGCCATCGGCTCGTCTACCTCACGGACTTCGGTCTCACAAAGCGCACCACCTCCGCCACGGGCGTGACGACGGCCGGTCATTTCCTCGGCACCTTGGACTACGTCGCACCCGAGCAGATCCGCGGCGGGACCATCGATAGTCGGGCCGATGTGTACGCGCTGGCGTGCGTGGCCTACACGCTGTTCGCAGGCCACCCGCCGTTCGACCATGACGACGACTCGGCCCAACTGTGGGCACACATGACCGAGGAGCCGCCGCGCCTCACCTTGGAACGGCCGGAGGTCCCTCCTGCAATGGAGGCTGCCATCGTCAAAGGCATGGCGAAACAACCCGAGGACCGGCCTCCAACATGCGGCGCGCTCGTTACCATGATGTCCGGCGGCCCGCCTGGCAAGGTTGTTCCAGCGCAGCCCCGAGGCGCGGGGAAACACGCGGTCCCGCCCCGCGCCACTAAACCCGGCAAGGACAACGTCGGCGGCGCCCCGGTGGAAGCAGGGACCCTCGCCCGCGCGGGCGGGAATGCCCACTTGGGCGGACGATCCACCGGGTCCCGGGGTAGGCGCGCTGATCGGCGGCCGGGCCGGGCCGCGCGGCTGGCTGTGCTAGGCGGGGCGCTCCTCCTCCTCCTAATCCTCGCCATCCTCGCCGGCGCGCTGCTCCCGCCGATGCTGTCTGGAGAAAAGTACGTAACCTTTCGCGCGGATGGCGTCCCGTACACCCTCGATGTCCCGCAGAGCTGGACCGCCCGAACTCACGAAGCGGGCGACAGCACCGTCAGTGTGCTCTCGGACGCGGACCTGACCGCGCTTTTCGCCGACGAGCCGGACGCTCCGGCTGCGGCGGCCCGAACGGCCAGTGACCCGGAGAAAGTCGCCGGACTCGCCATCTACCACCGGCCCGCCGGGCTGACCAATCAATCCCCGACCGCCCGCGTCCGCACGGCGGAAGCGCTCCTGCCGGGCCGGGACGCACATCTGGTGGACCGCGGGCCAGCTACCGTCGGGGAGGTTAAGGGGCAGGCCATGGAGGGGACGATTCCCCTCTCATCCGCCGTCACGCTGCAGGTCCGGGTCTTCGTCGTTGAGACCGATCCGGTCCAACTCCTGGTCTTTTTCGCCCCCTCGTCGCTGTTCGAGCAGCGCACGGAAACTTTCGATCACGTCGTCGGTTCTCTACGCCGGACGAAGTAAGGAAGGTCGCCATGCCGGACCAATTGCCACCCCCGGACGGAACTGCGCTTTACGTGCGCGCAAATGGCCGCGAGTGGAGCTTTCCGCCGCAGCAGACAGTTCAGGTTGGTCGGGATGCTGGCGCCGATGTTTCTATCGATGACGATCGTGTCAGCCGCGAACACGTCCGGCTTTGGCACAGCGAGGGCAGATGGTGGGCGGCAGATCAGGCAAGCCGCAACGGCACCTGGGACATGGAGTCGGACCGGGTGCTGGACGGCCCGGTGCCGCTACTCACCGGCGGGCTTCGGCTCCGTCTTGGCGCTATGGACGGACCCGAGGTGCTCCTCAGGCCCCACCCGCCCGGACAGCCGGTGAGGCCACGCGTGCTCACTCTCGGGCGGTCGCACTCGTGCGACGTTGTGGTGGATGACCCCCTCGCGTCCCGGAGTCACGCCGTGGTCGAGGTCGGCGAAGCCGCCGTCCTGCGCGACGCCGGCAGCTTCAATGGAACATTCCTCAACGGAGAACGCGTCCACGGTGACGCCCTGCTCTCAATCGGTGACCTCATCGGTATCGGATCGAGCACTTTACTCTGGGACGGCGCCACCGCGGCCATGCCGCCACCGCAACGTCCCGCGTTCAGCGCCCGGCACCTGGAGGTCACCACCAAGACCGGCGCCCACCTGATGGACGATGTGTCCATCACCGTCCCGGCCGGGACGCTCGTGGCGGTCATAGGGCCTTCCGGCGCTGGCAAATCCACCCTCCTGGGCGCCCTTACCGGGCTGCGCCCGGCCACTCGCGGGCACGTCAGCTGGAACGGGCGGGACCTCTACGCCGAGTACGCCCAGCTCCGGTTCCTGGTGGGCTTGGTTCCCCAGGAGGACATCCTCCACCGGCAACTCACCGTCCGCCGCGCGCTCCATTTCGCAGCTCAATTGCGACTGCCCCCAGACACTAGCTCCGCAGAGCGCGACGAACGGGTCAATCAAGTCGTCGCCGAGGTCGATCTGACCAACCAAATCGACCAGCGCATCGATTCCCTCTCCGGGGGGCAACGAAAGCGGACCTCGATCGCCCTCGAGCTGCTCACAGCGCCCCAGCTGCTCTTTTTGGACGAGCCTACCTCCGGGCTCGACCCCGGCCTGGACAAGCAGGTCATGGGCAGCCTGCGCTCACTCGCCGACGCCGGCCGCGTCGTGCTGGTAGTCACCCACAGCGTCCTCGCCCTGGACGAATGCGACCGTGTGCTGGTCCTCGCCCGCGGCGGACGCGTGGCGTTCTTCGGACCACCGGCGGAAGTACTCCCATTCTTCGGTGTGGACAACTACCCTGCGGCGTTTGCGGCACTCGAGGACCCGACGTGGGTGGGCAAATACGCCCAATCGCCTGCTCGTGACGCGTACATAGGAAGGACCGCTTCAGCCAACGTGCCCGTACCTGTGGGCGACGCGCCCCCTCCGCCCCGCGCGGCCCCGCTGCGCCAGTTGTGGACGCTGATGCGGCGCAACGCCGCCGTCGTCGCCGCAGACCGCCTCTTCGTGGTCCTCCTTGTCGGCATGCCGATGCTGCTCGCCCTGATGGCGCACGCCTTCCCCGGCGAAGCCGGGCTGTCCATGCGGGAGGCCGGGGGGGGTCTGTATCAGGTCCAACAGCGGCTCATTGTCCTCGTGGTCGGAGCAGCGCTCATGGGAACAGCCCTCACGGTGCGCGAACTGGTCGCGGAACGGCCCATCTACCGGCGGGAACAGGCCGTTGGCCTCTCCCCTACGGCTTACCTGCTCGGCAAGTTTGTGGTGCTTGGCGCCTTGGTCGCAATCCAGTGCATCCTGTTCACCGTGATGGCTCTCCTCGGTCTGCCGGGACCGGACGATGCCTTGGTACTCGGCAATGGGCACCTGGAGATTGCGGTGGCTGTGGCAGCGGTTGGCGTCGCCATGACCGCCGCCGCGCTGGTGATCTCGGCTGCCGCGACATCGACTGAACAAACCATGCCTGCGCTCGTCGCCTTGGTGATGGCTCAATTGGTCCTTTGCGGTGGGCTGTTTGCTATCCAAGGCCGCGCCGGACTTGAGGAGGTGTCGTGGCTGCTCCCTGCACGTTTTGGCTACGCGGCTGCGGCGGCCACTGTCGGGCTCCAGAAACCGCCAGCACCCGAAGTGGACACGCTCTACGACCCGACAGCCGGACAATGGCTCACAGACACCGGGTTCCTCGGAATTCAGGCCGTCGCGTTCCTCGCACTGGCCTATTGGGCGTTGCACCATTCTGTCAACCGAAAACCTTGGCGGTGAGATCGAACTGCGGTCAAACCCCGACGGCGTGGCCAATTACCCCGCCAGTGGTGGAGAGTCGCCGCGGATCTATTGGGCCCAGTCGGCGTCGTCGTAGGGGCGTCCGCGGAAGTGGGCGCGGAGGTATTCGCCCACCACGGCAGCGCCCAGGTCTCTGGCCTCGGGCGCCACCACGCGGCCGTCGATGCGGCGGGCCATCCGCTGGACGAAACGTTCCAGGGAAGGGTCGTCGCCGAGCCGGAAGAACGTGGCCTGCGTGCCGGCGCGGGCCAGGCGGTCCAGTTCGGCGACCGTGACGCGGATGGTCTCCGGGTCCGGCGGCCAGCAGAACCACGACTCGCCGTCGGCCAGCAGGTGCGCGGTGGGTTCGCCGTCGGTCACCACGAGGAGGACGGGCTGCATCGACGGGTGCTGACGAAAGAACCGGCCGGCCAGCAGCAGGCCGTGGTGCAGGTTGGTTCCCTGCTCCCGCAGGGCCGGCAGGGCCGTGAGCTCGCCAATGTCCATGGTCTGCGCGTAGCGGCCGAACGTGATCAGCTGCAGCCGGTCGCCGCGGAACCGGGTTGAGACGAGGTGGTGCAGGGCGAGGGCGGTGCGTTTCATGGGCACCCAGCGTCCCTCGGCGGCCATCGAGAAGGACACGTCCGCAAGCAGGACGACGGCGGCCTGCGTGCGCGCCTCCGTCTCCGTGACTTCGATGTCGCCCACGGCGAGGCGCAGTCCGCGGCCCGGGTCACCGCCGTCGGCGATCGTGCGGCGGATCGCGTTGGTGATGGTGCGGGTGACGTCCCACGGTTCGGCGTCGCCGAACTCCCATTGGCGGCTGGAGCCGGTCTGCTCCCCGGCCGCCCCGGCAACCCGCGTGTCCCGGCGGCCCTGCCGGCCGGAGAGCTGCTTGGCGGTGTCCCGCAACAGCGACCTGCCGAGCCGCCGCATGGCCTGCGGGGACAGCCGGAGATCGCCGTCAGCGCCGCGCTGGAGGAAACCGCCGTCCTGCATGGCCCGTTCGATCTCCGCGAGGGTGCGGGCCGTCACGGCAGCATTCTGTCCGAGCTGGCGGGCGAGGGCGTCCAGGTCCAGGTCATCGAGGCGTGACCCGCTGTAGGCCTGGGAGAGCTGTTCGGCCAGCTCGTCCAGTTCGGCGATGTCCTGGAGCACGCCGGTGCCGTCGCCGAGTCCGAGTCCTTCCTCGCCCTCGAAGCGTTCGGAGCCGGACCAGTCCTCGCCGGGGCGCAAAGCCTGCAGGTTGGAATCGAGTTGGCCCAGCTGTGCCATAAGCTCGGGCGAGCCGAACGCCTGGGCGGAGAGCCGCATCAGCTCCTCGCGCTGCTCGGCGGACATGGATTGCAGGAGCCGCTGGGCGGCGGCCGCGCGCTGGGCGAGCGCGTCCACCAGCTCCTCGACCGACTGCGGGTTCTCCGGGAAGAACTGGCCGTGCTTGGCCATGAATTCCTGGAAGTCCGCGTCGGTGTCCTCACCGCGGCGGTGTTTGCCGAGGAGCCCGTTGAGGTCCTGCAGCATCTCGGCCACGGCCGCGCGGTCCTCCTCGGTGGCGCCCTCGAGGGCCTCCTTCATGCCGGCGAACCGCTGGTCCAGGAGTTCGCGGCCGAGCAGGTCCTTGATCCGCTCGTAGGCCTCCCGCGCGGTGCTCGACTGCCAGTCATAGGAGGCGAGCTCGTTGACCGCCGCCGCCGTGGAGCGCGGCAGGTTCTGCAGTTGCATCTCCCGGAAGGCGCGGTCGGTGTCGTCCATCATCGCGTCGCGGGCGAGCTGCTTGCGTTCCTCCAGCACCGCAGTCTCAAGCAGCTTCTGGACTTCGCTGAGGGTGCCGTCCAGGTTGTGCCGGCCCAGCAGTTCACTGCGCCGCTGCTGGACGCGGCCGGCGAGCTCGTCGAGGCCTTCCCGGTTCCGGCCGCCGCGGCGCAGGAACTCCCGGAGGGCGTGCCGGGGCGAGTAGCCGGCCATGACGTCCTCGGCGACGGCGTCCAGCGCCTCCGCCAGGTCCACCGGCGGGGCGAGCGGATCCGGTCCTCCCGTGTACCGGCCGTACCTGGACCGGTTGTGAGCGGTCATGAGGCCTCCTTAGCCGTAAAGCTGCCTACCCGTAGATCGTCTCCTCGTCGTCGGACTCCTTGGAGATCCGCCGGGCGAGGTAGAGCCCTTCCAGTGCAAGTTCGACGGCGGCGGCGCGCTGCCCGTCGTTTTCCGCGCCCAGGCGCTCACTGATGTCGTCGTAGAGGCTGGATCCGTTGAGGGACGGCAGGTTGTGGAGGAACTCCCGCGCAGTGACCAGTTCACCGGTGGTGACCGTGGCGTGGCCGTCGAGCGCGGCCACGAGCGGGCCCATGTCCAGGCCGTGGAAGTGGGCCCGCACGGCTTCCGCGGTGGCCATGCGCAGGAGGTGGTCCAGGACGTCCTGTTCCCGGCCTTCCTCGCCGGATTCGAACTCGATCTTCCCGGCGAGGACGTCCACGGCGGCGTCCAGGTCGATGATCCGGGCGACGGCCTCGTCTTCGCCGCGCACGCTGGCCCGGCGCAGGGCCGCCGCGGCAACGGTTTCGGCGCCGGCGATGGCGAACCGCGCGGAAACCCCGGAGGTCTGGTTGACCGCCGGCGACTGCCGCAGCGCCCGGGTGTAGCGGGCCAGGATCTCGAGGATGACGGGCGGGACGCCGGCCACCAGCTGCCCCTCCTGCCGGATGACGGCGACCTCGTCGTCGAGCTCGATCGGGTAGTGGGTGCGGATCTCGGCGCCGAAGCGGTCCCGCAGGGGCGTGATGATCCGGCCGCGGTTCGTGTAGTCCTCCGGGTTGGCGGACGCGACCACCAGCACGTCCAGCGGCAGCCGCAGCACGTAGCCGCGGATCTGGATGTCGCGTTCCTCCATCACGTTGAGCATCGAGACCTGGATCCGCTCGGCCAGGTCGGGCAGCTCGTTGATGGCGATGATTCCGCGGTTGGAGCGCGGGACCAGGCCGTAGTGGATGGTTTCCGGGTCCCCGAGACGGCGTCCCTCGGCCACCCGCATCGGGTCGACGTCGCCGATCAGGTCCGCGACGGAGGTGTCCGGCGTCGCGAGTTTTTCGACGTACCGTTCCGAGCGGTGCCGCCACGCCACCCGAAGCCGGTCCCCCTCGGTGAGGGCCTGGGCGCGGGAGTGCTCCGTGATGGGTTCGTACGGGTGTTCGTTCAGTTCCGAGTCCTCGATCACCGGCGACCACTCGTCCAGCAGCCCGGCCAGGGTGCGCAGGAGCCGCGTCTTGCCCTGGCCCCGTTCGCCCAGCAGGACGACGTCATGCCCGGCGAGCAGGGCCCGCTCGAGCTGGGGCAGGACGGTCCGGCTGAACCCGAACATCCCGGGCCAGGGATCCCGGCCGGCGGCGAGCGCGGCGAGCAGGTTGTCGCGGATTTCGCGGCGCAGGTCCTTGTGGACGTGGCCGGAGGCACGCAGTTCACCAACAGTGAAGATATCGGGGCGATCACTCACTCCTCCACCGTAGACCTCTATCGTGCGGGGAATCGAGGGATTCTTGCAGATTCCTGCGCATTGGGGCGGGGTGCAAGAGAGCCGCCCGGGGTCCCCGGTCCGAGCCTGCGAGGGACGGGGCAGGCGGTGAGCGTTAGGCTGATTCTTGATGACTGCATCAACCGCGCCGAAACCATCTGCCGGGCCCTCACCCGAGCAGCAGGGCACGCTCCTGCTTCTCGTGCGCCACGGGGAGACGCCGACGACGGGCAGGTTGCTGCCGGGGCGGGCACCGGGGCTGCATCTGTCCGACCGGGGCCGGGACCAGGCTGACCGGGTCGCGGAACGGCTCGCGGGACTTCGGGTCGACGGCATCTACTCCTCGCCGCTGGAGCGCACCCGCGAGACGGCGGAGCCGGCGGCGTCCCGCACCGGATTGGGCGTAAAGCAAGATGCCGGCCTGCTCGAATGCGACTTCGGCGAGTGGACGGGCGCCTCGCTGGCCGAACTGGCGCGCTTGCGGGCGTGGCAGACAGTCCAGCACAGCCCATCGACCTTCCGTTTCCCGAAGGGCGAGAGCTTCACGGAAATGCAGGCGCGGATTGTTGGAGCGCTTGAGGTGCTGCGCACAGCCCACCCCGGCGGCGTCGTCGTGTGCTTCTCCCACGCCGACCCCATCAAGGCCGCCGTCGCCCACGCCCTGGGCACGCCCCTGGACCTCTTCCAGCGGATCGTCATCAGCCCTGGCTCGGTGTCCGCCATCTCCTATGTGGACGGCCAGGGACCCGCCGTGCTCATGGTGAATTCGACGTCGGAACCCCTCAGCGGGCTGAGGACGCCGTGAATTCGGGACAGACTGTGGGACCGCCAGTGATACGGTACAGCCGGTGTCCGGCCGGGAGCTGACCCTGCTCGCCGAGGGCCGCGTCGAGCTGCTCGGACGCATCCCGCGCAGCAGCAACGAGACGTTCCTCGCCCAGGTCTCCTGCGGGGACGACGCAGCCTATGCGGTCTACAAGCCCGAGGCCGGCGAACGGCCGTTGTCCGATTTCGAGCCCGGACTGTACCGGCGAGAACGCGCCGCCTACCTGCTCAGCGAGTCCCTGGAGTGGGGCCTCGTGCCGCCGACCGTGATCCGCGAGGAAGCTCCGCTGGGGGTCGGGTCGCTGCAGTGGTTCATCGAGTGCGACTTCCGCGAGCACTACTTCACGCTGTTCGAGGACGCCCCAGAGACGCACCGCGACCTGGCGCGGATTGCCCTGTTCGACTACGTCGCCAACAACACCGACCGCAAGAGCGGGCACGTGCTGCGCGGCGACGACGGACGGGTCTGGGGCATCGACCACGGACTGTGCTTCTCCGCCGCTTTCAAACTCCGCACCGTGATCTGGGACTTCGCCGGCGAACCTATCCCCGATGCCCTGCTCGAGGACATCGCCCCGCTCGCCGAGGCCGCTCCTCCCGAGGTGGCCGAGCTCCTCGACGACGACGAGGTCACCGCCCTGCAGCGCCGCGTCCAGCGCCTGCTGCACGCCCGGGTCCTGCCGGTTGACCGCACCGGCATGCGCTACCCCTGGCCGCTCGTTTAGGCACCCGCCCGTCCGGGTGGCTCGGATATGCCGCCGGGGACCGCGGCCTGTCCAACGATCCCGCCATCTGGCGCAACGTCCGGACGGACGGCCAGCTAGAATCGGGCCCGTAAAATGGGGCCATGGTGAAATCCGCTCCGCGGTTCGCGGGATGAAGAGCGCTGGTGGCCGACTGCTGGCCGGACTTGAGCTCGACCGCGCAGCGGCTGAGCCTTTGCACCAGCAGCTGTATGCGCAGTTGCGCACCCAGATCCTGACGGGTTCAATGCCGAGCGGAACCCGCTTGCCCTCGACCCGCACACTCGTCACCGAGCTGGGAGTATCGCGGATCACTGTCGTGTCTGCGTTCGAGCAACTCACTGCTGAGGGCTTCCTGCGCTCACGTGCGGGTGACGGCACATACGTCGACACCCTGTGGAGCGATGCCGCCCCGCAGCGGCCGATGTCCCGGCCGCCGCTGTCCGAACGCGGAGCCGCCACCTCTTCGCGGGGCACCGACCTGTTCAGCGAGGCGCCGCACACGTGGGCGCCCGCCGAGACCGAATCGTTCGTTGCCAGCCAGGTTGCGTCCTCGGCTTTCCCCGCGGCGACCTGGAAACGCCTGTTGGGGCGCCATGCCGGGCGCACCGATCCGCTTGCGATCGGGTACAGCGATCCCCACGGCTACCGCCCACTGCGGGAAGCGATCGCGGAATACGTCAACGACGTGAGAGCCCTGGGGTGCACGGCGGACCAGGTGGTCGTCACCTCCGGTGCGCAGCAGGCCTTCAACGTGCTGGCGGTTCTCCTGCTCGACGCCGGCGACCCCGTCGTCGTCGAGGACCCGGGGCACATCTCCGGACGGCTCGCCTTCCAGTCCCAGGGCTGTCCTGTCCGAGGCGTCCCAGTCGACGACGAGGGAGCAGTCCTCCCGGACGACGACGCGGCTCCGGCACGCCTGGCCTGTCTGACCCCCGCGCGGCAGCATCCGCTCGGCATTGCGATGAGCCCGGGGCGAAGGGCGGAGTGGATCGCGTGGGCGCAACGGAACGGGAGCTGGATCGTCGAGGACGACTGCGACAGCGAGCTGCGCTACCGCGGGAAATTCCTCCCCACCCTGTTCGGGCTCGATTTGAGCAGGCAGGTGATCACTGTGGGCTCCTTCAGCAAGGTGCTCGCGCCGTCGATCCGCCTCGGATACTGCGTGCTGCCGGAGGACCTGGTGAAGCCGTTCGCATCCGCATCATCGGTCATTGGGCGCCCGCCCGCGATGGTGCTCCAGATGGCCCTCACGGACTTCCTGTCGGAAGGGCATCTGCACGCCCACCTTCGCCGCACCCGGCGTCTCTACGCGGCACGTCAGGACGCCCTGCTCGAAGCAATCGATCACCAGTTGAGCCACAGGATTGAAGCCGCCCCGGTCGACGCTGGCCTGCACGTCATGGGTTGGCTCCGTGAACCGGTCGACGATATCGAGGTAGCCAGGGGACTGGCCGCGGGCCGGGTGTACACCTACCCCCTCGGCGAGTACCGGCTCACCCGGCAGCTCCCCCCGGCGCTGCTAATCGGGTTCGCCGGCACCGCGGAGGAGCACATGCCGCAGGCTGTCGGCAGGATGGCCGCCGCGTGGGACCGATGGGAGCGCATCGCCGCAGGTTCCTGAATGGACTTAACGACTGTGGCCTTAATGGACCTTTTTTGCGATCCATTACCGGCGTACAAATGATGAGTGACATTCGCCACCACCCCTGACACGCCTCCCGAGGAGCCAACGATGCCCCCTGCCGACGCCCAATTTAAGGCGCTCCTAAGATCCCGCCTCAACCAAGAGGAGATCGACTCCCTGCCCCGCCTGACCGACGAGCTGGCCCGGACCCTGATCGAACGGATCGACCGCGCCCCTCTGTTCGCCCACGCCTACGCCCTCCTTGGCAACCTGACCTACGGCGGGTACGGGCCCGATGACGTGCTCGACTTCGCGCATCGGCACGGCCTGGCCGGCGCCTGCATCCACCTCCTCGACGGCGAGGAGCGGAGCCTGGGCCGGATGAGCGAGAACAGGCTTCGCGAGTTCGCCGACCGCGCGCGCCACCTGGGTCTGGGGATCCACCTCGAAATCAGCACCACCCTGCGCGCGGACGTGGACGAGGTAGTCCGCATCGCGGGGGTCCTCGGCGTCCGGCACATCCGCGTCTACTCGCGCTTCGAGGGCACGCTCTCGCAGGTGATGACACTGATCGAGCAGGACCTGCGCCGGCTCGCCGTGCTCGCAGACGAGCACGATCTGCACTTCTCCTTCGAGCAGCACGAGGAACTGCGCTCCACCGAGATCGCCGAGTTGCTGCGCCGGGTCTCCCATCCGCGCCTGCACGCCATGTTCGATTTCGGGAACATGATCAATGCCTGCGAGCGTCCCATGGATGCCCTCTCCGCGCTCGCGCCGCACATCCTGCAGGTTCACCTGAAAGGGGTCCATGTTCTTCCCGAGGGAGACGGATACGGTCACCGCGGTGTCCTGCAGGGAAGCCCTGAGGACGACTTGCCCGGTGCGCGGATGCTCTTCGAGCTCCTGATACTCGGCGAGGACGAGCCTCAGGTCATCGCCCTGGCCCTCGAACAGGAAAATCTTTACTACGCTCCCGCCTTCCGCCACGCCGGCGAAGGCGCGGACCCGTTCATCCCGTACCGCGATCTGAGCACTACCGGCATCCCGCACGGATGGACCCGGGATGAACTGCTCGCTGCAGAACCCGGCTGGGCCGACCACCAGGTGGCCCACGTGAAGGAGCTGCTCGCCTCGCTGCGCGACATCGCCGTCGCGCAGCTCGACACAACGAAGTCCCTGGCAGGTGCACGATGACCACATTGACTCAGACCCCCGGGAAGTCCACGAACCGCGTCGACTGGAGCAAGTGGATCCGCTTCGCTCTGCTCGTCATGGCGGGCGGCACCATCTACAAGCTCGCCAACCTCAAGGACGCGTTCTACGTCCCCATGCAGGAGGCAATGGGCCTCAGCCACACTGAGATCGGCACCCTGCTGAGCGTCAACTCGATGGTCGCGACGGCGCTCTTCATCGTCGGCGGCTACCTCGCCGATCGCTTCTCCACGCGGATCCTCATCCCGCTCGGACTCGTGGGCACCGGAGCGCTGGGCCTGTTCCTCAGCACGTTCCCCGGCTTCAGCACGCTCCTGCTCCTGTTCGCGCTGCTCGCCGTGTGCTCGGACTGCCTGGTCTGGCCCGCGTTGCTGAAGAGCATCCGTCAGCTTGGCGGCTCGAAGGAACAGGGGCGGCTCTTCGGCCTCCTCGAGGGCGGTCGCGGCGTCGTCGACACTGCCGTGGCGTTCTCCGCGCTGGGAATTTTCGTCCTGCTCGGTTCGGGTACCGGCGGATTCCGTGCGGCCATTGCCTTCTACGCCATCATTGACGTCGTCGTCGGCGTGCTGTTGTTCCTGCTGCTTCGCAGTCAGCCAAGCAATCAGACAAGCGAGCAGGCGAGCGAGCAGCCCGTGGCGAAGAAGCAGAAGGCCGGCCTCGGCGAAATCTGGCGTGCCGCGCAGCAGCCGCAGCTGTGGTGGGTGAGCTTCACCGTGTTCATGGTGTACGTCGTGTACTGCGGCCTCACCTATTTCATCCCGTATTTGACCTACGTGTACGGGCTGCCTGTCGCGCTGGTCGGCGCCTACGGCATCATCAACCAGTACGGCCTGAAAATCATCGGTGGCCCGATCGGCGGAGTCCTCGCGGACAAGGTGGTCAAGGGTGCGAGCCGGTACATCCGGTTGGCGTTCCTGTGCCTGATCCCGGTGGTGGCGGTGCTGCTGCTCCTCCCGGCCGATCCCGGCAGCCAGATCCCGGCGATGATCGTGACCCTGCTGTTCTCGCTTATCGTCTTCACCATGCGGGGTGTGTTCTGGGCGCCGATGGACGAGGTCGGGATTCCGGAGGAGACCAGCGGCACGGCTTTCGGAATCGCATGCCTGGTCGGTTATGCACCAGGGATGTTCGCTTTCATCGTCTACGGGACAATCCTCGACGCAAATCCGGGAGCCGCCGGTTACCACATCGTGTTCCTCGTGCTCGCGGCGCTCGCCCTCGTGGGAGCGGCCGTGTCCAGCGGGCTCGTGCGAGCCGCCCGGGCCCGACGGGCTGCGGCCGAGGTTTGATCGTGTACCGGACGACGGCGGGGACTTCCCGCCGTCGTCCGCTTCCGTTTTGGTGAGGTGCTGGACAGCGCGGGCGAGCCGCCGTCGGAGGCATGGATGGCGCCGAAGATCTACCGTGAGAAGCGTCTCAATTTATTACGGAGGCAGCCGGGGGCCACCCGCCGGCAGGGTAAAGTTATCTGTTCGTAACATTTATCTGACTGAAATGTGTTTGAAGATGCCTGCAGACTCCGCTAATGAAGACAAGCCGAAACAGCTCCTCGGGCTAAGTGGCACCCAGACTATTGGCTCGGCGTTGGCCGCGGTGACCTCTGCCTTGGTGGGGTCCTTTCTAGGCGTTGCCGGGACGCTTATTGGCGCCGCACTCGGCTCCATCGTTGCCACGGTGGGCGCCGCCCTGTATGCCCGGACACTCAGCTCGGCCGCCACCGTGGCAATGACGAAAATCCCAAAGCGACGCAGGGGTGGACTGCCCGCTGACGACGCCGGCGTGCTGGCCGCCAGCGCCCCGGCCGAAAGCGACGAACCTCAAGCCAACCGGCTGAAGAGGCAGGTCACCCCAAAGACCTGGATTAAGATCGGGGCGGTCAGTGCTGCCGCATTCGTGATCGCGATGGTCGGTGTCACTGCAGTCGAATTCGGAACCAATAAGCCCATCTCCAGCCTGGTCTCGTCGGCGTCGAGCATCGACGGTGCGGCTGGCCCCACGACGACGCTGGGCACGGCCCTGGGTGGCACTCCGACTGTCCCGGACAAAACGGACGCATCGACCAAGGACGTGACGGAAGGACCCGGGCAAGTCGCGCAAGTGCCCGGGCAGGTCGAGCAAGGTGCCACCAAGACAGATGGCCTGACCACGGAGGGTAGCCCCAGTGGCACGGACAGCGGCTCGGCCGGAACCGCAGTGCCGGGAGCCGGCGCACCAAGCGACACCACGCCGGCGGACGTCGCCCCCGCAACCGAACAGACCCAGCAGCCTGCCCCCGCAACCGAACAGACCCCGCAGCCCGAGGTGTCCTCGGATTCGGGATCGGCCGAGCAGCCCGCACCGTAATGGCGATGATAGGGATCAAGGACCGATAGGAACCTGTTAAGGATGGCGGGGTCGGGGCGGCGGTGTTGTGGCGGCTGGCACATCCGACGAGGACCACCGTATTCTCAGCGGTCAGCCGGCATTTCGTTGCCGCGTTGAAGCAAAGGCATTCACGAGCTCCGGCTCAGTTGCCGGGGTCAACGCGACTGCTCGCCCGCAGGTAGTTTTGCCTGATGGCCGGGTGGAAGTCCGGGGCGGGTGCGGCGTCCACCGCGACCGGCCAATCCGGCCGGTTGCCGCTGGAGGCCCAGACTGCCTGGACGGCAGCACCCCGGGCCACGTACTCCCCCGGGCTCGGGACCACGACCGGCAGGTCGAAGACCTGGGCCGCGATGGCCTGCACCGCGGGGTTCTGCACGGCGCCGCCGATCAGCAGGAGCCGTGTTGCGGGGCTCCCTTGCGCCCGGAGGGCATCCAGGCCGCCGGACAGTCCGCAGAGCATGCCTTCGATGGCGGCCCGGGCCAGATTGCTCCTGGTGCTGGAGGCAATGCTGAGCCCGTGGAAGCTGGCCTTGGCGTGGGGCAGGTTGGGCGTGCGCTCACCTTCGAAGTAGGGCACGAGCACCACGCCGCCGGCGCCGGGTTCGGCGCCCAGGGCAAGTCGCGCAAGTTCGTCGAAGTCCACGCCCAGGATGCCTGCCACGGAGCCGAGCACGCGCGCGGCATTAAGCGTGACGGCGATGGGCAGGTATTCTCCGCTGGCGTCCGCGAAGCCCGCCACCGTTCCGCTGGGATCGGCGACGGCACGGGACGCCACCGAGAACACCGTGCCACTGGTGCCGACGGACACCACCACGTCCCCGGGTTCGGCCCCCAGACCCAGGGCGGCGGCCGCATTGTCTCCGGCGCCGGCACCGAGGAGAATGCGGTGCCCGGGTCCGGCCGGGCTTGATCCGGACTGGCCGGGCAACTGAGTCGCGGAGCCGAAGCAGCCGGGGTGAACCGCCCCGGCGGAGCCGCCGGGGCCCAGCACCCGCGGCAGAACCACGGTGCCTGGATCCCGGTGCCCGGCACCCCCGCCGGCTTCCCTGGCGTCCCGGCCGAAGGCCAGTTTGAACAGCTCCACATCGTATTCGCCGGCCGAAGGGCTCCAGTATCCGGTGCCGCTGGCATCGGAGCGGTCGGTGGTGAGCTGGTCCAGGTCCGGGCCCAGCGGGCTGGTTGCTGCCGGGCCGTAACCGCGGAGCCGCCAGGTCAGCCAGTCGTGGGGCAGCGCAACAGCCGCCACCCGGTCCGCCAGGTCCGGTTCGTGGTCCCGGACCCAGCGGATCTTGGTGATGGTGAAGGAGGCCACCGGGACCAGCCCGGTCCTGCGGGCAAAGTCCTCCGCCCCCACTTCGTCGGTGAGAGCGGCCGCTGCCGACGCCGATCGGGTGTCGTTCCACAGCAGCGCCGGGCGCACCACGTTGCCGGCGTGGTCCAGCAGCACCATGCCGTGCTGCTGTCCCCCCACCGAGAGCGCGCTGACGTCCGCCAGCCCGCCGGCGTCGTCGAACGCCGCTGACAAGGCCCGCCACCACTGATCCGGGTGGACTTCCGTTCCGTCCGGGTGGGCGGCCCGGCCCTCGCGGACCAGCGTGCCGGTGCCGGCTTCGAGGATCACCACTTTGCAGCTTTGGGTGGAGGAGTCCACACCGGCAACAAGGTTCATGGAAGCAGCCGTCACGGTCTTAGCGGGCGCCGAGCAGGTGCTCGATGAAGAGCTGCTGCAGCTTCACGAAACCGAAGCCCTTGCCGCCGAAGTAGGCGTCGGCGTCGAAGTCCTCGTAAGAGGCGCGGTCCGCGCGGAGCTGGTCGTAGCCTTCGCCCGGGTTGAGGGTGGGTTCGTTGATTTCCGCCACGCGGGAGGACTGCAGCGCGGCCTGGACCTCGGGGTCGGCGCGGAAAGCCTTGGCGCGTTCCTTGAGCAGCAGGTAGGTCTGCATGTTAGCGGCCGCGGAGTCCCATACGCCGTCGATGTCCTCGGTGCGGCTGGGCTTGTAGTCGAAGTGGCGCGGGCCGTCGTAGGCCGGCCCGCCGTCGGGGCCGCCGTTTTCGAGCAGGTCCACGAGCGAGAACGCGTTCTGCAGGTCGCCGTGGCCGAACACCAGGTCCTGGTCGAACTTGATGCTGCGCTGGCCGTTGAGGTCGATGTGGAAGAGCTTGCCCTGGTAGAGCGCCTGGGCGATGCCGTGGGTGAAGTTCAGTCCGGCCATCTGCTCGTGCCCGGTCTCGGGGTTGATGCCCACCAGTTCGGGGCGCTCCAGGGTTTCGATGAACGCCAGGGCGTGGCCCAGGGTGGGGAGCAGAATGTCGCCGCGGGGTTCGTTGGGCTTGGGCTCGATGGCGAACCGGATGTTGTAACCCTTGTCCGTGACGTAGTCGCCCAGCAGGTTCACGGCTTCGCGGTAGCGTTCCAGGGCGCCGCGGATGTCCTTGGCTGCGTCGTATTCACTGCCTTCCCGGCCGCCCCACATGACGAAGGTTTCCGCACCCAGCTCGGCGGCGAGGTCAATGTTGTCCAGGACCTTGCGCAGGGCGAAGCGCCGGACGCCGCGGTCGTTGCTGGTGAAGCCGCCGTCCTTGAAGACGGGGTGGCTGAACAGGTTGGTGGTGACCATCGGGACAATCATTCCGGTGGACTTCAGCGCGCCCGTCAGCCGGTCGATTTCACGCTGGCGGTCAGCGGCGGAGCAGCCGAAGGGAAAGAGGTCGTTGTCGTGGAAGGTGATGCCGTAGGCGCCGAGGTCGCTGAGCCTGTTGACGGCCTCGACCGTGTCCAGCGGCGGGCGGGTGGCCGATCCGAACTGGTCCTGGGCCTCCCAGCCCACCGTCCAGAGGCCGAAGGAAAATTTGTCGTCACGGGTGGGCTGAATCGTCATTGAATGCTCCGAAGGTAGTTGTGGCTGCTGTTGCGCGGCTGGCGGGGAAACCAGAGGAAATTGTTCTAGAGCCAAACATATTACGAATTTTGGCAGAGTCAACCCCAGCAAGCAAGGAATTGCTAACCGGTTCTGGCGCTGCGGGCGGGTGAATGTTAAGTTGTTCATAACAGCAATTTGGCCGGCAGATCAAGCAATGAGGCCCTTGAGTGAAGGATCCCACCGTGATTGATCAGATGGTGACCGAACGCAATTGGCCGGAAAACCTCAGCTACGAAACCCATCCGCGCACTGCGTCGGAACCGCAAGACCTCCGGCTGGATTCGGATGAGAAATTCCGCAACGCCTTCCTGGACCGCGCGGTGGCCGGCCGCTGATAGTGTCACGATGATGCCTCCACGTACTCTTGCTTCCGCGGCGGCGAGGGAGCCGGATCCGTCCCGCCGCAACAATTTGTCGCTGCTGACCTCCCTCGTCCACCACCACGGCGTCCTCAGCCGTGCCCAACTGACCCGGCACACGGGACTGAACCGTTCCACCGTCGGGACGCTGATCGGACAACTCGTTGCGTTGGGCCTGGTCTATGAAACGGCGCCCGCCGGCGAAGGGCACGTCGGCAGGCCGAGTCCGAACGTCCATCCGAGCCCGTCGGTCGCGGCGTTGGCAGTCAACCCAGAGATCGACGCCGTCACTATCGGCCTGGTCAGTCTCGGGGGGAAGGTGCAAAAGAAGATCCGCTTCGACACGGAACGGATTCCGAGCGCCCGGGAAGCGGTGAATATCGCATCGGCCGTGATCGCCGGGATGCGCTCCGAGCTGGATGCGTCCTACCGGATCACGGGCATTGGCATGGCCGTGCCGGGCCTGGTCAACCGCGACGACGGCGTGGTCCGGCACGCGCCGCACCTGGGCTGGCGGAACGAGCCGGTCGCCCGGATGCTGAGCGAAGCCACCGGCTATCCGTGCCAGGCCGCGAACGACGCCTCCCTCGGCGCCGAAGCGGAGCTGATTTTCGGCGCCGGCGCCGGGCAGGGGAACCTGATCTACCTCAACGGCGGCGCCAGCGGCATCGGCGGCGGAATCATCTCCGACGGGCAATTGCTCAGGGGCGCCTCCGGCTACGCAGGGGAGATCGGCCATACCTTTGTCCGCTCCGGAGGAAAGCGCTGCCACTGCGGCGCCACCGGCTGCCTGGAAACCGAAGTCTCCCAGTCCCGCCTCCTCGAACTGGCCGGGCTAAGCCGCGGCGACACCGCCGACCTCGAAAAGGCGCTGGCAACCAGCAGCAGTGCTGAGGTGAACGACGAAGTGGCACGCCAGCTCATGTTCCTGGACATAGCCCTGCGCAATGCCGTGAACATTTTCAACCCCGAGGCAATCGTCCTGGACGGCTTCCTGGGAACGCTGTACGCCCTCGCACCGGAGTCGGTGGACGGAGTGCTGCTATCCCAGGCAATGGACGGCCCCGCCGGCCAGGTCGAGATCTACCGTGCAGCGCTCGGTTCTGACCTGATGATGATCGGGGCCGCGGAGCTGGCGTTTACCCCGTTCCTGGCCGACCCCGCGGGCCTCGGCACAACCACCCGCACCGCGCCCGCGGCGGGCTAGGAACCCGACACTGGTTCAAAAGCCGGAGCAGCCGGTACGGCGTTGCGCGCGGATCGACCCCTCAGGCCAACTATCTGCCATACAAATAGGTGGCATCAGTAAACGCCTCTTCACCGAATACCTCTCTTGCCTCAGTCTGGTTACTAGACCTGCAGCGACCCCACTCAAGGCAATCAGTACTTAGAAGGAATTCAACGTGGAAACTCCCCTCTCCCATCTTGCCCACCTCGAAATCACCACTCCCGACGTCGAAGCCTCGGCACGGTTCTACGAGGAAAAGTTCGGCATGCGCATCGTCGACCGGGTGGACGGCAACGTCTACCTGCGCTGCTGGGGTGACTACTACCGCTACAGCCTGGTCCTCACCGAAGGGCCGGAAGCGTCCCTGGGCCGCATGGCCTGGCGCGCCAACTCCCAGACCGCCCTGGCAGCCGCAGCCCAGCGCGTCGAAGCAACCGGTGTCCAGGGCAGCTGGACCGCCGGCGGCCACGGCTACGGCAAGGCCTACGAATTCACCGGCCCCTATGGCCACCCCATGCGCCTCTTCTTCGACGTTGAGAAGTTCGTGGCCGAACCCGGTTTTGAATCCACCTACCCGGACCGGCCGGAGCGCCGCAGCAGCCACGCCGCAGCGCCCCGCTTCCTGGACCACGTCACCGTGGCCTCCTCCGATGTCCGAGGCTTCGCCAAGTGGTACAACGAGGCCCTGGGCTTCCGCGTCATGGCCTTCGTGGACTTGGACGAGGCACCCATCACCGTCTTCTCCGTGCTCACGACCAACGAAAAGTCCCACGACCTGGGCGTGGTCCTGGACACCTCCAGCCGCGCGGGACGCGTCAACCACATCGCCTTCTGGGTGGACGCCACCGAAGACCTGCTCCGCACCGCGGACGTCATGATGGAAAACGGCACCGCCATGGAATACGGCCCCTCCATCCACGGCGTGGGCGAGCAAAACTTCCTCTACTTCCGCGACCCCTCTGGCCTGCGCGTCGAGCTCAACTCCGGCGGATACCGCAACTACGTCCCGGACTGGGAAGCCAACACCTGGAAGCCCTCCGAAGGCTCCAACAACTTCTACAAAAACGGCGCCATGCCGCACTCCATGACCGAATCCTTCCCTCCCGCGGAAGGCTTTACCGCCACCGAAGAAGGCGCCTCCCCCGAAATGAAAGAAGCCCTCCTGAACCCCTACGCCAAGCAGGGACGGGGCTAGGACACCATGGCCGAAACACAATATGCACTCATCCGGTTCCAGGAGACCGGTGACAGCAAGGCCCGCGCGGGCCTGCTGGTCGGCGACCGCGTCGTGGCCCTGAATGAGGAGATCAATACACTGATCGAGCACTGGGACACCACCGAGAGCCAACTGGACGCCATCGCCGCATCGGCCGGCGAGGACACCGGCCTGGCGATGGCCGACATCGAGGTCCTCGCCCCGGTAGAGCCTGTCCAGGTCCTTCAGACCGGCGCCAACTACCGCAAGCACGTCATCGACCTCGCCGCAGCCCACCGCGAACCCGGCCAGGACGAGGACGAAGTCCGGGACCGGACCGCCGCGATGATGGACAAGCGCGCGGGCCAGGGAACGCCGTACTTCTTCATCGGGCTGCCGACGGCGATCGCGTCCGCCACGGACGACCTCACCCTGCCTGCCTACTCCAAGTCCCACGACTGGGAACTTGAACTGGCCGCGGTGATCGGCAGGACGGCGTTCCGGGTCACCCCCGAGGAAGCCCTGGACTACGTCTTCGGCTACACCATGGTCAACGACATCACCACCCGTGAGTACGTGTTCCGCAAGGACATGCCGGCGATCGGCTCGGACTGGTACCGCGCCAAGAACGCCCCCGGCTTCCTGCCCACCGGACCGCTGCTGGTACCCGCCAAGTTCTTCGGCGACCCGCAGGACGTCCAGGTCACGCTGAAGCTCAACGGCAAGGCCATGCAGGACGAGTCCACCTCAGACATGATCTTCGGTGTCGCCAAGCTGATCAGCGAGGCCTCCCAGATCATGCCGCTGCGCCCGGGAGACCTGGTGCTCACCGGAAGCCCCGCCGGCAACGGCCAGCACTGGGGAAGGCTGCTCCAGGACGGCGACGTCATGGAGGGCACCATTACGGGCCTGGGCACCCAGCTCATCCATTGCAAGGACGAAGTTGTCACTGAAGGCAGCCAGCAGTGACCAGCCAGGACACAGCACCAACCACCACCGGCACCGGGGAATCAGCCACCGATTCCCCGGTCATCCGGCGTGACGATCCGCTCGGCAGCATCCGCGCCATGGCCGAATCCCACAACAACTGGGGCCGCTGGGGCCAGGACGACGTCCTTGGGACCCTGAACTTCATCGACGCGGACAAGCGCATTGAAGCAGCAGCCCTGGTAAAGACGGGCGAGGCCTTCTCGCTGTCCCAGCCGTTCGACACCAACGGCCCGCAGAAGGGCTGGCGGCGACGCACCAACCCTGTCCACACCATGACCGACACCGGCGTGGACGCCGAACGCGGCAACCAGGGCTTCCCGCACGGCTTCGGCGGCGCGGACGACGTCATTGCCATGCCGCTGCAGTGCTCCACCCAGTGGGACGGCCTCGGCCACATCTTCGACCAGGGCAAGGCCTGGAACGGCCGCGCCGCAGGGGACGTGGTCACCTCCGAAGGCGACCTGGTCACCGGCATCGAAACCGCCGCGGCCAAGATCGTCACCCGCGGCGTCCTGCTGGACGTCGGCCGCGCGCTCGGACCCGAACTGGGAAGGAACGACGGCGAGCTGCCGGACGGTTTTGCCATCACCCCCGAACACCTCCAGCGGACCATCGACCTGCAGGGCCCCAGCTCAAAGGTTGGCCGGGGCGACATCCTTGTGATCCGCACCGGACAGCACACCCGGGTGCGCCGCGACGGCTGGGGCGACTACGCCGGCGGCTCAGCCCCGGGGCTGTCCTTCAGCACCGCACCCTGGCTTCACCGCAGTGAAATCGCGGGGATCGCCACGGACACTTGGGGTTTCGAGGTCCGGCCCAACGAGTTCGACGGCGCCTTCCAGCCCCTCCACCAGATCGCCATCCCCAACCTTGGGCTGTTCCTCGGCGAAATGTGGGACCCGGACGGCCTCGCGGAGGCTTGCGCGGCAGACGGCAGGTACGACTTCCTGCTCACCGCGGCGCCCCTGCCCATTACCGGCGCCGTCGGATCGCCCGTCAACCCGATCGCCCTCCGGTAGCTTTCAGTACAACAGCACCACAACCATCATCAGTCAGGCCGTCAATACAAAGGAGTCAGCGATGGCAGCAGTACAGAACGTCGGAATCGTCGGGGCGGGAGCCGCGGGACTGACCGCCGCCATCCTGCTGGCCGACGCGGGAATCCAGGTTGAAATCCTGGAGAAGGCCGATGCCCCGCAAACCCTTGGCTCTGGAATCACATTGCAGGGGAACGCCCTGCGGGTCCTCCGCCAGCTGGGCGTCTGGGAGCAAATCGAGGCGAAGGGCTACGCGTTCAGCACCCTCGGCCTGCGCGCCCCAGACCCCGCCGGCACCGTCATCGCCGTATTGGATGACATGCGGACCGGCGGCGACGACCTCCCAGCCACCCTGGGCATGTACCGCCCCGACCTCACCGCCATCCTCCGCGAGCGTGCCGGGCAGGCAGGCGCACGGATCAGCTACGGCAAGACGGTCACCGAAATAACGGACGACGGCGGTTCCGTCACCGTGAGCACCTCCGACGGCGGCACCGACCGCTACGACCTCCTGATCGGCGCCGACGGCCTGCACTCAGCTGTCCGCAAGGCCATCGGCATCGATGTTGAACCCCGGTCCACGGGCATGGGCATCTGGCGCGCGTTCGTGGAACGGCCGCAGGACGTGGTCCGCACCGACCTGACGTACGGAGGCCCTTGCTTTATTGCCGGCTACTGCCCCACCGGCCCTGACACCATCTATGCCTACCTCGTGGAAAGGGCCCAGGAGCGCAAACACGAGGACGGCCCGCGCATTATGGCCGAACTCGCCGCAGCCTACGGCGGCCCATGGAACGAGATCCGCGCCAACCTGGACCAGAGCGCCCGTATCAACTACACCTGGTTCACTACCCACCTGGTGGACGGGCCGTGGAACCGCGGCCGCACCGTCATCATCGGCGACGCCGCCCACAGCTGCCCGCCAACCATCGCGCAAGGTGCTGCCATGGCAATGGAAGACGCAGCCGTGCTGGCCGATCTCCTGATCGGCGCCGACGAGATCACCGAGACACTCTGGAAAGAGTTCACCGACCGCCGACTGGACCGGGCAAAAGCAGTGGTCGACGCCTCCGTCCAGCTGGGCCAGTGGATGCTCGACGGCGTCCGGGACGCCAACGTTCCGGGCCTCATGCATTCAGTCTCCAGCTTGGTTAGGGAGCCCGCATGAGCACCGGCCCTGCTGAAAAACCCACCGTGGACGTCCACGCCCACATCCTGCTTCCGGCCCTGCAGCAATTGGTGGCCGAAGCTGATCCCGAGGGCTTCGGCGCTCAACAGGCTCTGGAAGTCCGGCGCAACGGACCAGAGTCGATGGCCGCTTCGGGAAAAATGATCAAGGAGCGCTGGCCGCAGCTGACGGACCTGGACCGCCGTCTTGCGGACATGGACGCCCAAGGCGTGGACGTGCAGCTCGTCTCGCCGTCGCCGTCGCACTTCTACTATTTCGCCGCGGAAGAGCTGGCCCTGCAGGTTGCCAGGGCCGCCAACCAGGCGGTGCGGGAGTTCGTGGCCCGCGCCCCGGAACGGCTGAACGGCCTGGGCCTGGTCCCGCTGCAGCACCCTTCCTTGATGGTCGAAGCCCTGGAACACGCCATGCTGGAGTGCGGGTTGCTAGGCGTGGAAATCGGCTCGTTCGCCGCCACCCCCGCCGACCCGGAGCGCAGCACCGTTGAGCTGTCCGACCCCAGGCTGGAACCGTTCTGGAGCCGGGCCGAGGAGCTTGGTGCCCTGGTCTTCCTGCACCCGTTCGGCTGCTCGCTGGACGAGCGGCTGGACCGCTTCTACCTCGCCAACACCGTCTCCCAGCCCGCGGAAAACGCGGTGGCCCTGTCCCACCTGATCTTCAGCGGTGTCCTGGACCGGCACCCGAGCCTGTTGGTTCTGGCCGCGCACGGCGGCGGCTACCTTCCCACCAGCCTTGGCCGCTCCGATCACGCCTGGAGGGTCCGGCCGGAGGCACGCGGCTGTGCTGAGCCGCCGTCGTCGTATGTGAAGAAGCTGTTCTTCGACTCCCTGGTCCACAGCCCGGCTGAACTGCGGGCGCTCGTGGCCGCCGCTGGCCCGGGGCAGGTGCTGCTCGGCTCGGACTACCCGTTCGACATGGGCTCCGACCGCCCCGCGGCCGAGGTCATCGAGGCACAGCTTTCCGCCGAGGACGAGGCCAGGGTGCTGTCCGGCAACGCCGCTGCCCTCGGCATCACGCCCGCTTCCATCCTCGCCGCCCGCCGCACAGCCTAAGGAGGTTTTTATGGTCAAGATTGCTCGCTGGAACCACGACGGCGGGACGCAGTCCGGCTTCGTTGACGGCGGTAACTGCTATGCCCTGCCCACAGGCCAGACGGTTCAGACACTCCTGGAAGCAGGGCTCGAGGAGACCCTGGGTTTGGCCCGGCGGATCATCGGGTCTGGCCCGGCCGTTCCGCTGGCGGACGTGCAGCTGCTCGCCCCACTGGCGCCCGCCACCATTCGGGATTTTGTCGCGTTCGAGGAACACGTCGAAGGCGTGCGGAAGAGCATCGACGGCGTGGCCGGCGTGGTGCCCGAATGGTACGAGGCGCCCACCTTCTACTTCACCAACCCGCATACGGTGACCGGCACTGGCGAGGTGATTGGTATTCCGGCGGGTTGCGAGGATCTGGACTTTGAAACCGAAGTCGCCGCCGTCGTCGGGCGCGTCCCCGGAAGCGACGGCCGGAACCTGACTGCAGCGGAGGCGCACCGGCACATTTTCGGCTACACCGTCCTCAACGACTGGTCGGCGCGGGACCTGCAGCGCCGGGAGATGAGAGTCAGCCTGGGGCCGTGCAAGGGCAAAGACTTCGCCAATACGCTGGGGCCTTGGATTGTCACCGCGGATGAGTTCGAGGACCTGCACGACGCCGAGGGGTTCCTGCCGATCTCCATGGCCGTGGAAGTCAACGGGAATGCCATCGGCCAGGACCTGCTGTCCAATATGGGTTGGCCGTTCGCCGAGCTAGTGGCCTACGCCTCGCAGGACTCCGTGGTCCGGCCCGGCGATGTGTTGGGCTCCGGCACGTGCGGCAGCGGTTGCCTCGCGGAGCTCTGGGGACGGAACGGCGCGAAGACTCCCCCGCCGCTGAAGACGGGAGACGTGGTCCGCATGACGGTGGAAGGCATCGGGACTATAGAGAACACGGTAGGTGAACGCCGTAACGCCGGGACCCTGGTGCGTGCCCGGCAGCGTCCGCGCGACCGGGTCGCCTCTGCGGTTCCTTCCGGGACGTAGGGTGGTCTCCCTTCAGCTCGATGGCCGGACCGTGGTGGTCACCGGCGCTGGCCAGGGCCAGGGCGCTGCCGAAGCGCACATGCTGGTGGAGGCCGGGGCCCGCGTCATTGCCACAGACCTCGCAGTGGACATGCCGGCCGAGCTGGCCGCCGTGTCATCGTCTTCGGCCGGTGCGCTGGTGTACCGGCAGCTGGACGTCAGCGATGCCTCCGGCTGGTCCGAACTCGCTTCCTGGATCGAGTCCCATGGGTGGCAGGTGGACGGGTTGGTCAACAATGCAGGCATCACCCAACGGAGCCGGTTGCTGGATGCCTCTGTGGCTGACCTGCAGCGCGTCTATGAAGTCAATGTCGCCGGATGCCTGCTGGGGATCCAGGCGCTCGCACCGCTGATGGGCAGTGCCGCATCCATCGTCAATGTCGGTTCCGTCGCAGGCCTGACCGCGCACTATCCGGTGGCCTACACCGCCAGCAAGTGGGCACTGCGGGGCCTCTCGCAGGTGGCCGCCATGGAACTCGGCCCGCGGGGGATCCGCGTTAATACTGTCCATCCGGGCTTCATCGAAACGCCCATGACGGCGAGCGCTAAGCCGGAATTCAGGCAGGCCACCCTGGCCGAGACCCCGCTGGGCCGCACTGGAAGCGTGGAGGAAGTGGCCGGCGTCGTGCTGTTCCTCCTCAGCCCGCTCTCGTCCTTCGTGACCGGTGCCGAGATCCCGGTGGACGGCGGCCAGTCGGGCCACGGCGGAGCAAAGTCCGTCTCCGACGCCATGCGCTGACGCGGTGCACGATTCCAACTAGCCCGGCAGCACGGCCGACCAGCCGCCGTCGACCATCAGGTTGGCGCCCGTCACGTATGACGCTTCGTCGGAGGCCAGGAACAGCGCGCATTTGGCCACTTCTTCCGGCGTGCCGATCCGGCCCAACGGGATGCTGCCGGCGATGGACCGCATGGGGTGGTCGGCGGCCAGGAGGTTGCCCTCGGTCGCTGCGGTGCGGATCATTCCGGGGCTGACAGTATTGACGCGGAGTCCATGCGGAGCCCCTTCGGCCGCGAGCTGCCTGGTCATGGCCACCACGGCCCCCTTCGTGGCGGTGTGGGCCAGCCGGCCGTTGGTCATGGAACCGGTAACTCCTGCCGTGGATCCCACCAGCACAATGGCGGCGTCCCGCACCCGGATCAGTTGTGGCCAGAAGTATTTGACCGGCAGGAACACCACATCCATCTCGTGTTCGACATTCCACTTCCAGTCGGCAAACGTGAGCTGCTCCACCGGGGCGAAGCGGGTGACCGCCGCGTTGGCATACAGGATGTGCACCTGGCCGTGGTTTGCGGCTACATCCTGCGCCCATGCCGCCACAGCGGCCTCGTCTGTGAGGTCAACCCGGCGGCTGCTCATCCGGCCCCCGGCTGCGGTGACCTGGCGGACGGTGCCCGCGGCGCCGTCGTCGTCCATGTCACAGCCCACCACCACGGCGCCCGCCTCGGCGAAGGCGAGCGCCGCCGCCCTGCCTTGGCCGCTGGCCGTTCCGGTGATGACGGCGGTCTTGCCGTCGAGGCGCTGGCTGGAGACAGGCATGGGGGATCCCTTTCGAAAGTGCGTTTCTTCGACTTTCGCAGGGATGGTCCGGATGGGGAACGGCGCTTTGGTTCTAGGTGGTATCCGCCGCGTGGATAGTTACCGGGTGCGCGGTGATGGGGAAAAGTTCGTGCAACCGCGAACAGGCCCGCTGGACCACGGAACGCAGCCAAACGCTGGCAGGGTCCTCCGCCTGGGACGGGTGCCAGTACATCGCTTCCACGAGGGACGCTTCAGCGCCTTCGGAGAACCCCAGCACAACGATATCCGCGCCGCGCTGGGCCCGTGCTGCCAGCATCCCGGGGACGAGCGCCACGAGGTCTGTCCCTTCCACCAGGAGTGGCAGGGACAGGAACCCGGCCACCACAGCCGCCACGCGGCGCTGGATACCTCGCGATTCGAACAGCTTGTCCGCCGGGGTGCTGATTCCCTCACCGAAATAGCCGACGGCGTGGGGAACGGTGGCCAGGTCCTCCACGGTGAGCCGGGGCCGCTGGATCAGGGGATTTCCGGTGTCAGCCACAGCAACAAAGCTGTCCCGGAACAACTGCTTGCTGGCTCCCTGCATCTGGTATCCCGTGGGCCCGACGAGCAGGTCGATTTTTGAGTAGTCGGCCATCTGGCCCTGGATCCCGGACTTGGCTGTGGGAACGAAATCCACCGACACTCCGGGTGCCTCCTCGCGCAGGATCCCCCGCAGCGGCCCCACGATCAGGGCCGCCGCGTAGTCCGAGGCGGCGATAATGAACTCCCGCTCGCTCGTGCCGGCGTCGAAGCCGGACCGCACGCGCGTGGCCCGCTGGATGTGAAGCATGGCTTCATCAACCAGCGGGACCAGGGACTGCGCGAAGGGCGTGAGGTCATAGGCGCGGCCGTTCCGCACCAGGAGTTCGTCGTCGAAATGGCGCCGGAGCCTGGCCATTGCGGCGCTGGTGGCCGGCTGGCTGAGCTGGAGCCTCTCGGCTGCCCGGGAGATGTTCCGCAGTTCCAGCAGGACCTGCAGCTGGGGCAGCAGGTTGAGGTCCAGGTTCTTCATACCCACAGGTTATCCGTGCCTCGACGTCAGCCCGGCCACAGCTGGCGGGCGTCTGAGCCCCAACGAGCAGCTGACCTAGGCACTCTGCGAACCAAACTCCTCAGCAACCTTCCGGGCACCGCGGACGGCGATGGCCACGCTCATCAGCGTGGGATTCATGGCCGTTGCCGTCGGAATGAGCGCATTTCCGCCCACCACCAGATTGTCGTAGCCCCACACGCGTGACCAGGGATCCGCCACCGAGGTGCCGTCGTCGGTTTCACCCATGCGCATGGTGCCCTGGTAGTGCAGGCTCGAGCCGTTCGGCATGAGCCTGGGCTCGGCCACGAAGGCGCCAAGGGCCTTGCCGGCACGCCGCAGCCGCTCGGTTGCCTCGGCGATTTCCGCGTTTTCCCGTTCTGTGAGCGCATACTCGATTCTCATGTTGGGGAATCCCCGGTAGTCCGGCTCATTGTCGTCGAACGTGACGGCATCCTCGTAGCGCGGGTGCTTGCGCATGCCGTAGCCCATGTTGACGTAGCCCCAGCGGTTCTCGGAGTACGGGGTTCCCGGCTCCATTGGGAACGGCGTGGTCTCTGTGTACATCACCTGGACGGAGAAGGGGTGTTCCGGCTCTGAGAACGGGATGCGGTTGACCGCCGCGACGGGGTCTGCCGGGTTCAGTGCGCGCCGGGCCAGCTCGGCCTTAAGGTCCTCTTCGGTGGCGTACCGCCCCATCCTTTCGGCATCCAGCGCCACCGTGGAGATGACCACGGGATGCTCGGTCAGGTAGTGGCCGAGGGCCTGCGGCCGCACACCGGATGCCCAGAGGAGCTGCGGGGAGCGGAAGGCATCGGCGGCCACCACCACGATGTCTGCTGCCACGAATGACTTCTCCCCGGTGCGGAGGTCCTCGACGGTGACACCGGTGACCCGGTGTCCGTCCAGTTCCACGCGGCGGACCAGGGTGAGGTCACGGAGTTCGAACTGCTTCGAGAGCGGGCTGTCCTTGTCGATCAGCGGGCCGAGGACGACGTCGGCCCCCGCCCAGCGCACGGAGCCGTCGGGCTGCGGGTCCCCGGCAACCGGAAGGGTGCCCACGCCGTACCCTTCCGGCAGCTCCGCGCCGAACTCTTCATCGAGGAGGGCCCGAATGGCCTCACCAACGGCGGAGTCGGCAAACGCTGCGCTGTGGACGTGCAGCAGCTGCTTCGCGTCCTCAATCAGCCCGTCCCATTCGTCGTCCGCTATGAAGGGGACTTTTTCACTGAAGGCGGGCGACGGCGTCGCGCAGGTCCAGTGCGCACCCTGGCCGCCCACGTTGGTGGCCGCAGCCGCCGCGGGAAAACTCGGGGCATGGGCGGAGCCCGCGCCGCCGAAGTCCAGAAGGTGGGTTCCCTGGCGGGCGGTGAACATGCCCTCGGTGACTGTGGCTGCCGGGATGCCGAGCGACTCCCGGTGGGCCCCGGCCTGCGGCCCCTGCGACATTTCGCGCGCACGAGCCTTTTCGCCAGGGTCGGCAATGTTGCGGACGCTTTCGCCGGGAACCTCCGTCACCTGCGGTCCGGCTTCGAACATCACCACCCGCGCGTTCGGGACCTGCTCGAGGAGCACCCGCGCATAGGTGGAGCCGATGGGCCCGCTGCCGACGATGGCGATGGTTGGGTTGGACATGATGTCTCCTTTGAAATCAGGCCGAAAGGGATTCGGAAGTTGTTTGGGGGGCGGGAACGGGTTCGTCGGAGAGGCGCCCGTGCGGAAGCAGGACCGCCGCGACTATTCCCACTGCGTACGTGGCCGCCAAGGCAATAAAGATGGGGGCGAAGACTGAGCCGTAGATCTGAGCCACGCTGGCCTGGACTGCCGGAGCGGCCCCTTTGACCAGTTGCGGGGTCAGGGTGGAAGCGTCCAGGCCCGCCGGCAAAAGGGCCGCCACGCCGAAGCCGATCACCCCGCCGATAATCGCCGTCGCCACTGTTGAGCCCACCTGCCGCACCAGGTTGATCGTCGCGGTGATGGTGCCGGTCTGGCTGGCGGGAGCAGCTCCCTGGACCACAGTGACGATCAGGCTCATGAACGCGCCGGTGCCCATCCCAACAACGGCCATGACGATCATGGGAACCCGCAGCGGAAGCCCGGCGGGCAGCACCGCCATCACAAAGAGTCCGGCGGCCCCCAACGATGTTCCCAGGATGGGGAAGATCCGGTACCGCCCCGTCCTGCTGGCCAGCCATCCGGTCAGCAGGTTGCTGGTCAGCATGCCGAACACGGTTGCGATGGGCACGAGCCCGGACACGGTGGCGGTGGTCTGGTACGCCATTTGGACGTATGTGGGCAAATAGGCGGTGATGGAGAAGAGGCCGACGCCGATAATCGCCGAGAGTGCGGTGCCTGCCGCGATGGTCCGGTTGGCGAAGAAATGCAGGGGGACGATGGGTTCGGGTGCGCGGCGCTCAACAAAGTAAAAGGCAACAAAGCCCAGCATGCTGACCGCGAGCGCGGCAGCGGTGGCGGGGCCCGCGCTGCGTTCTGCGGCCCAGGTGGCGGCGAGGACTAGGGCCACCAGTGCAGCGGTAAATACAGCCGCCCCGGCAACATCGAAGTGGCGGGGCATGGGGCCAGGCTCCAGGTGGGGAACGGCAACCAGGGCAAGGGCCAGGGCTGCAGCGCCCACCGGGATGTTGATCCAGAAAACCCACTGCCATCCCCAGTAATCGGTGATGGCTCCGCCGAGAACGGGTCCAACCAGGACCGCGATGGGGAAAGCTGCGCCAATGATGGCCATGTAGCGCGGACGTTCCCGCTGCGAGGTGACCCTGGCGATGATGGTCTGCGACATCAGCTGCAGGCCCGCGGAGCTCATCCCCTGCAGGACGCGCGCGGCGATAAGCCAGGCCATGTCCTGCGAGAAGCCGCAGGCCAGGGAGGCCGCCAGGAACATCACCAGCGAACCGAGGAAGATCCGGCGGGCTCCCAGGACATCACCCAGTTTGCCGAGCACCGGCAGCAGCACTGTGCTCGCGAGGGTGTACCCCACAACAACCCAGCTCATGAGCTTCAGCGCGCCCAGCTCACCCGCAACCGTAGCCAGGGATGTGGACACCACGGTGTGGTCCAGGGCCCCGAGGAACGAAACCGTGAGCAGGGAGATAACAAGGAGACGGAGTCTCAAAGGTGAAAGTGGCATAGTGATCTACCCGAACGATCGGGCCGTCGACGCGACGTATTGTGCCTCCGGCGCACCATCACGACGGAGAACGGGTTCGCAAGGAACCCCGGCGCCGTTACTCATGCTACCGCACTTTAGTTTGAAAGCAACAAAAGAATGCGTGAATTAGACGCCTATGGCGGGCGCCCATTTATGTAGCAAGCACGGCGCGCGTGAGGGACATGTCCTCGAGCAGCTCAGGCAGGTCCGTTCCGGGCTGACCCGAAGACCGCGCCTCGATAGCCCGGCGCAGCGCCAGACGGGCTGATGATTCATAGCGCTCCGGAGCCCTTAGTGCCCCGTCCCCGGTGGACGTCTCCAGCCGCGTCAGCCCGGCCTGCTGGTCCACGGTGACTTCGGTTCGCACCTCGCCGAGGGCCAGCACCTGAAGCAGGCCGTCAGCGTGAAGGCCTGCTGCCGCCGTCGCCCCCAGGGTGACGGGTATTGCCCCGCCCGCGGATCCCCCTGAATCCAGCAGGGCAATCCTGGCTTGCGCCGTGGCACTGCACACCCGGAGCGTCAACGGGCCCCCGACCAGTGACCGGGCCCAGCCCAAGCCGTCGCGGATTACCGCTTCAAGACCTGCCGCGGGAGCAGCGCACTCGACGGTGACGATCCGGGCCGGCCCGCCTCGCCTGGCCCGGAGGGCATCGGCAACCACATCCGGGCGCAGCCGGGGACGCTCAACGATGACCGGGATGTCACCGGGCCACGGGTAGGCTCCGATTCCTTTCTGCGGGAGCGCAGCAGGGTCCGCAACCACCACGGCCGCCGCTCCCCTGGCCCGGGCGTCCAGCATGCCCTGCCACCAATCGCCGGATCCAGGCACCACAGCCACCGCCCCACTGACGTCTCTGGTGAGTGCAGCACTGACGGAAAGCTCGGCGACAGCCGCGACATAGGAGGGCAACACCGTGAAGATGCCGAGCCCTGGATCTGCCGAACTCATTGCGACACCCCTTCCAGAACCTTGGCTGCGGCAGCATCGGCCAGGTCGATTGCAAAGTGCGAGTCAGCCAGCAGCTCGTCGTACTCCACCGGGACCCCGCCTTCAAGGAGCGAGGCAAGCAGGCGCCACTCAGCCATATAGCCGTCTTCCGGATCCCGCCTGTACTCCGTCCACTGCCCGTCCATGCTTCGCACTCGGGTGGCCGCGCTTCCGGCATGGACAAAGGCTGGCGGGAAATTCACCTCGATGCGGTCGTGGGAGGTGGCGATATTCATCCTCCAGAGGGCATCCGGTCCTTCCGGAAGCATGGTAAGCGCCAACTGGACCAGGATTCCGCCGGCCCGATACCCCACAAGGTAGCCGACTGGCGGAGCGACCCTGGCGTAGACAACCTCGTCGATGCCTGGCGCGATGTCCCTCACGGCCGGGAGATCATGGATCGCAAGACCGGTCAGCAGCTGCCGCAGGACGCCGGCCGCAACCACAGGACTGTCGAGGTCCAGGCGTCCCCGCCGGGCGGCCTGGAAAGGGCCGCCCTCGGCGACCAGCCGGTGGTACCTGTCATTCGGCGGGAGCGCCAGCGTCACGGAGATCGCCTGTACCCGGCCCGCGAGGGCCACAAGATGATGCCTGGCCCGCCCCCACGCGGCGTCAAACAGGTGGTTCGTCCCCACCAGAAGGACCGTTCCCGCGAGCCGGCAGGCAGAGATGACTTCGTCGGCTTCTTCCCTGCTGGTGGCCAACGGCTTCTCGCAAAAGATGGCAGGCTTCCCCGCGGCTACAGCCGCCAGGATTTGGCGGGCATGTTCAGCGGGCGGGCTGCAGATGGCCACCAGGTGGACAGCCGGGTCCGCAAGCAGGTCCGCCTCCCCCACTGACCACCGGGCACCAAGCCTTTCGGCCAGGCCCTGGGCGCGCCCACTTCCCGCATCGGCAATGTGCACCACCTTGAACAGCTCCGCCAGGCGCCCCAGCACCGGCAGATGCAGGGCCGCGACGCCCGGCCCGGCCCCAAGAACTCCTATATTCCAAGGCATCGCTGCCCCCCTCTTTTGTCCTTATTATTCATAAGTACGGAAATATCCGGCTATAGTCGCGTTCAACCCCACCTTAGTCCCCCCTTATGTGTGAGAATTGTGATCATGACGACAGAGTCCACACTCCGCTTTGGAGCACAAACGGATGAAGTGACGAGCCTGCTGAGGATCGTCAACCTGGTGCGAACGGGCGAGGCGACAACGCGCCCTGAAATCGGCAAAGTCACCGGGCTGGGCAGGGGCGTTGTCAGCCAGCGTGTGGACCAGGCCATTGAGATCGGCTTTCTCGGGGATGGAGAATTCGGCGCCTCCTCCGGTGGCCGCGCACCCCGGACCCTTCGCTTCCGCGCGGAGCAGGGCCGGATCGTCATATGTGCCCTCGGAGCCGCTCATATAAGGGTTGGCGTCACTGCCCTGGACGGCGACATCCTGGCACACACGCACCGCACCTGGGATATCGCCCAGGGCCCCGAGAAGACCATTGACGCCGTGATGGCGCTCGTTGACGACGTGCTGAAAAAGGATCACCAAGTGCCCGTCTGGGGTGTGGTGGTGGGCCTCCCCGGCCCGGTTGACTTCGCCACGGGACAACCGGTGGCACCTCCGATCATGCCCGGGTGGAATGGATTCGATGTCCGCACACCCTTCGAGGACCGCTTTAACGCACCGGTGTGGGTGGATAACGACGTCAACCTGCTTGCCCTTGGTGAGCGCGCCCGGCGTCGCGAATCCCTCGCGAACCTCATCTATTGCAAGATCGGTTCCGGCATCGGTGCCGGCCTGCTGTCCCAGGGCAGGATCCACCGCGGCGCCAACGGCGCGGCCGGCGACATCGGCCATGTCCGGGTTTCCGACTCCCATGCCCAATGCCGCTGCGGCAAGATCGGCTGTCTCGAAGCGGTGGCCAGCGGCTGGGCCCTGGTCAGGGACGCGGAAGAGGCTGTCAGGGAAGGCACCCACAGCTCCCTGGCTCCGCTGGCAAAAAAGGGGACACTGACCCTCGAGGAGATCACCCTCGCGGCCCAGGCCGGGGACCCGCTGGCCATCACACTGATTCAAAAGTCGGCCCGGGTAGCGGGTGAGACCATTGCAGCCCTGGTGAACATGTTCAACCCCGGAATCATCGTCATCGGCGGGGCCATGGGATCGGCCGGCGAAGTATTCCTGGCCGAAGTGCGCCAGCGGGTCTACGAACTGTCCCTGCCGCTCGCCACCCGCGACCTCACCATCACCTTGTCCGTCAACGATGAGCGCGAACCCCTGCGCGGAGGAGCCGAGCTGGCGCGCGAGCAGCTGTTTGATGTCACCTTCCCGCGCTGGTTTGCTGACGGCAGGCCCTCACCGGAACGGCACGCCGTTCCCGCCTAGGGTCCACTGCGTGGCCTGGGCATAGCCCCTCAGGCCACGTCGCGGGAAACGCTGGGTACCGGCGCCCGGTCAAGCTCCAGCTGGGCCTCCAGATGGAACGGCAGGA
The DNA here is from genome assembly GCF_056399305.1 of Arthrobacter sp. 01N444. NCBI lineage: Bacteria > Bacillati > Actinomycetota > Actinomycetes > Micrococcales > Micrococcaceae > Arthrobacter > Arthrobacter sp. 01N444. Next base: position 135,962 of record NZ_JBFTRB010000009.1, read on the forward strand.
CCAGCGGAGAACCGGGACGCGCCTGAAGGTAGGGCACCAGCAGCTGGAAGTCGACGGCGATGGCGTGCACCCCGCGGGAAAGCTCGCGCCTGCCGGCCAGGACCAGCCTGTCCTGCACGAACCACCACCCGGACTCCGCCTGCAATGCGTCCGCACGCACGCGCCGGGCCCCCAGCACCACCGCCAACTCCCCTAGTGCCACCGGGATGCCGTCGAGCTCAACTGCGAGCTCAGCCACGCTGGGAAGGGGCATTGAGCGGATCCATGACAGGCCGAGCCGGAGTTCAAAGCCTTCCGGCGTGGCCGTCAGCGCATCTTCGCGCAAAGCGGTTTGCAACATGGCTGCCATCCTTTATCCTAAAAGTGACATAAGTTTGTCATTAACAAGCATAAATGGGAAGGCATCACATGGCCCCCGCACTTCCTGAGAACTGGACCCTGGGCGCCAGCTCGTTCAACTGGACTCCGGAGATCACGGCAGCCCGGCGGACAGCCGCGGACGTTGTGATTGGCATCGCGGATTCCGTGACGAAGACAATAGAGCTCGAACCTGGGCTGCTGTGGCGGTCCTTCCCCGCTCCGCAGGACGCCGAGGTGGACGAACTGCGGGATTCGCTGGCGGCAAGAGGGGGACGCGTCAGCATCGTTGGCGCCAGCCTCGACGACTTCACGTCCCCAACCGACCGCCGCTCGTTGCAGGAGCGCCTGGACTTCCTGGTCCCCCAGCTCAGCGCCGCCAGCCGAGTGGGTGCCCGCGGGATCCGGTTACCGATCGGACAGGCGGGCACGGAACTGCTCACGCTGCTGCAGCCGCTGCTGCATGAACTCGACCTGGTGCTCTACGAAGAAATCCAAGGGCAGCAGACTCCAAACAACCCTTCGGTGGCACCAGCACTGGATGCGATAGCCGGGCTGGCAGATGAGCGCGTGCGGGTACTCGTCGACATCAGCATGCTCATGCCGGCCCTTCCCGTCACCTACCTTCATGAGTTGCGGCGGGGCGGCGTACCTTCCGATCTTCTGGCGCGCCTGGAGAACGACTGGCGCGATCCCGCCACCCACGATGCTGTCACCGCCCTGCTCCGCGCAGGGAAGATTCCGCCGCGCATTCACACCCTCTTCATGAACCTGCTCATCCGCTTCGGCCGCAGTGACGCCGCAGACCTGCAGGGCATCCTCCCCCTGGTGGGCGCCTTCCATCTGAAGTTCTGGGATCTGGACGACGACGGCGGCCGGGTTTCCCAGCCGCTGCATGACCTCGGCAGCCTGCTGCGCGGGACCGGCTTCACGGGCACGCTGACCAGCGAGTGGGGCGGCCACGAGTGGCTGCAGGACGACCCAACAGAGATGACGCGGAGTCACCTGGCCCTGGCGGGGGCAGCCCTCGCGGAGCCAGCATTGGTGGAGCCGGCACCAGCGGCCCGGCCCGCCCTCTGACCGATATAAAAAGCTGACCGGATACAAGAAGCTCATGGCACAGGAAAGGCCGGCCCCGCGGGGCCGGCCTCACTTGTCTGCGAATTATTTCGTGCTGAATGCGGCGTCGAAAGCTGCGGCGGAGGGTTCATAGCCGGAGAGCAGGCGCACGAAAGCCAGCGCCTCGGGGGCGCCCTTCAGCCGGTCCATTCCGGCGTCCTCCCACTCCACGGACAGCGGCCCGCGGTAGTCGATGGCATTCAGCATCCGGAACGCATCCTCCCACGGCACGTCGCCGTGGCCGGTGGAGATGAAGTCCCAGCCGCGGCGAGGATCAGCCCAGGGCAAATGGGAGGACAGCCGGCCGTTGCGCCCGTTGGACAGGCGCTTCTTCGTGTCCTTGCAGTGCACATGGTAGATCCGGTCCTTGAAGTCCCACAGGAACCCCACAGGGTCGATGTCCTGCCACACCATGTGGCTCGGGTCCCAGTTCAGGCCAAAGGCCTCGCGGTGCCCGATCGCCTCGAGGGCGCGCTGCGTTGTCCAGTAGTCGTAGGCGATCTCTGACGGGTGCACCTCATGGGCGAACCGGACGCCCACCTCGTCAAAGACATCGAGGATGGGGTTCCACCGGTCGGCAAAATCCTGGTAGCCGGCGTCGACCATCTTTTCGGAGGCGGGCGGGAACATCGCCACGTACTTCCAGATGGACGATCCCGTAAAGCCGGTCACCGTTTTCACGCCCAGCTTTGCGGCGAGCCGTGCAGTGTTTTTTAGTTCCTCGGCGGCACGACGGCGGACCCCTTCAGGATCGCCGTCGCCCCATACGACGTCCGGCAGGATGCCGCGGTGCCGTTCGTCGATCGGGTCGTCGCAGACGGCCTGGCCCTTGAGGTGGTTGGAGATGGTCCACACTTTGAGGCCGTGGCGTTCAAGAATGTCCAGCTTGCCCTGCACATAGGCGTCGTCGTCCCAGCGCCAGGGATCCAGGTGGTCACCCCAGCAGGCGATCTCCAGCCCGTCGTAGCCCCACTCGCCGGCGAGCCGAGCCACCTCCTCGAACGGCAGGTCGGCCCACTGGCCGGTGAACAAGGTAATTGGTCGTGCCACGTATTTCCCCTCCTCAACTGGCCGGCACGGGAACGCCGGCAGCGACCCGTGTCCAGACGGAATCATTTTCGGAACTGCGCTCAACAGCGTCGAGCACCCGCTGCACCCTCAGCCCGTCGGCGAACGACGAATGCGGGACGGTGCCGCCCACGATGCCCTCCACGAGGTCCTTGACCTGGTGGGAGAACCCGTGCTCGTAACCGAGCATGTGCCCTGCCGGCCACCACGCCGAAACGTAGGGATGCTCCGCTTCCGTGACCAGGATCTTCCGGAAGCCCTGGCGGTCCGCAGGGGCCGTGCGGTCGTAGAACTGGACGCTGTTGAGGTCCTCCAGGTCGAAGGCCAAGGCGCCCTTGTCCCCGGAAACCTCAATCTGCAGCGCGTTCTTCCGGCCGGTGGCAAACCGGGTGGCCTCGAACGACGCCAGCGCGCCGGATTCGAAGCGGCCCGTGAAGATGGCGATATCGTCCACCGTCACCTGGCCGGAGCCGACGCCGGCAGCGCCGGAAAGCCCGGTATCGGAAGGTCCGGAGCCTGAAGTGGGGCCCTTCAAAAGAGGCCGCTCCTTCACGATGGTGTCGATAACGCCGGACACCTTCTCCAGGTTCAGGCCGGTGACGAACTGGGCCAGGTCGATGGCGTGGGCACCGATATCCCCCAGGGCCCCCGAGCCGGCGTGTTCCTTCTGCAGACGCCACGCCAGCGGCATCTCCGGGTCCACCAGCCAGTCCTGCCGGTAGGAGGCACGCACCTGGTTGATCGTGCCGACGGCGCCTTCGGCGATGAGGTTGCGGAGGAAGGTGACGGCCGGAACGCGGCGGTAGGTGAAACCGACCATTGCCTGGATGCCCCGGGCAGCCGCCCGTTCGGCAGCTTCGGCCATCGCTTCGGCTTCCGCCACCGAGTTGGCGAGTGGTTTTTCGCACAAAACGTGCTTACCGGCCTCCAGCGCGGCGATCGCGATTTCGGCGTGGGAGTCGCCGGGGGTGACGATATCGACGACGTCGATATCGTCACGGGCGATCACGTCCCGCCAGTCTGTTGCTGACTCGGCCCAGCCCCACTTGCTGGCAGCGGCGGCGACCGCTTCAGCGTTACGGCCGACGATAACCGCCATTTCCGGCTCGACAGGCAGGCCGAATACCCGCGGCGCCGTCCGCCAGCCTTGGGAGTGGGCAGCACCCATGAAGCCATAACCGATCATGGCCACGCGCAGGGTTTTCATGCGAGCACCACCGTCCGTTCAACCGCGACGCGGTTGCCCACGTAGCGCATCGGCGCGATCTGCATATACAGCAGGCGCAGGGTGAGAATGACCTCGACGTCGATCTCCTCGCCGGCGTCGGGGACGCGGTCCAGCGGGATGATCACGTCGGGCTTGTCTGCGACGAACCACAGGGTTTCCCATTGCTCCGGGAGTTCAGCTATGGAGTAGGACTTGTCCTGCAATTCGAAGCGGAGGGACTCCTTGGGAATCTCCACGCCATTGACCGTTGCAACGACGTCGTCAACGGCGGACAGCCAGAGGCTGCGGTACCAGGGCAGCTGCACCGATACGGCAATCCCCTCGGGGTGCCTGCGGACGTCGGTGTCCTGGAACAGGGAATTGTGAGTTGCCATGGCTTTCCTTACTTAACAGTCTCGACCAGGGTCGCGTGGGAGTCGGATGCATTTGGATCAGCGGCTTCTTCGATGGCATGCCGCATCAGCGTGTGCTGCTTCTTGACGAGGTCGATCGGATCGGATTCGCCCAGGTCGGCGAACGCGTGGCCCTCCCACTCGCTGGACAGGTAGCCCTGGTAGCCGCCCTTGACGAACTGGCGCACAATGCGGGGAATGTCCATCGCGGGTTCATTGCCGTGTTCGTCGATGTCGTAGAACTTCGCGTGGACATGGAAGATCTGCGGCATGATATCCAGCCATTCCTCCGGCGGAACCAGTCCGTGCATGTTGAACGCCAGCCGGGTGAAGGGACCAAGGCGCGCGGGGTCGAAGTTGTTGGCGTTCAGGTAGTCCTCGAACTCCTGGTTGCGCTCCTGCATCGGCAACGGCTTGCGCCAGATGTCCTGCATGACGGCAAAGTGCTCCTCGGGCAGCCCCATTTGCGTCAACGTGCGGAAGAGGGTCGGGGAAAGGCTGTGCATCGTCGAGCTGAAGTCTGCGGTGAAACCGAGCCGGTCGCTTCCCAGTTCCTCGTACATCTCGCGGATCTGCAGGATCTTGGGATCGTTCGGCCCCTGCGGCGCGTGAATTTCGTAGCCGAGCTTCTGGTCGTACTTCTCGGCCAGGGGAAGCAGCCGGCGGAGCAATTCCTTGCCCGCGGAGCGGATCACCACGCGGTGGAATCCAAGCTTGTTGGCCGTGTGCAGCTGCGCGGCGAAGAAGTCGTACTCCTCATCGGGTGTCATGTCCCGGTCCTTGCGGCGGCCCATGTCCAGGTTGGTGCCCACTGCGCTGGGGGTCAGGCCGTAGCGGTCCATGCTGTCGCGCCACAGGCGGACGAAGTCGTCGTCGACGTCCGGGTAGGTGCGCAGCATCTGGGCGATGTTGAACTCAACCCCCGGGCCGAGGCCTTCATCTGCAACAGCTTTGATCAGCGTCTCAGGGGTGTAGAGCCCGGCGGCGAACTCGGAGGTGAGCGAATAGAGGGTAATGCCAAGCTCGATGCCCGAGCCTGCGATGCCTTCTGACATAATTTCTGGTTCCTTCGTTGTCAGCCGCGGACGGGCTGGGCGAGATGGCTGTTGAGGATGCGGCGGGCTTCTGAAGCGTCGGTGATCATGGCCGAACCGGCGTTGGCGGCCGCTGAGCGCTGGACGGCCTGCTCGCCGCGGATGATGTCGAACGGGTCCTGCCAGTTGTTCCAGTGCCAGCCTTCGTATTCGCTGGAGATTGCGCCGGAGTAGCCGTGCTCAACCAGTTGCCGGACAAGGCTCCGGACCGGCACCGAGGGCTCTTCGCCGGTCTCGTCGATGCCGAAGAACTTGCCGTGCACGTGGCGGACCCAAGGCATGATCTCCAGCCAGGTGTCCAGCGGGGCAGGACCGAAAAGCCCTGTTCCGTTGATGGCGAAGTCAATGCCAAGATCGGGCCGGCCGTTCCGGGCCGCCAGGCCGATGAAGGCACCGAAGCGTTCACCGTGAACCTTTTGCGTGTTTGGCGGTCCGTCGACGTAGAAACCATTCCACAGGTCGACCACCTGTCCGAGAAGTTCCTCCGAAGCACCACGCCGCCGGTAGGCCTCCAGCAGGGAGGGCGCAAAGCCGGTAACGGTGGCACCCCAGTCGGCGGTGAAGCCGAGCAAGGGGGAATTGAGTTTCTCGTAGCGGTCGCGAAGGGCCAGGACACGTTCGTGGGCGCCGTGCTGGTCCGCGTGGACTTCGAGGGCCAGGGTGACGCCGTACTTCTCGGCCACGGGCAGCAGGCTTTCCATGGCGTCCGGAGTCAGCGAGATCTGCACCCTGGCGATCGGGAAGCCGAGCCTGGCGGCTACTTCGATCTGCTTGCGCATGTATTCGACAAGCTCGTCATGGTTCATCAGCCGGTCGCGGCGGATACCGGTGTCAACGTTGACTGCGAGGGAGGTGGGGACCAGGTCAACCTCGGCCACAAGATCACGGAACTGGCCCACGAAGTTGTCATCGATCCGGTCCGGGAAGCCGCGCAGGCTGGAGAATCCGATGACTTCGAGCCCTGGGCCGAAGCCTTCGGCCGCCACTTTGCGGATCAGGCCATCGAGGTCGTACTGCCGGGCGTGGAAGGCCCGGGTGAAGCTGTAAAGGGTGACGCCCTGGATCGGCGTGCCGAGGCTGGTCATCGCTGTTCCACCTTCATGGTCTTGGTGTCGTGCTCTTCGATGTGCAGCACGCCGTGGTCGGTGATGATGTAGGGGATGTAGAGCTTCAGGTCCACCCTGACCTCGTGCTCGGTCCGGCTGTCCGGGACGGGAAGGTCACCCGAAAGGACTGCCGAGTCCAGCGGGAACCACCATTCGCCGGTCTCGTCCACGAGTTCCTCGAAGCTGAAAGTGCGATTGTTCATGGTCCAGCGCAGTGAGCCCTCGGGGGCGGCGACGCCGTCCACTGTCAATGCAGCTCCAGCGATGCAGGAACCCGGCAGGGCCCGGTACCAGGGGATGCGGACTTCGACGGCGGTACGGCCGTCCTGGGTGATCAGTGTTCCCTGCTCGATTATGCGGTCGGCGATCATCGAGACCTCCTTGTCTGCGGCATGCCTTGCCTGTGATTGAACGAAATAGCAGCGGCATCGCACCACTTATTCATTATTTAGTCAGTCTATTGTCTGATTCAGACATAAGTAAAGAGCTGTTGAGTTCTTCTGTGAGTTTCCGGGCCCCGCGCACTGCGAGCGCCACAGCGGTCAGCGTGGGATTGCAGGCCGTGGCGGTGGGAATGACGCCGTTGCCGGCCACGAAGAGGCCGGGGACCTGCCACACTTGGCTGTCGGGCGAACACACGCTCTCGCCGTCGTCCCTTGCACCCATCCTGGTTGTGCCCTGATAGTGAAGCGAAGCGCCGGGCGGCATGACGAACGGACGCTCGTCGAGCGGTTCACCCACCGCCTTGCCCAGGCGGACAATTTCCTGCTTGGCGCGGTCCAGTACCTCGTGATCCCGCTCTGTGAGGCGATAGTGGATGCGCATGGCGGGCATTCCGTACGAGTCGCGGACACCGTCGTTGAATGCCACCCGGTCATCGCGCTGCAGATCCTTGGCGCAGAACAGGCCAAGCCCCACGATAGAGCCCGGGACAACGGGGTCATCGTCGGCCAAGGGAACCGGTGACGCATCCAGTTGCATGATCTGGCCGTGGAAGGGCGCCCCGTCCGTGTAGGGAACCCAGGCAACTCCGCTCTGCTCACTGAGCGCGCCGTTGGCGGCTGCCCGGCCCTGCGGAGCCGTGACATCGCGCAGCCGGCTCGCGAACACTACCTGCGCCTGGTCGTTGAGGTAGCGGCCCAGGGCATCAGGCCGGATCCCGGAAGCCCACAGCAGCTGCGGCGTGCGCAGGGCATCCGCACCCACCACAACGTAGCGGGCGGCCACCTGATGGGTTTCGCCGCTGCGGCGGTCCTGGACTTCGATGCCGGCAGCAGCGCCATCCTCCAGGAGCACACGCGTTACCAGCGACTCATCAAAGAGTTCAAACTGCGGATTTTCGCGGGTCACATCCCCCATCACGACGTCGGAACCTGACCAGACCAGGCCGCCGTCCTCCCGCCGGTGTACAGCAAGAGGCATGGGCTGGACGCGGTAGGCGGTGCCACGGCCCGCGTCCACGGCGGCGGCGAGTCGTTCCCGGACGAGGTCAGAGAACGGAGCCCCGTCAAAGGCGGAGGTGGTCACCCCCAGCAGTCGGTCGGCGTCGTCAAGAAGCTCTTCAAGGTCCGGCAGGAACGGAATGCGCTCTTTGCCGCCCGGGCGCGGGCAGGCAGCGGTCCAGTGGGCGGCCATGCCGCCCACGTTGCTGGACATGGCGGCAACGGGCATCCCGTCCTCGCCGGGGAAGACGTAGCCATCCTGGAGCAGGTAGGTGCCGGGCCTGGCCCTTCGCTCCCCGCTTTTGACCGCGCCGGGTGAGTTCACGGTTTCGGCACCTGCACCGGGACCTTCCGATGCCCGCTGCGCGAGGCTGCGGCGTTCAGGATCCTCAATGTTCTTGACGTGCGCCCCGGGTGGATTGCTGACCGTGGGGCCCACCTCGAACATGGCGATGGTGGCACCAGGGGCTTCCTCGCTGAGGATCCGCGCGTATGCCGATGCCGTGGGGCCACTGCCGACGATGGCGACGTCGACCGCAGCGGGATACCGGTTACCGCTCACCATCCCGCCACCAGTTCCTGGATGCGCCGGACGGACTTCGCCGAGTCGATCGTGGGGTAGTACTCGAGCCCGATGGGGCCGGCATACCCGCTGTTCCCCAGGTCCGTGAGCCGGGCGTGCCAGTCGATGGATCCCGAGCCGGGTTCGCCGCGCCCCGGCGCATCGGCGATCTGAACATACTTGATGAGGTCGCCGGCGTTGGCGAGCTCGGCGGCCACGTCCTCGCCCTCGACCGTGGAGTGGTAGAGGTCGTAGAGAACGCCGAAGTTGGGCGAGTTGACGCCCTTGGCGACATAGACGGCTTCCGAGGTCCGGTCCAGGAGGGCTCCCGGGTGGTCAACCCTGACGTTCACCGGTTCGAGGACCAGGGTGATGCCGGACCCCTCGATGTGCGCGACGCCTCGGGTGAAGATCTCGATCAGTTCGTCCAGCTGGTCCTGCCGCTTGCGCCCGCCGAATCCTGTACCGCTGCCCACTACCATCCGGGGGCAGCCGAGCTGCTGTGCCACTTCGACGCCGGCGTCCAGCCCGGTGTAGAAAGCATCGTGGTTGCGGGGCGGGATCATGAACTGCATACGCGGTTCCGCCAGTTGGGAGGTGAGCTGGACTCCGGTTTCGTCGAGCGCGTGCTTCAGGGCCGGGATGTCTTTGCCCGTTGGGCCCCACATTTCGACGGCGTCGAAGCCGGCCGCTGCCGCCGCGCGAACCCGGTCAGCAGCACTTTCGCCTGCTTCGGCGAACAAAAGGTCGATATTGGGCGAAAGTTGAAACATGGATGTCTCCTAGGGAATTGAGATGGTGGTCTAAAACATGGGGTGGTCGTGGACCGGGTGCTCGGGAACCGGCTGAAGCACGTCCCAGTGCTCAACAATCCGCCCGTTTTCGAAGCGGTAAATGTCTGCGACGGCGGCGTCGGGACGCCCGGGACCTGAAGCGCGTACATGCACCAACGCCAGGTCACCGTCCACCAGGATGCGCTGAACCTCGAACCGGGAGTCTGGCGATCCGTCGAACTTCGGCGTCAGCATCCTTACTGCCGCCTCAGGCCCGTCAGGAATGGTCGGGTTGTGCTGCCGGTAGTCGTCGGCCACAAGGAAGTCGAAGGCTTCACGCACCCGTTTTTGGGTGTAGAAGATCTCCACGAAGCGCTCGAACGCTGCGCGGTTGTCAACCATCGCGGGTCAGCCCTTCAGGCCGCCGGAGAAGCCCTGGATGAACCGTTTCTGCGCGAACAGGAACAGCGCCAGGATGGGGATCATGGAGACGATCACTATCGCGAAGATCGAGTTCCACTGGGAGACCAGGGAGCCGATGTAGTAGTACATGGCCACCGGCAGCGTCTGGTTGGCGGAGCCGCCCAGGAAGATCAGCGACGTGAAGAAGTCGTTCCACACGATGAGCCCGGCGAAGATGGTGACCGTTCCCGTGGCTGGCGCCATCATAGGGAACACCACCTTGGAGAAAATCTGGGATTTGCTGGCGCCGTCGATGGTGGCCGCTTCTTCGTAGTCCGTGCCGAGGCCGCGGAAGAAGTTTGCGTAGAGGAAGATCGACAACGGCAGGAGCATGCCCGTGTAGAGGATGATCAGGCCCCAAGCGGATCCGGTGAGCCCAAGGGCCCGTGCACCCATGTAGAGCGGGACGGCGCCGAGCTGGCCGGGGAGGATGATGGCGATCAGGAAGAGGTAATACGCGCCCTTGCTCCAGCGTCGGGTGCTGCGGGAGATGACATATCCGGTGATGGAACCGAGTGCGATCAGCCCAACGATGCTGCCTGCGGTGATGATGGCGCTGTTGACCAGGCCCATCACCACGTTGGAGTTGCCGGTGGCGGTGAGGACGTCGATAAAGTTGCTGAAGTCGGGGCTTGTTGGCGGAGCCAGGGCCGAGGTGGTGAACAACTCGTTGTCCGGCTTCAGGGCAGTTGTCACCAGGAAGTAGAACGGCGCGAGGAACACCAGGGCCAGCGCCCAGAGGCCGACTTCGCGGAGCAGGGTGAGCTTGGTGTAGCGGAACATGGCTTAGTCCTCAGGGTTCGAACGCGTCAGCCGCTGCTGGAGAACGGCGAAGATCAGGATGATGGCGGCGAGCACCAGGGCCAGGGCGGCACCGCCGCCGAAGTTCCCGAGCGCAAAGGCCTGCTTGTAAACCAGCGTGGCCAGCGTTTCCGTCGCTCCGGCCGGTCCGCCGCCGGTGAGCGCCATGATGGGATCGAAGACGCGCAGCCCCTGGACGATTCCCAGGGTGGTGGCGATGGCGACGGCGGGGCGGATGGCGGGCAGGGTAACGTTGCGGAACCGCTGCCACAGGTTGGCGCCGTCAATGGCCGCCGCCTCCTCCACTTCCACGGGGACACCGGCCAGGCCGGCCATAAAAATCACCATGGCAAAGCCGGTGGAAGACCAGACCAGCACCACCAGGACGGTCCAGATGGCCCACTGCGGGTCGGCCAGCCACGGCTTGGCCTGGTCGCCGGCGCCTATTGCCGTAAGGAAGGCATTGAGCGGACCGTCGAAGTCGAAGATGTATTTCCAGATGTAGGCCGTGGCTAGCGGGCTGAGCACCACCGGCATGAAGAAGAGGGTCCGGAGGATGTAGCGCGTCTTGACGACGCGGTTCAGGCCCAGCGCAATGACCAACCCGGCGATGTTGCCCAGGAGAACCGAGCCAAAGGCCAGAAAGAGGGTGTTGAAGAGGGCTCCGAGTTTCGTGGGGTCCTTGAAGATGGCCTCAAAGTTTGTCCAGCCCGTGATTTTGAACGAGCCGATGCCCGTCCAGTTGGTAAAGGCGAAGAATCCGCCGATTCCGGTTGCCACGTAGTGGATGGCAAACACCAGGGCGATCCCGGGCAGCGCCCACCACCAGTGTCCGAACTGCATGGGCCCCCGCCGGGGACGGGTGTTCTCACCCGCCCCCGGCGTCCGCTTGCCTCGCCGGGGTGCTTCAGCTGCTTCGCTTTTCGGTTGCATCGTCGCAGTCATTGGTATTCCTTGCTTGTCCCTTTGAGTCGTCGGAACGTTGATGGTCAAGAACTGCTACTGATCCCAGGCCGCGTCCATGGCCTGCAGGACCTGGTCAGGGCTCTTCTGGCCGGTGATGATGCCCTGGACCCCCGTGGCCAGTGCGTCGTAGACGGCGGAATTCGGCCACTGGATGTTGGGCAGGGGGCCGTACTTGCCGTCCTTCATCAGGCCTCCGACGTTCTTGTAGGCGCCGCCGTCGAAATCGTACTTGTCGAGTCCGCTGACCGGCAGGGCACCGTCGATTTCTGCGAATGCCTTGGTCTGCTCAGGCTGGGCGGCCCAGTCGAGGAAGGCCTTGGCAGCGTCCTTGTTCTTGGAGGCCGCGTTGATGGAGAAGGCGTAGTTTGCGCTGGCAAATACGTAGCTATTACCTGAGCCCTGTTCCGCCGGGAACGGCCGTACGGCGAACTGGGAGCCCCCAGCGGCGGACTGCAGCTGCTTCCAGCTTGGAGCCGGGATGAAGCCGCTCACGGACGTTCCGCTGGCAAGCCCCTTGGTGATGGCATCGAAGCCGCCGCCGGCAGCACCCTTCTGGAAGCAGCCCGCGTCCTTCAAGGTATTAACTGCTTCGAGGGCTGCCTTCCAACCGTCCGAGCCGGCGAAGGTGGCTTCCTTGGCAGCGCGCTTATCGTTCCATTTCGGGTCTTCCGCGTAGACGCGCGAGGCTGCCAGGGACATCGCCATCAGCCCTGTGTTGGGAGGGGCTGATCCGGCAAGGGCAAAGAGGGATTTACCGGAGGACTCCAGAGCCTTGCACTGCTGCTGGAGGGAGGAATAGTCGGCAGGGAAGCCGCCGGCTGCAGCTGCAGCCGTCTCATTACTCACCAAGGCAGAGATCGTAATTTCCGTGGCCTGGCCGTACACCTTGCCGTCGGTTCCAAAGGTGCTGGCGCTTCCCTCGGGGAGCAGTTGCTTCGCGGCATCGTCAAGCGGCTCAAGGAAACCTGCCTGGACGAGCGGCAGGATGCTGCGGCCGGTGCCGGAGCCGGGTGAGGTCACTACGACGTCTGAGGCGTTTCCGGCCTGGAGCTGTGTGCGCAGGGTCTGGTCGTAGGAGTCGTTAGGCTGAGGATTGAAGGTGATTTTCACGTTCGGGTGTGACTTCATGTAATTTTCTGCCAACACCTGGAAGGGGCTCTCGATGGTGTTGGATGTCGCGAAGGACAGTGAAAATTCCTGGGAACCACCCGAAGAGGAGCTGCTGCCGGTGGAGGCCGAGCAACCGGTAAGAATGAGTGCTGCGACGGTGGGGACGGCGAGGGCGCCGACCTTCAGGCCTGAATAGCGACGGTGCTGTGTCATGTCCAGCCTTTCTGACTTCATTGTCCAAAATCCGGGTGTCGTGACCCCGGTCACTCACAAGTATGCAGGAGATGTGCCTAAAAGACACATAAGTCTTTGCTATGACGGACATAAGTTTAACGGGGGTCCGCGGAAGGTCCATCCAGATCCCTGATGGCTTCGCCTACGTTATTGATCCCGCTGATACACTCCCTTGAACCGGTTCCACTCCCAAAGGATCGCTGCGCCGTGACGAAACATGTCCTGCTTTCCCGTCTCGACCTCAACCTGCTGATCTCGCTGGATGCCCTCATTACCGAGCGAAGCGTTACCAGGGCGGCCGAGCGGCTCCACCTCAGCCAGCCGGCGCTCAGCGCCTCGCTCGCCCGGCTCCGATCCCACTTTGGGGACCCGATCCTGGCCCGCCGCGGCAATGCTTACGAGCTCACCCCCTTCGCCCTCCGGCTCGCGGAGCACACCACCACCGCGCTGGAGGCCGCACGCCGCGTCTTCGAAAGCCAGGCCACCTGGGAGCCCACAGAATCCGAGCGCGAGTTCTCCATCTACGGCTCGGATTACGGCTTCACTACCATTGGCCGGGTTGTTTCCGAGCTTGCAGCCGAGCGCGCCCCAGGTGTCCGGTTCCGGTTCATGCTCCACAATCCGATGGTGGTGGAGGATGCAGCCAACCGCCTTCGATCGGTGGACGGCATGGTGATTCCTCATGGATTCCTCACCGGGCTGCCCTACCTGGACCTGTGGAGGGACGGGTGGGTGGCCGTGGTCTCCACGTCAAATGAAGCCGTCGGCGAGCAAATCACCATGGAAAACATCGCTGAACTTCCCTGGGTGATGACCTATCAGACGCGCTCAGCCTCAACGTCGGCGGAACGGCAGATCCAGCAGCTGGGCGTTGAGCCCCGCGTGGACGTGGTTGTTGAAAGTTTCCAGTCCTTGCCGCATTTTGTGGTTGGGACCAACCGGATCGCGCTCATCCAGGCGGCCCTGGTGCCGTTCGCCCTGCGCGTGGGCGGGATTCGGATCCTGCCGCTGCCCTTCGATGCCACGCCGCTGGTTAATGCCTTGTGGTGGCACCCCGTGCACAACCGCGACTCCGAGCATGAGTGGATGCGGGGCCTCTTCAAAGAGGCTGCCGACATCGTGGCAGCCGCCGCAACCAAGGAAGCCCCTTAAATGCCTCGATGCCCGGCCGGCTAAACGGACGGGCATCGAGGCTATGGGACGTCGGTCTTTCAGGTCAGGCTGATGCCAGCGCCGTACGCATGCTCTTGCGGATGAGGTCATGCTGCTTCCGCACCAGCAGCAGCGGATCCACCTCACCGAGCTCAGCGAAGGCATGGCCTTCCCATTCGCTGGACCAGTAACCGCGGTAGCCGCCTTCGACGAATACGCGGACCAGTTCCGGATAGTCGATGGCCGGCTCGTTGCCCTGCTCATCAATGTCGTAGAACTTCGCGTGGACGTGCATGATTTGCGGCATGATGTCAGCCCACTCCTTCGGGTTAACGTGGCCGTGCATGTTGAACGCCAGGTGGGCGAAGGACCCAAGCCGGGCAGGATCGAAGTCATGTCCCCGCAGGTAGGCAATGAACTCCTCCTGCCGCACCCGCATCGGTGCCTCAGTGCCCCAGATAGCCTGCAGCCTTTCGACAGCTTCATCGTCCAGCCCGGCACGGCGAACCGCGCGCAGTAGCGTGGGAGACATGCTGTGCATGGTTGAGGAGAAGTCAGCCACGAAGCCCAACAGCGGTGAATCAAGCTCGGCGTAGACGTCGCGGACCTTCATGATCTCGGGCGAGTTGGGTCCCAGCGGTGCATGGATCTCGTAGGCAAGTTTGAGTTCGAGGTCCTCGGCGAGCGGCAGCAGCCGGCGAAGCAGCTCCGGCTTCGCGCTCTGGATGCGGACGAGCGGGAAACCGAGCTTCTTGGCGCCGTGGAAGAGTGTCTGCGTGAACTCGTACTCCTCGTCCGGGGTCATGTCGCGGTCACGGCGGCGTCCCATGTCCAGATTGGCGCCGAAGGAGCTGGCGGTGAAGCCGTGCTTGTCGAAGGCGCGCTGCCACGAGCGCACGAAGTCGTCAGTCACGTTGGGATAGGCAGGAAGGACCTGCGATGCCACAATCTCGATCCCGGGGCCGATGCCGAGCTCGGCCACGCGGTTCAGCAGACCGTCGAAGTCGTACCAGCCGGCCCGGAATTCGGCGCTTGCCGAGTACAGGGTGAGCCCCAGCGAGAACGGATCTTCCTCCGCTTTCGGTGGGGGCGGCGTGACCGCCGTCGTCAGTTCCGGTGCCGCCGCAGCCCTGTCCGTGACGGTCAGCTCCAACGTCTGGTTCACGAAGTTGGGAACGTACATGCCGGGACCGCCGTCCTGGCCGGGAGCAATCTGCATGTACGGCAGGCGCAGCTCACCGATGAGCCGGACGGTGTGCTGCTCGCCCAAGGCAACAGGGCTCTCCGTTGTGGCGATGAGCAAGGGATGTTCCTGGAGGTACCAGAGCGTTTCGCTTTGAGCGGGCAGGTCCGGGAGCGCATAGCGGACACCGCCCAGTTCCAGGGACAAGTTCCCGGCGGGGATATCCTGGCCGTCGACGGTGAGCCGCAGGCTGGAGACCGAGGAGAGCCACAGACTCCGGTACCACGGCAGGGTCAGGGCAAGCGCGAGACCGTCGGGATGGGTGCGGAGGCTTGCATCGTCAAGAAGTCCGTTTGGCATTGTTGCTCTCTTTACTGGGAAAAGGGGATGGGTCAGGTAAGTTCGCCGGTGATGCGGCGGATCAGGGCGTGTTGGCGCCGCACTTGGTCAATGGCGTGCCATGGCGTGCGTTCGCCTTCATATTCACTGGAGAGATAACCGGTGTAGCCGGAGTCCTTGAGGGCCTTGAGCACGGGCAGCCAGGGAATCTGTTGGTCTTCCAGCTGCTCGTTGATGTCGTGGAACTTCGCCTGGACGAACACCACATACTGGGCGATATCGGCGAAGTCGGCGGGGTCGACGCCGATGCCGTCGAGGAAGGCGGGCCGGGTCTCGCGGGTCTCACCTGCGCGCAGCGGAATGGGCCGGTCCTGGAAGATTCCGGTGTCGATAAGCAGGCCGAAGTTCTTGGTTCCGGTCCGTTCGATGAGTCCGATATAGTCCTCGACGACGGGGTGCCTGATGGGCGTCGGCGAATGAATCTCCGGGCAGATGATGATCCCCAGCTCGTGGGCCAGATCAAGGGAGCGTTCCACGGACTCGGTCCAGATGGGGTCTGGGACCAGATCGCTGGACACCACGCCGATCTTGGGGCGCACGAAGCCGAAACCCAATTGGTTGGCAAGCCGCAGGTCCCGCTGCAGGGCCTCCGCACCCTCGGCGACCGTCATGGTGCGGCCCGGGTGAAGACGGGTGTCAATCCAGGAACCGTAGTTCGTCGGCTCCAGCGAATACTTCTCCAGCAGGCCGAACCAGTTATCGATCCAGGCCGGGGACGGTTCCGGATAGTTGGGAACGTGGCCCTCGCCGAGAATCTCGACGCCGGTGGCGCCCATGTCAGCGACGGCGGCCAGCGCCGCCTCAAGGTCCATCACTGTGCCGTAATCGCCCATAAAACTGTAAAGGGAAACGCCGTAGCGGAAGGTACCTTCGCCGCCTTCCGGCGCGAGGGTCACCTTGCGGCTGGTCCGGTGGGTGGTGGGCTGGTGCTCGACTGGTATGTAGGACATCCGCAGCCGCAGCTCGATGGAGAGCTCGTGGACGCCCTGCGGCAGGCCGCCGTCGAAGGGAACGGTGACCACTGCCGCTTCCTCAAGGGGCCAGCGCACGCCATCACTTTCCCAGAGCTGCTGCAGGGTGTAGGTCCGCCCGCCGAAGGTCCACAGCGGAACGTCAGGTCCGACGTCGACGATGCCGCCAACGCGAACGGCGATGCCATCGATGAGGGACGCGGCCATGCCCCGGTAGGAAGGCATCCGGACCCGGAACTGAAAGCCGGTTACACGTCCGCCGTCAGTTACGTTGCGGAAGCCGACGGACTGGATGAGGTCTCTTTCGAGAAGCATCATTGCTCACTCTCTCTAGGTGCAGAATCCAGAGTAGCAATCATTCTGTCGCTTTTGCACCTAAGTGAGCACCTAACCTACAAAACCTGCCAGGGCTCGCCGGCCTGGCCGCTTCGAGGGCCTCAGCTCCTTTCGGCCCGTTCCGCGAGGACGCCGATGGCCAGAGAGAAGCGGCCAGGTAACGGCGAAAGTGCCAGACGGAGCCAGATGGCGTCCGAGTACGCATCGAACCGGGCTGGACTGACGCGCAGTTCCTCGGCCACGGCCAGCACCTGCGTGTGAGCCGTCAGATAGCGTGCCGGCGTCATGCGGTTATTTCGTAGATGAAGCTCCAGATGGACGTCCAGGCCGGCCAGATCCCGGGCGGCCTCGTGTCGGGCCGTACTGTCGAAGTCCAGCAGCCCGGGCGGGATGTCGCCGTCAGGAACGATGATTTGCTTGTCGTACAGGTCTCCGTGGGCCCATACCACCGGATCCGGTGCCGTCCGCAGCAGGTTCATGGCCACGTGCTCTGCAGCGGCGCGCAAGACAGCGCGCTGAGACGACAACTCGGGGACGTTTTCATTGTGCCGCAACCAGTCGTCCACCCGTCGACACACCTTCGTGGCTTCCCACTCTGCTGAACGGAGCGGAAGGCTGTCGAGAACGCCTCGTGCTGCTGGACCATGGGAGCCGCTCAGTTCCGCGACCCAGGCGCGCGACCATTTCTCCCATGCCCTGGCGAACGCTTCATCGCAGACGGCCGCTTCCACCCGGCCCAGCTCGTTCAGAGTCGGTCCCGGCATGGCGCTGAAAACGATGACGTCCGCTTGGGAACTCTGACGAAGGATTCTGGGCGTTGTGAAGTTGCCGGCGTCCAGCAGGACCTCCATTTGCGCGCAGCGCTCGGCCGGTACGACGGCGCCCCCGGGCCCGAAGATCTTTATATAGCGGCCCTCCGCCCGGACGACAGCCTGATGGTACGGCCAATACGAAATCAATTCCCCCTGCTGCGCTTCCCCCCGCAAGGCGGGAAGCCCCGGATCGTCCAACGGGATTAGTTCGAACTGCCCGTGACGCAAGTAAGCTCCCCGGACGCCTGGCACTCCCGGCGTCCGGACCTCCAGTACAAATTCTCCTGGTGTCTTCTCTGGCCAAGCCCGCTGAACCAGCCAGGACGTGCCGGTATCGTCGTCGGCAGACGCCGGAACGGCGGAGGGCCAATCCATGGAATCAATTCCATGGACTGGCGGAGACACCAGCGAGTGGTGCGACGCAGCAGATTGACGCGTTCCAGGCGTGCCGTGCCCCCGAACAGTAGACAGCCATGCTCCGTCCACCATGCCCCCGCTTCCCCATACCCAGGCTCTTCCGGCGCAAGCCATTCGTGTGTCCAGCGTGAATTACAACAATGAGGCAGGGATGAAACGGTCATGAAGAAACTTTCATCAAGGCCTTCTTCCCCGTCCACTCGGCGTCATGCGTCGCAGGATCGCCGCAGCAGGCAGACCCGACGAACCCGTCCGGTGAGTCGAGATTGACCCGGACCGTGATGGGCGGGGGGACGGTGGCCTGAGTCGCGTTCGTCCTGGCCGATCCGGCCTTTCAGGGTCACGGCTCAGGGTCACGGCGGAGGCAGGGGTGCAGGCCAATGGCCGGCACATCCTTTCGAGCCTCTCATTGGACGGGGAGGGAACATGGAGCCCCGCTCCTACGCCGCGATGAACAGTGCCCAGTCAGGTAAGGGATCCACCGGCAATGGCGGAGCGGCTTCTCCGGGTCCGACGGCCTCTCCGGGTCCAACAGCGCCGACAAGTACGTCCGGCCAGTCGGGCGGTTCCAACTCCCGGCCTTCACCCGCGTGGCCGAGGTGCTGCGGCCAGCGTGGTGGTTCCCAGTCTTGTTGTTCGCTGGGATAGGAGCGTCCCGCAGGTGAGATCCAGCCGGGTGGCTTGTCCCGGGTCGCGTCAACCGGCCTCCATGCTGTGGTGTGTCTGAGCCGGTGGTGCCGCCGGCATGGCTGGCCCAGATTGGTGACCCCGGTGCCGCCTCCCTCGGACCAAGCCAACAGATGATCCGCTTCGTTATCCAGGGAATGGTTGTTGCAGCCCGGAAAAGGGCACCGGCCATCCCGAAGCCGCAACCATTGGCGCATCGCCTTCGGAACCCGGTAGCTGGTCCGTCCGATCTCCAGCGGCGCTCCGCTGCGCGGATCGGTCAGCACACGCAGGAACGATCCGGCGCCATCCCCCACAAGCCGGCGGGCCATGCTCGGCGGAACGGGACCATACCCGTCCAGCGTGGCCGGTTCCGACTCGGCGCCCAAAAGAGACAGCACCGGCACGGTCACCAGGACCTGCGCCTTGGGTGACGGAGTTCCTTCCGCCACCCCCGCCAGCAGCCAGTCGGCGGCGACGTCCGCACGGAGCTGGGTCAGGGTCCGGGATTCATTCGGCTCCTGCAGGGCACGGGCCGCTTCCGTGGCACGGGACCATGCAGCCACCGCCACATCCGCAGTCAGATAGGCCGAGAGCCAGGCCATGCCGTCCCGGTCCGGCACATATTCCAGCCGACGGTCCTCCACACCCTTGCGGTGGCGGGCTTCGATGCTTACGGGATGGTGCAGCTCACGCCATCTGCGCGCCTTGGCCCGGAACCTGCCCGGCACCAGCTCCCCCGCCGGGCAGCCACGCGCGGCAAAGGGAGCTTCGGGGTCCAGGAAATGAGCCTCCAAAGCAGCCGCCGCGGCGAGGTCCAGACCGGACGTTTCATCACACATCACCCGCGCATGTTGCCATGAAATGCTGCCTACTTGCAGCGCAGCCAGCGTCAGGGGCAACTTAGTGGTCAGGGTGGCCGACTCTGCCAGGAGCGCCGCCGCCGATCTTTCACTCACGGTCAGGACACAGGCCACCTCTGCTGTCACGGCCATTTCCTGGGCGGTGCGCTCCTGCGGGGAAACGGCTGGGCCCGCCATGGCGACGGCAGCGCGGGCATATCCGCCGGCGAAGTGCACTTTCAGCGCGGCCAGCCTGGCTTCCATGCTGGCCACCTCAGCCATACCGTCCAGGCACGCGTCGGCTTCGTCCCGAAGAGGGTCGGCGCCAGTCGAGGCCGCGTTCCCGGCTCCGCGACCGGCAAATGCAGACAACCTGGCAAGGGAGGCCTCCATGGCCTCCAACGTCTCCGCAGCTGCTTTGCCTTCCACACCCTCAGCATGGCAGGCGCCACTGACATTTAACTCTGGCGTCAGAGTCGCAGGCGAAGTCCGTCATCCAGGATCTGCCTGACCCCGAACTTTCCTACGGCGAACATCCGCGGATTATCGTCGGAGTTGCTCAGCATGGCGGTGGACAGGATGAGGGCCCAACCGCGGGCCCTCATCCAGGTGTCTCCATCTACTGCGGAGCCAAAGGCGCCCATGAAGCGGTGGCGGGTGCCGGCGTCGAACATCAGCCACCCCACCGCAAGGTCGACAGCCGGGTCCCCTGCCCCGACGTCGCCGAAATCGATGACGCCGGCCAGGCAGCCGTCGTCCGCCAACAGGATGTTGCCAGGGTGGAGGTCCCCGTGGAGCATCATCGCCGGACCATCCCAGGCTTTGGCGGCGCAGGCCTGCGCCCACACTGCTCTCAGCGCTGCCGCCTGCGGGTAGCGTTCGCGGTCCCCGAGCCGTTCTATCAGCACAGCGTCACGGTCCGCCAGCGGCACGCCTCGGAAAGGGTTGACCGGGACGCCGGTTTCGGCGGGCACGTGGAGGGACAGCAGGAAATCGGCGAGGCCCTTAGCCGCCGGCCCGCGGCCTGCCGGCCCGACGTCGGCCGCAGCGGCTCCGGGGACCCACCGCACAATGCTCCACGGCCATGGAAAGTCCGACGTCGGCCTGCCGGCATGGACGGGGACAGGAACCGCAACCGGGGAGCGGCGAGCTATGTCGGGAAGGTAGCGCTGCTCATGCAGTATCAGCGGAACGGCCTCCGCCCTGCGCGGAAGCCGGACGGCCAGATCGTCACCGAGCCGGAAGGTCGCGTTGTCCCAGCCGTTCGCAACCCGCGCTAAAGGACAATCGCCGAGGTCGGGCCGCTGGTCCCGGACGAGGCGCTGGACGACGCTGTTACTCACTTCCACCGTGGCTGGCGGCATTCGAGCCATTCAGAAATCCGCCTTCCTTTGTGCCGGCAATGCAGTCCGATCCTTTCCCCTCGTCCGAATATAGGTCAAGAGCCCAAGAGCCGACGGGGCGCGGGAGGACATGGAATCGGACGACGGCGGGATGTCCCGCCGTCGTCCTGGGACAGCATGAAGTTGCGGCTAGCTCATCCGGCGTGGACCACCGGATTCTCAGCGGTCAGCCCGCGCCCTGGCCCTGACGGGCCACCTCTTCCAGAACCCTGGCTGTCGGCGCTGCCGTCATCAGCTGCCCTATCACCTCGGGCTTCCCACACCTGGCTGCGCAACTTTTCCAGAAAGCCGGTCGCGGCGTCCGGAGGGTGGACTTGAACCGTCGCTGCGCCGCCCTCCTGACGCAGGTAAACGAGCAACGGCGGCGCCGTTGACGTTGGTGCCGTCGTCGCTGAGCAGGAAGGTGATGGAGGCGGCGAGCTGCGCGGCGGTGGCGGCCCAGCCGAACTTCACTACCTCGGAGCGAGACTGTTGCGCAACGCAATCACCAAGGTAGTCGGCGGATGGATCGACGACGACGACTGTTCCGAGGCGGACGCCCGCAGGATCGTGCAACTCGTCGGACGCGACAACGCCCGACGCGTGTACGCGCTCCCCGGAGCGCCGACCGAGATCCCGAGCAAGCAGAACGGACATCATGCTGAACCCCGGCCCAGCAAAATCGAACCAGTCTGAATTCGACGGACTCTGATGCCGTCGTCTTGACCTTCTATGGAGCCCAGTCGGCGTCGTCCGCTGGCGTTTTGTCAGTTTCCATAGGACAGTGCCTGCCACAGGATCACTGCCAACAGGGCACCGGCCGCGAGAATGACAGCCCAGGTTTCCCTGCGCAACCGCCGATCAGCGCGCTTCCGGTGCGATGACTCGCGCGCTGGCCGCGGCCGGCTACGCGCTAATTTCGACCCGAACATAATCCTCCCGGTGGAACATTCGCCGTTCGGACCAGCCGTCAAGGACAACCCAGATGATGGATCCGTCTGGCGTGGTTCCGTCCACGGTGCCGGAGCCGATAGGGCGGCCGTCCTGCGAGAGCCTCACCGGCTGCCCGACGGGCAAGGCGTTCCACGACACTGGGCGCCAGCGCGGCACATTTGTCGGTTTCATGGCCTACCGCAAGATGACGGTGCGGTTGCCGAGCAGCAGGATCCTGCCTTCACAATGCCAGCGGACGGCGTTGCGGAGGGCCGCGCATTCGGCGTCCCGGCCCACCGCCACCAGGTCATCAGCGGTGTACGTGTGGTCCACCTCGATGACCTGCTGGGAAATGATCGGGCCCTCGTCGAGTTCGGCGTTAACGTAGTGAGCCGTGGCGCCCACGGTCTTGACGCCGCGGTCGTAGGCCTGGTGGTAGGGCTTTGCGCCTTTAAAGCTGGGCAGGAACGAGTGGTGGATGTTGATGGTCCGTCCCGCCAGCTGAGCCGAGAGCTCATCGCTCAGGACCTGCATGTAACGGGCCAGGACCACGAGTTCCACGTCGAAGGCGTCCACCAGCTCCATTAGCCGGGTCTCCGCCTCGGGCTTGGTGTCCTTGGTGACTGGCAGGTGGAAGAACGGGATGCCGTGCCACTGGACCAGGCCCTCCTGGTCGCGGTGGTTGGATACCACCGCGACGATTTCCACCGGGATGTCGCCGGTGCGTGCCCGGAAGAGTAGATCGTTGAGGCAGTGGCCCATTTTGGACACCATCACCAGGACACGGCGTTTGCGGCCGTGCGGTTCCAGCTGCCAATTCATCTCCCACTTTTCGGCCACAGGCGTGAAGTCGCGGCGCAGGTCCTCGGTGCTGAAGGAATCCTGCCCTAAGGAGGCGTCGGAGGAGGAACCCGAGGAAAAGTGGACGCGCATAAAGAAGTGCCGTTGCCCCTTGTCCCCGTACTGCTTGATGTCCAGGATGTCGCAGCCGTGGTTGAGCAGGAATCCCGAGACCGAATGGACGATGCCCGGCGACTCAACACAGTCGACGGTCAGGATGTGCTCTGCCGTGGCACCGGGTTCCGCAGCTGCAGGCTCGGGGCTGTTTGGGGTCTGTGCGGTCATTTCTGAACCTTCTCAAACTTTCGCGCAACAGCTGATTCCTCGTCCTGCGCGAGCTCAGCCTGGAAGCTTTCATAGCGGGCCAAGTGCGCGGGGCGCCGGCGCAGCACGAACCACGCGGCGCCGAGCAGAATGAACCAGACCGGCGTTACCAGGAGTGCCAGAAGTGTGTCCGGCTGCGTGGTCAACGCCCAGAGGACGAAGGCGAAGAACGCGAAGACCACGCAGACCATGGGGATTCCGCCGGGCATCTGGAACTTGGACGCGTCATGCAGGTGCGGGCGCCGACGGCGGAAGGCCACGTAACTGGCCAAGATGATGGACCATACGAACACGAAGCAGACGGCCGACACGGTGGTCACCATGTCGAAGGCCTTGCCGATGTCCTGTCCGGCGTACATCAGCACCACGCCGGAGAGCAGGAGGACGCAGGACAGGAACAGGGCGTTCTGCGGGACCTTACGCCGGGACAGGCTGCTGAAGACTGACGGCGCGTCGCCCTCCTGGGCCAGCCCGTAGACCATGCGCGACGTGGAGTAAATGCCGGAGTTGGCCGAGGACATGGCCGAGCTGAGCACCACCAGGTTCACGATCGTTGCCGCGGCTCCGAGCCCTGCCAGGGAGAACATGGCGATGAACGGGCTGTGGCCAGCCTGGAACTGGGTCCAGGGAGTGACAGACATCAGGATGATCAGGGCGCCCACGTAGAAGAGCAGCACTCGGATCGGGATGGAGTTGATGGCCTTCGGCAGGCTCTTCTCCGGGTCTTTGGCCTCCGCGGCGGTGGTGCCCACCAGCTCAATGCCCACAAAAGCGAACACGGCGATCTGGAAGCCGGCCACAAAACCCATGAACTCGTTCGGGAAGAATCCGCCGTGGCTCCACAGATTTGTGAAGCTGGCAGGGCCGGCATCGGACTGGAACCCGCTGAAGATCATAAACAGGCCCACCACGATCAGCGCCACGATAGCGACGATCTTGATCAGCGCGAACCAGAACTCCGTCTCGCCGAACGCCTTCACCGTGGTGAGGTTCAGGAGCAGGAGGATGGCCACGGTGGCCAGGCCCGGGATCCACAGCGGCAGCCCCGGCCAGAGTTCCTTGGAGTAGCCGGCAATGGCGATGACGTCCGCGATTCCCGTGATCACCCAGCAGAACCAGTACGTCCATCCGGTGAAGAAGCCGGCCCAGGGCCCGAGGAGGTCCGCTGCGAAGTCGCTGAAGGATTTGTAGTTCAGGTTGCTCAGCAGGAGCTCGCCCATGGCTCGCATCACGAAGAACAGCATGAAGCCGATGATCATATAGACGAAGATGACGGAGGGTCCGGCCGCGGAGATGGTTTTGCCCGAGCCCATGAACAGGCCGGTGCCGATGGCGCCGCCAATGGCGATCAGCTGGATGTGCCGGTTGCTGAGCTGCCGCTCAAGATGCGGTTCCTGGTGGGAAGTTACGGTTTCAGTTGTCACGTGCTGCTCCTCGAATCAATGCTGTCTGGAGTGCTGCTGAGATGGGCGCCTGACCCGGTCCGCCGGGAACCGAGTCAAGGCTGTTGAAGCTGTAGAGATGGATGCCCGCGAGGTTGCCAGGCTGGTTTTCCAGCCCGGACACCAGGCTTTGCGGCGAGTAGTGGTCGCCGCTCAGGAGTTTGCGGGCCAGCGGGCCCTTCCGGCTCAGGAACTTCAGGGAACTTCCGACGCCGATCTGCGTAGCCAGCGAGACCAGTTTGGTCCGGGGCACGGACCCCGCCACCCCTGCCCAGATGGGCAGCTCAACGCCTTCGCGGCGCAGGAGCGCCGCGTAATCAAGGATTTTCTCCGGGGCGAAGCACATCTGGGTCACAACGTGCGAGGCCAGGTGCTGTTTTGCCAGGAGGGCGTCCAGCACCTCCACGGGGCCGGCGGAGGGGTGGCCCTCCGGGTAGCCCGCAATGCCTGCCCGCATCAACCCGCCTGTGTACTGCGCGATGTCCTCCAGCAGAGGAAGGGCGGACTCATACGGGCCGGCCGGCTGCTTCCGGTCCCCGCCGATGACAAAGACCTCGCGGATGCCGGCGGCATCGCAGTCGCGGAGGATTCCGGTCAGCTCGGCCCGGTCATGCAGGGTCCGCGCGGCGAGGTGCGGGATGACGGTGTAGCCCAGCACACCAAGCTGCACGGCAGTGCGCATGGTCCGCTCGATGCCGTGATGGGGCAGGCACGTCACCGTGAGCGTCGTGGTCAACGGCACCAGGTCCGTGACGCGCTCAACGATTCCCCCGGAAGGGATGATTTCTATTCTGATGGGGAACATCATTGGTCCTCTCTGAACATCAGATTTTTTGGGCATCAGGTTTTTGGGTATCAGGTTTTGGGCATCAAGGTTGGGTTGTTCAGGCCGTAG
This sequence comes from Arthrobacter sp. 01N444, assembly GCF_056399305.1. Taxonomy (NCBI): domain Bacteria; kingdom Bacillati; phylum Actinomycetota; class Actinomycetes; order Micrococcales; family Micrococcaceae; genus Arthrobacter; species Arthrobacter sp. 01N444. The sequence continues at coordinate 161,270 of NZ_JBFTRB010000009.1, forward strand.
CTGCCAGCAGCGAGCTGGCTTCCTGGCGGGTGCTTCCGGAGCTTTCGATGTGCGCGAGTTCGGCCGGGATTTCCCAGCCCTTCTTGCGCATCGCGGTGGCCCAGAGCCGGCCGGCGCGGTAGGAGGAACGCACCAGGGGCCCGGACATGACGCCCAGGAAGCCGATCTCGTCCGCTTCGTGCTGCAGGTCCACGAATTCCTGCGGCTTGACCCAGCGGTCCACCGGCAGGTGCCGCTCGGACGGGCGCAGGTACTGGGTGATGGTGATCAGGTCGCAGCCGGCCTCGTGCAGGTCCCGCAGCGCCTCGGAGATTTCCTCGCGGGTCTCGCCCATGCCGAGGATCAGGTTGGACTTGGTGACCATGCCGAGCTTGCGGCCCTGGGTGATGACGTCCAGGGAGCGGTCGTAGCGGAACGCCGGGCGGATCCGCTTGAAGATCCGGGGCACGGTCTCGACGTTGTGGGCGAACACCTCGGGCTTGGAGTCGCAGATCGCCGCGATGTGCTCGGGCTTGCCGGAGAAGTCCGGGATCAGCAGTTCGACGCCGGTGCCCGGGTTCAGTTCGTGGATCTTGCGGACCGTCTCCGCGTACAGCCAGACGCCCTCGTCGGCGAGGTCGTCGCGGGCCACACCGGTCACGGTGGCGTAGCGCAGCGCCATGGCCTGGACCGAGCGGGCCACCTTGGTGGGCTCGAACATGTCCACGGGGGAGGGTTTGCCGGTGTCGATCTGGCAGAAGTCGCAGCGCCGGGTGCATTCGGAGCCGCCGATCAGGAAGGTGGCCTCCTTGTCTTCCCAGCACTCGAAGATGTTCGGGCAGCCGGCCTCTTCACACACGGTGTGGAGGCCTTCCTTCTTGACGAGGTTCTTGAGCTGGACGAACTCGGGGCCCATCTGGACCTTGGCCTTGATCCATTCCGGCTTCCGTTCCACCGGTGTGGCCGCGTTTCGCTGCTCAATGCGCAGCATCTTCCGGCCTTCTGGTGCCAGTGTCATTAGTTCTCTTTCCTTCAGCATTCGACGACGTTGACGGCAAGGCCGCCCATGGCCGTTTCCTTGTATTTGGAGGACATGTCCTTGCCGGTTTCGCGCATGGTCACGATGACCTCGTCGAGGGAGACCCGGTGCGTGCCGTCGCCCCAGAGCGCCATCTTGGCGGCGTTGATGGCCTTGGCGGCGGCGATCGCGTTGCGTTCGATGCACGGGACCTGGACCAGCCCGCCGATCGGATCGCAGGTCAGGCCCAGGTTATGTTCCATCGC